>CAYMHQ010000133.1:0-8066 GCA_964390275.1 uncultured Coriobacteriaceae bacterium
GCAGACGAAAGCCGTTCGCCGTCCAAGCGTTACCGTTTTACCATCAACGGGAGAGCGGGCGAGGGCGAACGGGAAGGGAGGCTCTCCCGAAGGGCGACGTCGCCGGGTAGCAGCGCGCCTTGTCTACGCGGTCGCCGCTCTCGTCAGCAAAGAGGCCCAGCTCTTTGGCCGCTGTGCCTCCTATGAAAAGGGGTTGAAAAAAATCAGCCGGGGGACTCCCCGGCACTTGGAAGTAGCCATTAGGCCACCAAGGACTTTGTACCATGCGAATCGGTACCGCGCAAGGGCAAACGACGGCCCACTGCCTGCCGCTCGACCACTACTTCCCGACCATGTCGACATTCAAGCGGGAGGGAGGCCCAGCAAGGCGGGGGTCAGGGTCGGCTACAAGCAGTCGTAAACATGGCCGCCCTCCCAGGCGAACTCCATGATGACGGGTGCGTTGTTTCTGAGGAAGTCGACGTACCAGGCAATCTCGTCGGACGAGAACCCCTCGGATTCAATCACCTTACAAGAAGGCATAACGAACCAGGCGGTGTTGAACCCCATGTCGACAGGCTGCTCGACACAGGCCAACGCCGTCCCGTCCTCGCGAACAGCAGAGTAGGAAACCTGCGTATCGTCGGCAAGGCGAAGATACTCGAACATCTGAACACCCATTTCGATGCGCCCCCAGAAATGACGCCATAAGCCGCGTGACTCCGAGACAATCCATATGCGCTGATTGAGATTGCGCAATCTAACGATTTGCGTGATTTTGCGCAATCTCAATCAGCAAACCCGCTCATCAGATGCGCGAGAGCAGTTCGTTCGTGACCAGCTCGCCTGCCAGGTCCGGGTCGTAGGCAGGCGCACCCACCTTGATCATGGCGAGCACGTCGGTACGAAACTCGGGATCACAAAGCTTGGCTCTCAGGTTTGCCACGACATCCTCACCGGTAACACCCTCGGGCCTATAGGCCGGATATGCGGCCACGATCCTCTCTGGGTCCAGCTCAAGCACGGTGAGCGCAAGCCACAGGTCGTACAGGTCGCGGCCCTTCTTCCTCTGATACAGTGCGCGCAGCTTGGTGGCCACCAACTCCTCAGGCTGGAACGTCGGAATGTCCGCCGAGCCCGTGTAGAAGGGGCTGTTCACTGAGTGCGCGCGAGTGGTCAGCTCCATCATGGGAGAGCGCTCGAAGGTGTTGATCTCCAACTTTATCTTGCCGGGCACGCCATCGGCAAAGGCGAAGCGCCACATCACCTTGGGGAACATACCCATCTTGGTCCTCACGTCAAAGCCCAGCCCCGTCCCCATCGCGGTCAGGCGCTTCATGACGTCTCCGATGCCGCCGCCGGTGGCACGCACAAAGTCGAGGTCCTCACTGTACCTGTAGGGTTCGGGCAGGAAGAGCTTGTGGAAGGCTGTGCCGCCCCGCAGGACAAGCTCCCCTCCGAGCAGCGGGTCGTTCGCGATCTCGATCATCGCGCGAGAGAGCAGCAAATCCTGCTCGACCTGGTTCTCGTTCTGCCACGGATGGGTGACGCCCCACTGAACGATGTCGCTTCTCCTGATCATAGGTCCGGGTCAACCTCCTCGTTGATGACGATGTTCCAGGATCGATCGAGCTCGCCCTCCTTGGGAGCGGTCGGCGAGAGGTACGAAGGCTGGCTGAGAAGACCAGCGCAGTAATCCCTGAGCCCCTCCGGCGCGCCCTCGCCGTACTCGTCCAGGATTCGCCCCAGGCGGCGGGGCGCGGCATCGGCGAACAGGCCCGCCGCCGCCAGCACCTCACCAGCATACTCGGGATTCTCCTCGGAGAGCTCGACTATCACGGTGGCAACGTTGCCCAGGCCGCCGCAGAAACCGGGATCGGCCGCCAGCATGAGCATGGTCATGCCGGGTGTGGCAACTCGCGCGCCCGTCTTCGCCAGCTCGCGCCGAGAACAGGGCGCCGTCGACGCGTATGAGCGCGCGTAGAACTGAAGACGAGAACGGCCGAGCTCGCGATCCCTCAGAGTCCTCGACGTGGCCACCTGGAACGTCTGCGGAGCCTGGTGGCTCGCGCCGTGCCGAGCGGCGGCGGTGAGCCAGCCCACCAGATAACCGGCGCCCAAGTGCCGCATCATATCGTCGATGTAGAGCAACGGGTCGGGCGCTCCCCATGTCCGGTACTCGGCCGGCACGGGCACCCAGATGCCTCTGGCAGGCGAGATGACGCGCGACCTCTTGCGCAGGGACGCGAGCCGCTGCGGCACCTGGCACGCCGGCACGCCGCACAGATGCGACACCTCCTCCGTGGTGAAGGAGGTGACCCCGTGCGAGAGCGCCCAGTCGGCCAACTCCGGCGCTGCGACTGAACCTTGGGGAGTATGTTCGATATACTGATTCATATTGCGCATTCTAACGAATACCGTGAGATTGCGCAATCTCAATCAGCAAACCCGCTCGTTGAACGCGCGAAAGCACCTCGCCCGCACCCGGCTCGCCCACCACGTCCAATCCGCATAATGGTCGCACTTTGTATAACCTGAAAGAAGGCCGCCTCGCCCGCTCCGGGGCGGTATACAATGGGTCGTCTCTAACCCCTCCAGCACCCCAACCCTTCGCGACAAGGAACACGATGGCAGAATACCGGCCCGACCGCATCGTCACCTACTTCAGGAACGGTGCCCGCGCGCTCGCGATCGTCACGGTGAGCGGCATCATATACAACGCGGGGCTCGCAGCAGGACCCTACCTCGAGGGCCTGATGGTCCAGTGCCTGCTCGACATCATGACGGGCTCGGCCGGGGTGCGCGACATGGTGGTGCTGGCGGCGGTCTACCTGCTCGCCATCGTGCTCGTGCAGGGGATGCGCGCCGTCAAGCGCTTCTACGTGCGCCGGTTCGCCAACGACACGGCCCGCTCGATGAGGGGAACGCTCTACAACAACATCGTCCACACCCCGCGCGGCGAGCTGCACGACGCAAGCACCGGCGCCCTCATGACCAAGGCGGTCTCCGACGTGGACGCGGCGGTCGAGGGCATGCGCAAGGTCACGACGGAGGTCTTCGACACGGGCGTCGCCATGGTGGCCTACCTGGTCCTCCTGCTCACGCTCGACTGGCGCCTCGCCCTTCTGAGCTGCCTTTTCACCCCGCCGGCGTACTGGCTGGCGGGCTACCTCAAGACGCGCGTGTACCAGGCCAACCAGCTCTCGAAGGCGAGCGCGGGCAGGCTCAACGACGCCACGATGGACCAGGTGGACAACGCGGTCCTGTACCGCCGGTACGGTCTCGCGGCGGCGCGGCGGCAGGACTACGAGGGACATCTGAACGACTACGAGCGCTGCGCGACGCGCGCGGGCATCTGGGAGAGCGTCATGATGCCCATCTACCAGGCGGTTTCGATGATCGGCGTCATCCTCATCGTGTGGCTGGGCGCGCGCAACGTGGCGGGCACCGGCTGGGCCGCGTGGGACATCGCCTCGTTCACGGCGTTTCTCTCGTGCTTCGCCCGCTTCGCGACCAAGGCTTCCCACTGCGCCAAGCTCTTCAACGCCGTGCAGAAGGCCCAGGTGTCGTGGGCGCGCATAAAACCGCTGCTCAAACCGCGCGTCGAGTGGAGCGAGGAGACGAGCCTCGACCTCGGTTCGCCCAAGGAGCTCGCGCTGGTCGACGCGGGGCTCGCGTACCCGGACGGCGCAGGCAGCTCGACCGACGCGGGCAGCTCGAACTCGACGGCATTCGCCCTGCAGGGGGTGAGCCTCACCGCCGAGCCCGGCCAGATCGTGGGCGTCACGGGCCCGGTCGCCGGCGGCAAGTCGACGCTGGGCAGGATGTTCCTGTGCGAGCACCCCTACGAGGGCAGCGTCCGCGTGGGCGGCTCCGAGCTTCGCGACCTCTCGGCCTACGAGCTCAGCAGGACGGTGGGCTACCTCGGCCACGACCCCGAGCTGCTGAGCGATACCGTGCGCGTCAACGTCTGCCTGGGCGAGACCGGGGTGGACGTCGAGGCGGCGCTGCGCCTGGTGCGGCTCGACGAGGAGGTCGCTGCCATGCCGGACGGCCTGGACACGCTCGTGGGCGCGGGTGGCGTGCGCCTCTCGGGCGGTCAGCAGGCCCGCCTCGCGCTCGCCCGCACGCTGGCGAGAAGGCGCGCGCTCTACGTGCTCGACGACCCCTTCTCGGCCGTGGACCCCGTAACCGAGCACGAGATCATGGCGGGCCTGCGCGAGCGGACGCGCGACGGCGTGGTGGTGCTCATCTCGCATCGCCTGACGCTCTTCCCCGAGCTCGACCAGGTCGTCTGGGTCGAGGACGGCCGGGCGCGGGTCTCGACGCACGAAGGCCTCATGCGGGACTGCCCGGCGTACCGCGACTTCTACACCAAGCAGACCGGGGAGGGGGCACACGATGACCAGCGCTAACACGAACGCAAGCAACTCCGGCAACCAGCCAGCCAGCCGCCCCGGGGCCGGCCGCACCCCGGCCACCCTGCGCGGCATCCTGGCGGGGGTCGTGCGGTCGAACGCGCCGCTCACGGTCGCGCTCGCGATCGTCGTCGCGGCGGACATCCTGCTCGCGCTCGTGCCGCCCCTCGTGCTGGAGGGCGTCGTCAACAGTCTCGCCGCAGGTCAGGAGGTCGCGCTCGCGGCGGCGCTGCTCTACTTCGGCGCAGTCGCGGGGTCGAGCCTCATGGACTCGCTCAAGTCGGCCTCGGTCACCGTCGCGGGGCAGAAGGTGACGCACGGCCTGCGCAGCGCCATGGCGGAGAAGCTCGACCGGCTGCCCGCGGGGTACTTCACCTCGCACACGGGCGGGTCGGTGAGCTCGCTGTTCGTGAACGACGTCGACACCGTGCGCTCGCTTTTCGACGAGGGCATCGTGAGCATGGCGGTGGACGCGTGCAAGGTCGTCGGCATCGTCGCGGTCGTCTTCACCCGCAGCGTGGGCCTGGGAATCCTGCTCGTCGTGGCCACGCCGTTCCTGTTCGTGCTCACGCGCGCCTTCCAGCGGCGCATGCTCAGCGCGCAGCTCGCGAACCGCGAGGCCGTGGCGAACATGAACGCCCAGGTGCCCGAGACCGTCCGCGTCATCCGCACCGTGCGCAACCTGGGGCGCGAGCGCTTCATGGAGGCCCGCTACGACGCGTGCGTGCGCGACTGCTTCGCGAGCATGGAGCGCGTGAACCTCTACGACTCGGTGTACTCCCCCATCATCGTCACGAGCGGCTCGGTCGTCATCGCGGCCGTCATGGTGCTGGCGAGTCTGGGCGGCGGGGTGCAGGAGTTCTTCGGCATGTCGGTGGGCACGGCGGCGGCGGTCATCGCGTACGTGGGCAAGGTGTTCGAGCCGCTCGGCGCCATCGGCATGGAGATCGAGAACATCCAGCAGGCGGTCGCGGGCGTGAGGCGCGTGAAGGCGTTCCTAGGCGAGGACGAGCGCCCCAGCGCCGACGAGAACCCGCAGGCAGACGCTCCGCTCGCGGTGGACCTGGCGGGTGTGGACTTCGGTTACGAGGACGGCCGGGCCGTGCTGCGGGACTTCTCGCTCGCTGTGGCGCCCGGCGAGATGGTGACGCTGGCGGGCCGCACGGGCGCCGGCAAGAGCACCGTCTTCAAGCTCATCCTGGGCGACTACGAGCCGTGGGCGGGGTCGGTCCGCGTGTGGGGCGTCGACGCGGCGCGGCTCTCCCCCCAGGCACGCCGGCGCTTCGTGGGCCACGTCGACCAGACGTTCCGGGCGGTGCCGGGCACGGTGGCCGACCAGATCACGCTCGGCGACGAATCCGTCTCGCGCGAGGAGATGGTCGAGGCGGCGCGCCTGGCGGGCATCGGACCCGCCGTGGAGGCACTGCCGCAGGGCTACGACACGCCGTTCGCCGAGGGCCTCTTCTCCCAGGGGCAGGTGCAGCTGCTCTCCATCGCCCGCGCCGTGGCCGCCAACCCCCGGCTGCTGCTGCTCGACGAGATCACCGCCAACCTCGACTCCGGGACCGAGCAGCAGGTGATGCAGGCCCTCGAGCGCGCCGGCCGCAACCGCGCCGTCCTCTCCATCTCCCACCGCCTCTACGCACGCTCCCACCAGGGACGACTCGTGCAGCTGTAAGGGCCGGCAACGGCAAGTGGGTAGGGCACGGGCCGTGCGCGTTTAACGGAGAATAACGGAACTTAACGGAACTTAACGGAACTTAACGGAGAATAACGGAGACCGGCCCCGTCCCGAAGGGATGCCCCATGGCGAAGACACGCCCGATTTTCCGCCCCGCGTTCGGCAACCGTCCCGACCGCATCGTCGGCCGTGACGACGTCCTCTGCCGCCTGGACGACAGCCTCGCGTCGTATCCCGGCAGCAGGGAGCGCGCGACGCTCATCATGGGCCAGCGCGGCATGGGAAAGACCGCGTTGCTGCTGGAAATCGCCGACCGGGCCCGCGACGCGGGATACGTCGTCGCCCGCGTCACCTGCGGCGACACGATGCTCGACGCCGTGCTCGACATACTGCAGCGCGAGGGTGGGCAGTTTGTCAAAGACAAGAAGCCGCCGGTCCAAGGCTTCAGCGCAGGAGCCCTCGGATTCTCGTTCGGACTGACGTTCACCGAGGAGGTCGCCAAATCCTACGGCTTTCGCGTCAAGCTCGAGATGCTCTGCGACCGTCTGGCGGAAGCCGACAAGGGCGTCCTCATCCTCGTAGACGAGGTAGAACCGTCGTGCCCGGCGCTGACCGAGCTCGCGACGACGTATCAGGAGCTCGTCGGCGAGGAGAAGAACATCGCCGTCTTCATGGCCGGCCTGCCCGCCGCCCTCTCGGAGGTGCTCAACGAGAAAACGCTGACCTTCCTCAACCGCGCCTCCAAGATCGACCTCGGCCCTGTCTCGATCGCCTCCGTCCGCGCATACTACGCGTCGGCGTTCACGCGCGCCGGCCGTATCGTGGGCGACGCCGTTCTGGACAAGGCGGCCCGCGCGACGAGCGGCTTCCCCTATCTCCTGCAGCTCATCGGCTATTTCGTGGTCGAATACTCGTCAGACGGCGAGGAGATTACCGAGGGGATTCTCGACCAAGCGTGCCGAGCGGCCTTCGACGAGCTCGATTCGGACGTGTTCCGCGCGATGCTGCGCCCGCTCTCCCGTGCCGACGTCGAGTTCCTACGGGCAATGGCGGTCGACGAAGGGCCAGCCCGCGTCGCCGACCTGCAAACGCGCCTCGGGGTCTCCCAGGGTCACGTGCAGTCCTACCGCAGGCGCTTGCTCGACGCCGGCGTCGTCACGGCGCCACGCCGCGGCGAGCTCGATTTCGTCATCCCCCAGCTGAGGGACTACCTGCGGGAAGAGGAGGAGTAGGAGGAGCCGCGAGCCGCTCTGGCGTCGCAAACAGCGCGGGTGACGACGTAAACGGCCGCGCATATCAACCTTGAAATTAGACAGCTATAGACGCCAACTTTTCGCGCCGAAATGGTCAAAAAGGGGCGTTCTGTGTCCCGTTTCTTTAGTAAGCCGGATGGTAAGAAATACGGAGCAGTTGGTCTCATCGATGAAACCGCAGGTCACTTCGCTTGTAGAATACTGGCGATAGGAATCCGATTCCGGCATCGGGCACAGTCTCGAACACAGAACGCCGTTTTTTGACCATTTTCCGCCCGAAAACGCGCGCGGCCCTCTGCCCCACTCGCCAACGCCCTCCATCCCCGCTCGCCCCCCAAGGGCATAGCGCACATCTTCCTCGGCACCGGCATCTTCCAGCCGTACCGGGGCACCCATCGGCTCATGTTCGGCGACGGAATGGTGAGCGAATCCGACGCCCTCTACCACTGGGGGCACCGGGCGCGCGAGGAGCTCGAGAGCGGTAAGAAGGTGGTGGTGATCGCCGAGGACGGCACGCAGAAGTCCCCGGGGCGTGAGGCTGACCGCCCCGGGCGCGAAGCGCATGCGTGCCCGGGGCGCGACCCCCCCCCTCGCCCTCCCCCGCCCGACCGTTCGCCCCCGCCTTCACTCCGCCCGCGCGCCACGCTCGTCCCCACCTGCACTCCGCCAGGCCCCGCCCCCCCCCCCCCCCCGCCCCCCCCGCCCCCCCCCCCCCCGCCCCCCCCCCCCCCCCCC
>CAYMHQ010000134.1:0-7891 GCA_964390275.1 uncultured Coriobacteriaceae bacterium
TATTCGATGAGCCCGTACCCGCGCGCGAGGGCGACGGCCTTCGCGCGGTTGGGGGCGTTGAGCTTTTGCATGACGTGCGCCATGTGCGTCTTGGTGGTCGTGATGCCGATGAACAGCCGGTCGGAGATCTCCTGGTTGGAGAGGCCGTTCGCCGCCAGACGCAGAACGTCGAGCTCGCGCTCGGTCAGCTGAACGGGCGTGCCCGCCTCGGTCTCAGCCTGCCTCCCTGCTGCGTTCTCCGCCTGCCCCATCCGGTCGCACATCCGGGTGCGGACCTGCCTGAGCTTCGCGACGCGCCCGGCGAGGCCGCAGCGCTCGTAATGCGCGCTGGCGGAGTCGATGAGGGGCAGTGATTCCGCCAGCTGGCCTTCGTCGCCGTTGCGGGCGATTGCGCGCAGCGCGGCGACCGCGGCCTCCCAGCGAGCCTGGGCCCCTCCGCTGAAGCCGACGCCGGGCAGGGTCTCGGGCATGAGGAAGTCGCGCATGGCGCATGTCGCGGGCGTCACCGCGGAGGGCGCGGGCGGCGTCGCAGGCCCCGCCGAGAGCTCGTCGCGCAAGGCGTCCACGACGAACCCGAGTTCTCCCCACGACTCCTCGAGGTCGTCGAGCGTCGACGCTGCCTCGGGGGAGCGGCCGGTGGCGGACTGGACCCGGGAGAGCTCGATGCCGCCCATCATCGTGAAGTAAGGGACGCACGATCCGTGGGAGAGCGCGATTCCCCGCTCGATGAGCCTCTCCGCCTCGAGCGCCCTGCCCTGCTCGAGCAGGATCCGGCCGTGCATGATGTCGAGCACGCCGAGGGCCGGCGGCGTCCCCGTCTCGCTCTCGTTCGCCCGCTCGCTCGCCCCCACGAGCGACGCCGCCCGCTCCTTGAGCCGGCCGATCCGCTCCAGCGCCTCGGCGTAGCGTCCCTGCTCCACGTAGAGGTCGACCAGGAACGCCCCCGTCTCGGCCGTCACGCAGACGTCGTCGTTCTCCTCCGCGCGCCGCAGGCCCTCCTCGAACGCATCCCGCGCCTCGTCGTACATGCCGAGGGCGAGCTCGGCGCACCCTATGTGCTGGTAGATGGGGCCGGTGAGGGGCGATGCGCCGCCGAGCAGCCGCTGGGCCCTCAGGGCGAGCGCGAGATGCTCGGCGGGGTCGAGGGACGGGTCGGGCACCATGAAGAGGTCTGCCCTCAGCAGGCAGGCGAGGCCTTCGCAGGAGCTCTCGTCGCCGAACAGCTCGCTGCCCGGCTCGCCATCCGGCTTGCCGCCCGAAATGCCGCCCTGTCTGTCGCCCGGCTCGCGGCGCCCCTCGTCCGGACGCGCGCCCGAGCGCGCGAATTCCTCGAGCCTGCCGCACATCGACTCGACCTCCGCGCGTCGCGCGCGAGAGCCCGAGAGGGAGGGGACGAGGGCGGCGGCGAAGCACAGCACGGGGTGCTGCAGCGTCTCGCGCGCCGGGATCCCCGCCATCCAGTCGCGCAGCATCGAGAACCGGCCGGTGAGGATGGCCCACAGGGCGCTCCGCATCACCACGTCCGAGGCGAACGCCCAGTCCTGCGAGGCTATGGCGTAGCGCACCTGCTCGGAGACAACGCCCTGCCCCTCGAACCATTCGCTGGCCAGGCGGTACGTCCGCGCCACGTCGGCCCCGTCCGCGCGCAGACGCGCCATGAGCTTCGAGCGGAGCAGGTGGTGGTAGCGGAACCAGGCGCCGTCGTCGCCCACGCTCGTCACCTGCAGCCCGTCGCGCGAGACGCGCTCCACCATCCTCGCGATGTCGCCCTCGGGCGAGCCGCTCCCGAGCAGGTGCGTGCAGAGCGCGGGGCAGAGGTTCTCGACGGGCGCCGTGGCCAGGAGGAACTCCCTCTCGTCCGGCGCCGCCCCGTCGAGGAACTCGTCGAGGAGCCTGTCGACCACCGAGCGGGCGTACCCCGTCCCCTCGGCCGTCGCGGCGAAGACCGGCCCCGGCCTTCCCTCCAGCGGCCTTCCCTCCGACGACCTCCCCGGGCGGCGGACCCTCGTCAGGCAGAGGCGCAGCGCGGCCGGCCAGCCCTCGGTGACGCTTGCGAGCTCCCCGGTCTCCTCCTCGCCTATCTCGCCGAGGGCGGCGCCCCTGGCCAGCTCCCGAATCTCGGGCTCGGTGAAGCGAAGGTCGTCGTCGACGATTGTGGCCAGCCTGCCGTACGCGGTCATGGAGGTCAGCGGCCAGCGAGGGGCCACGCGGGTGAGGACGAGGCAGCGCAGGTTGGGCGGCTGGTTCTCGATGAGGAAGAGGGTCAGGCGGTCCACCTGCTCGGACTCGGCGGCGTGGAAGTCGTCGAGCACGAGGGTGACCTCCCCGTCGAGCGAGGCGATGTCGTTTATCAGGGAGGATGCGATCGCGATAGGGTCCGGGGCGTTCACGCGGGAGAGCATCTGCGCCGTGCGGCAGTCCTCCGGGAGTCCGGCCCTCCCCAGCGCCCGCACGAGGTAGCCGAGGAAGACGAGCGCATCGCCGGCCTCAGCTCCGAGCGAGACCCATGCGTAGGGCGCGCCGGCGCGGGACGGCTCGGCGAGCCACGACTGCGCGAGGACGGTCTTGCCGAACCCCGCCGGCGCGACGACGAGCGCGACGGGATGCCGGGATGCCTCGTCGAGCTGCCGGAGCAGGCGCTCCCGTCGAATGGCGCCCGCCTGCGGGGACGGTGTCATGACGCGCGTGAGCAGGTATTCTCCGCCGATTCCCATACGACCCCCTCGTGACGCCCGCGACCTCCCGCGCGGTGATGACGCGCATAGTATGACACTTCGGCCGCGGTATGACACTTCGAATCATCCTCCCCCTCGTTCTTTGGAAGGATGCCCGCCAAAGGCCCGGCGTCTATCGTGGTGTCCGCGCCGCCTGGGGGATGCGGTTGCGCCCCTCGGCGAGGACGGCCCCTCGGCGGCGTCCGAACAAACAGGTCGATAGGAGGAAGGGATATGGGAACGATGTTGTCGCTCGATCGCAGGAGTTTCCTCAAGGCGGGTGCGGGCGCGGTGGCGTGCGCGGGCGTGGGCGCGGCCGCGGCGGGCCTCGTGGGTGAGACGGTCCCGCAGCAGGCCAAGGCCTACGAGCTTTCCGAGATCATGAGCGAGGAGGAGCTGCCCTGGGAGCAGCCCGACGACCCGATCGCCGACGACCAGATCGCCCGGACGGTCGAGTGCGACGCCGTGGTCGTGGGCGCCGGCCTCGCGGGCCTGCCGTGCGCCGTCCGTCTGGCGTCGCTCGGCGTGGACGTGCACCTCGTGGAGAAGGGCCCCACCTTCGCCTTCCCCCGCGCCGTCTTTACGGCCGTGAACAGCCAGATTCAGAAGGACGCCGGCGAGGTGTGGTCGCAGGAGCAGGTTGACAGCTTCATCAACACCTACATCGAGGGCTGCGGCTTCCTGAACACGCAGTACGAGGTCGTCCGCTGCACCATCGAGCAGAGCGGGCCGTGCCTTGACTTCTTCGCCCCCATCTTTGAGGAGGCGGGCATCGCGGTGAACTACATCGGCAACACCGCCTTCCTGGTGCCCGACCTCTCCGAGCCCCCGTCGCCCGACTGGATGGAGCCCCTCGCCGAGTACGCCGTGGCGCACGGCACCTCGATCCACTACTCCGAGCCCGCCAAGCAGCTGGTGACGAACGAGGCCGGGGACGTCGTGGGCGTCATCACCCTCGCGGACGACGGCTCCTACGTGAAGTACCTCGCGCGAGGCGGCGTGATCCTCGCGACGGGCGGCATCGACCGCGACTACGCGTTCAACCGCCGCTACGTGCCCAACTTTGACAAGCTGGTTCACGACTTCACCTACAAGAACGACACCGGCGACGGCCACAAGATGGCCATCTGGATCGGCGCCGACTACGAGAAGCACGGCTGCACCGAGCCCTTCCTCTCCTCGGACCGCCAGACCCAGGTGCGCATCCTCACCGACGAGACCGACTGCACGATGTGCATCGGCTGGCCCCAGCAGCCCGCGGTGGCGACCCTGCCCACCCTGTGGGTGAACGACGCCGGCTACCGCTGCATGAACGAGCACGACTCGTTCGTGGGCATGTCGGTTGCGAACAGCGTGCTGAACCAGGCCAACGGCAAGGTGTGGGCCGTTTGGGACAGCGCGTGGGAAGAGAAGATGCCCGAGGACCGCTTGATGTCCTTCGCCAACGGCGGCGCGGCCTCGCCCTACGCGGTGGACGGCCCCCTCACCACGGCGAACACGAACTACTGGTTCACCGAGAACTCCCAGCGTCAGATCGACCTCGACGTTGAGGAGGGCATCACCGTGCGCTGCGACACGCTCGAGGAGCTCGCCCAGGCCATGGGTGTCGAACCCGAGGTCCTCGCGGAGACGGTCGCGCACTACAACGAGATCTGCGCCGAGGGGGTCGACCACGAGTTCTACAAGGTGGGCAAGTGGCTCACCACGGTCGACACGCCCCCGTTCTACGCGGCGCACATCGGCGTCTCCAACTGCTGCACGCGCCTGGGCCTGAAGCGCAACGGCAAGTCGCAGGTCCTCGACCACAACGGCAGGCCCATCCCCGGCCTCTACGCGGTGGGCAACGCGGGCGGCGGCTTCTTTGGCCCCACGAACATCCCCGAGCCCATGAGCGTGAGCAAGGCGCAGATCGACGGCTTCATCGCGGCGAACTCCACCTTCGAGACGCTTCAGGGCATCGAAGGCTGGCAGCCGCGCACCGAGGAGGAGGCTGCGGCGGCCGGCTCCGTGACCGGCGCGGCTGACCCGAGCGCCGACGAGGTCGCGGCGGTCGACGTGGAGAAGGTCGAGGCCGCCCACTGCTCGGTGATGACCTGCCACGGCGGGGACATCTACGACTTCACCGGCGACGACCACGAGATCGAGCAGATGGTGGGCCGTATGGGCGCCGACCTCACCGCCGCCGAGCGCGCCGCGGTCGTCGAGCACTACAAGAGCCTGCAGCAGTAGGCTGTGCCGGAGGCAGGCCGTGCTAGAGGCGGGCCGTGCCAGAGGCAGGCTGCTTTAAGGGTCCCCCGTCCCGCCGTAGTAGGCGGGGCGGGGGTTCGCGTTTCAGGGCGGCGTTAAGGCGGCGGGCGGCGAGGGGGCGGGGTTCGCGGACGAGGGGGGGAGCGGGCGACCGGAGGCGGTGTGGGTGGGCAAAAAGGCAACTTTCCTTGCAGTTGGACAAAACTTCAAGTTTCCTTGCAGACGGGGATCGCCGTGGCCAGAATGTCAACTTTCCATGCGGAATCCACCCCACCGTTCGAGTAGGTCAATCTACACGCACTATCTACCTGGGGTTTTGTCGAACACTTTGATTAGGCCCTTCGTAAAGTGCAAGGAAACTTGCACTTTTGTCCACGGCCCGACCTTGCTGCAAGGAAACTTGGTGTTTTGGCCAGCCGTCCCCTTCCTGTCCCCTTTCCGTCCTCTTTTTGTACCCTTCCGTCCACCTTGCATCCCGAGCCATTACTTTGGGATTGCACGGCCCCACGTTTGTCAAGTGCGGCTCCCGAAAACTTGATTACGCGAAAACGTCACCCCTCGCGTCCCTCCGTGAGTCTTCGGCGGCGTTGCTACCCCTCCCAGCAGCGCGAAAGCTCCTCGACCGTGCGTGCCCGGGCGACTTTGCCGAAGTCCGTCGACGCCCCGAGTCGTTCCTCGAGCTCGACGCAGACGGCAATCATGTCGAACGACGAGAGATGGAGGTCGCGCTCGAGATTCGCTTCCGGCTCGGGCAGGCGGTCGAGCTCGGCGACATCGCGGATGGCGGCGCGGGTGGTCTCGAGGGCGTTCGGGGCTGCGGGGGAGGCGGAGAAGGCGGCCTCGGGTTCGACGCCTGCGGGGAATTCGGTGCTCGTCATGCCTGCCTCCGAATCTTTCCCGCCGGGGTGCGGGGGAGCGGGTCCTCGGACACCTCGACCAGCTCAATCCGCGCGCCCTGGGGGCTGCACAGTGACCGGGCGAACTCGATTGCGCCCGAGACGGCGACGGTGGTCGAGGCTGCGGAGGCTGCTCCGGCGGTGTCATCGAGCTCCGTACCTGGGGTTTTCCTCAGCACGAGCCTGCACCCAAGAACGCGCGACCCCTCATCCCCCGCGCCGAAGACGAGCGCCTCGGCGACGGCGGGGTGCTCTTGGAGCGTCCGCTCGAGCGGCTCGGGCGAGACCTTGGTGCCGTCCGAGAGCACGATGAGGTCGTCGGCGCGCCCGTCAACGTAGAGGAAGCCGTCCGCGTCGATGCGGCCCACGTCGCCCGTCCTCAGCCAGCCGTCGGAGGAGAGGCGCGCGGCGGTGAGGTCGGGCCGTCCCAGATAGCCGGCCATGACGTTCGCGCCGCGCACGAGGATGGAGCCGTCGGGTGCGGTCGCGACCTCGTTGCAGGCGAGCGCGACGCCGCAGCTGCCGTCCTTGCGCCACGCGTCGCGGTTGACGGTGACGCAGGGGGAGCACTCGGTGAGGCCGTAGCAGCCGAACGCCTCGACGCCGTGCGCGCGCAGCCGCCGCGTGAGGGCGCTCGGGAGCCCGGCCCCTCCGCAGAGAATCTTCCCGAGCGTGGGGAGGCGGTAGCGCGTCCCCTCGAGCGCCTGCGCCAGCATGCCGGCGGCGCGGGGCGGCAGGTTGAGGGCGTCGACCGTCATGCCGGGGAGCTCGGCCGCGAACGTGGCGGGGGAGTGGGGCAGGCAGATGGTCCCGCCCGTCGCGAGGGGTGCGAGCAGGTCGCATACCAGGCCGAACGCGTGCGTGTAGGGGAGGAGCTTCGCGTAGCGGGCGCCGTCGGCGAAGCGGTAGAGCTCGAGGCCGGCGGTGAGGTCGGCGAGGATGCCCGCCTCGGAGAGCATGACCGCCTTGGGGTCGCCCGAGGTCCCCGAACTCGCGACGACGGTGCGGACGGATTCAGGGACGGTGGCACCGTCGGGGACGGCGTCGGAGGCGGGCAGCTCGAGGGCTGCGCGCTGGGCGGTGTCGAGGGGGCAGAGGACGGCGCATCTCCCCGAGGCTGTCGCCGCCAGGTAGCGCGCCGCGAAGCGCACGGGGTCCTGGTCGCGGACGTCGACCCATCGGCCGACCGCGTCACGCTCGAACTCTGCCTCTACCTGCGCGATCGTCTCGACGAGCCGGCGGTACGTGACGCGCTCCCCCTCGGCCCGCTCGAACGCGACGCGATCGGGAAACGCCTCGCCCAGGTAGGCGACGAGCTCGGCGAAGCTTGCGAACGAGGGCGCGTCGTAGGGCGGGTAGGGCGCGCCGAACGCGGTAGGCTCCGGCTCGGCCGCCGACCCTTCTCCGGCAATCGTCCCGGTCGGTGCCCCGGTCTTGCTCGGCGTCCCCGTCTCTCTCCCGCGCATCCCGAGCCCCGCCCTACTCGCTCGCCCGCGCGACGAGCGGCGCCAGGGTCTTCTCGTATGACTCGCGCGTCAGGGCGAGGATGTGACAGTCATGGTACGCCCCGTCGAGGTAGCGGTAGTCCCTCAGGACCGCCTCCTCAACGAAGCCTGCCTGGAGGTTGCTGCGCAGGCTCTCCCTGTTATAGCCGTATACCAGGGCATACACCTTGCGCAGGGGGTACGCCGCGAAGAGGTCGCCTATGAAGCGCGCGCCCATGAGGCCGCCCGCGCCGCTCGAGCGCCACTCGGGACGCATGTAGACGCAGACCTTGCAGTGCAGGTCGAACGGCCGGTAGTCGTAGGCGAACATGAACCCGGCGAGCTCGTCGGTGTCCTTGCGGGCGACCACCCGGAACTCGTGGTAGTTGCCGCGCATGTTGCCGTCGAGCCACTCCTCGAACTCCGCGAGCGTGGTGAGCGGCACGCGCTGGGCGAAAAGCGCCTGCTCGAAGGGGTCGCGGTAGAGGTCGAACATTGTGGCGGCGTCGCGGGAGGGGTCGAACGCCCTGAAGGTGAGCTCGCTCATGGT
>CAYMHQ010000135.1:0-7879 GCA_964390275.1 uncultured Coriobacteriaceae bacterium
ACGTACTTCGACGAGTGCCCGCTCGCGAGCTCGACGAGCACCTCCGTCTCGCGCGCCGTTAAGCCGTACCGTTTCGCGATTACCTGGCAGATGGACGCCATGTCGTGCACTGCCGGGTCATTCGCGGGTGCCGCCTCGTCGTTGGGTCGTACGTACTCCACCGCTGACCTCCCCAGTGATATCGCCATATAGAGCAGAAAGACCGAGGTTACCACGCCGAGAACGGCAAACTTGGCCTCTTCTGCTAGTAGGGTAATGAGAGTGCCGAGCCCGAACGCGGCACCGCAGGCAAGAATCAGACTTGCGAGTACGCAGCGCGTGTTCTGCTCGCGATTCATCACGGCGTACGAGGCATAAGACCAGGCCAACACCGCGGCCAGCTTGAAGCCCCAATCCATCAGATCCTTGTACAGCGAACCGTTGATCAGCGACACCGGGATGACCTTGAGAGCCAGAGCGAGGCAGGCGTATGCGGGGATGGCAGTTTGAAGGAGCAAGAACGAGAGCTTCGCCGTGCCGAACCGGGCGGAGCAGAAGATGCAACCTGTGGTCACCGCCAAGCCTGCGAAGAAGAACCGCGTTGCAAAAACCTCCTCCGTCCCTGTGTAGTCCATGTACGTCCCGGCCGTGAAGGCCCACAGGAGGGTAAACAGCACGGGTGGTGCGAGCAGGTTGCCGCCAAGAAATGACAGGGCCTGACGCGTGCGCTCTGCTATGCCCGAGCCCGCGCCTTCTCCCATTGGCTCTTTGATATGCAATGCCAACAGGGTTCCGCAAATGACGGAGAGGGATGCCAACATCATGCCGGCGATGCTCCCAACTAGGCCAAGCACCGCGAATACCGACGCCCCCAGCACGGCGGACAATCCCGTGCAGGTCAGGTTTCCTTGAAGCGTTTCGCGCGAACAGCCCCTGAACAGCGAGGACAGGGCTTCGATGCATGCGCAGCCTGCGAGCATCAGGGGGAACCAGGCGAGTTTGAGGGATCCGACGAGGATGACGGCGGTGCAGCACCCGAGTGTTCCGACGACCGACGCCGCCGAAGCCATCGCATTTGTGATCGAATTGCGGTTCCTATCAGGGAGGAACAAGGTCGCGACGGCCCACAGGAGCGCCCCGATAAACACCGCAAACCATGGTGTATCGGCTACGCGTCCCACAGATTGCTCTGCAGATTCTGTCGCCGAGACAAGCAGACGGCACATCCCTCCAGAGAGAAGCCCCAGCGCCAGCACGAGTACAAACTGAGAAGGCGAAAGCATTGCTTGCGAGGCCGTGCGGCCTTCGGGTTTGTCGACAGTGGAAATGCCATCCATTTCGTCGGCATTAGACATTTCTTCGAGCATTGATGATGCCCTTCAACTAAGCCTTATTCGGTAAAGTTCCTGCTAAAAGTACCTGTAGTAGATGACAACCCACAAAATGTTGAGACCCCCAAATGGAAGTTCACCCCATAATGGTCATGAAGCGGGCCGTGCCGAGCTGTAGCTTATCACTTGGTTTCCCCGCCGCGCAGACGGCGGGCCGCACGTCACCGAGGAAAGGATTGCAGCAACATGGATATTTCGACTGTTGATCGCAGGACCTTTGTCGCCGGAAGCGTTGCCGCGGGTGCTCTCGCTGCGGCGCCGGCGGTGCTCGTCAACCCGGCGTACGCCGAGGAGGTCGCCGAGGGCAAGTCCTGGCGCACGGCTCCCGACCCCATCGCCGACGACCAGATCGTCGAGACCTTCGAGGCCGACGTCGTGGTCTGCGGCGCCAGCCACGCCGGCTCCGCCGCTGCCCGCGCCGCCGTCGAGGCGGGCTGCTCGGTCATCCTGATCGAGAAGCAGGACGGCGAGAACTATGTGGGCCAGGGCAACGACATCGGCCACATCAACTCCGAGTACCTTGCCTCTCAGGGCGTGCCCAAGGTCGACGAGAACGAGTTCTTCACGAACTGGATGGTCAACTCCGGCAACCGCGCCAACGCCGACCTCGTCCGCGCCTTCGTGCGCAACTGCGGCTCTGCGTTCGACTGGTGGCTCGAGCCGCTGCCCGAAGAGGGCATCGCCACGATGAACGTCGACTTCTGGCCCGAGACCCCCAACACCCTGCACGAGCTGAACACCGGCTACAAGTACTGGATCGGCACGCCCCAGCTCTACGGCTCGCTGGAGGACGGCACCGCGTTCGACATGACCGCCGCCTACAAGTACATCCACCAGTATCTGGCCGACGAGGGCGTCGACGTCCACTACAACACCGAGGCCCAGCAGCTCGTCCAGGACGCCGAGGGCGCCGTCACCGGCGTCATCGCCACCAACGCCGAGGGCGCCTACGTCAAGTTCGTCGCCAAGAAG
The DNA here is from genome assembly GCA_964390275.1 of uncultured Coriobacteriaceae bacterium. Taxonomy (GTDB): domain Bacteria; phylum Actinomycetota; class Coriobacteriia; order Coriobacteriales; family UMGS124; genus CAYMHQ01. The sequence continues at coordinate 2,343 of CAYMHQ010000135.1, forward strand.
GGCGTCATCCTCGCCACCGGTGACTTCTCTGGCAACACCGAGATGTGCGAGGACCTGCTCAAGTCCCAGCTCGAGTCGCTCGAGGAGGGCGAGGAGATGATGGGCATGGGCCGCGACGGCCGCGGCATCCAGATGGCCGTGTGGGCCGGCGGCCGCCTCGAACCTACGCCGCTCCCCATCCTGGGCGACTTCGACTCCGCGGTCCCCGTCAAGTACCAGGCCCTTTGGCTCGACGCCGACTGCAAGCGCTTCATGAACGAGTGCGTGGGCGACTACGTGCAGACCGGCTTCGCCAACGTGCGCCGCAAGCACGGCAACCGCTACATCGTCTTCGACCCGAGCATCACCGAGTCGCTGACCTACAACGTGCCCGCCCATGCCGCGTTCGACCCGACCGCCGAGGGTGCGATCGAGAACTTCCAGGCCGAGCTCGACGCCGCCTACGCCGCCGGTGCCGAGGGCTACCAGCAGAAGCGCGGCGGTGTGATCTACGCCGCCGACGACCTCGACACCCTCGTCGGATACCTCGGGCTCGACGAGGCCCAGGCCGCCAACTTCAAGGCGTCCGTCGAGCGGTACAACGAGGTCTGCGCGGCCGGCGTCGACGACGACTACGGCAAGGACTCCCGCCTGCTCTTCCCCGTCGCCGAGCCCCCGTTCTACACGATCGTGACCACGCAGGGCCGCCTCGGCACCATGCTCTCCACGAACGGCGGCGTCGAGACCACGGGCGACCAGCAGGTCCTCGACACGGCCCGCAACCCCATCCCGGGTCTCTACGCCACCGGCAACTGCTGCGGTCTGCGCTTCGGGCCGGCGTATTTCACGCCCATCGCCGGTGTTTCGATCGGCATCGCCATCACCCTCGGCCGCGAGGTCGGCAAGGTTGTCGCCGCGCTGTAGTCGCGCGACCGCGCTTTCAATAACGTTCTGCTGAGTTCAGGGGCGCCCTCGGTGCGGAGAATTGCATCGGGGGGCGCCCCTCTTTGGTTCGGATGTCGTGGGGGGATGGCTGGGCCAGCTCGCCGCATTCCCCGCGCTCCTACTGTGCGCCTTCTCCCGCCGCCATCCGCTCCTGCAGCTCGTCGCGCGAGTGGACGCCGAACTTCTTATATACATGCTGCACGTGGTTGCGGGCGGTGCCGTTCGAGATGGAGAGTTCGCGCTCGATTTCGGGCGTGCTCAGGCCGCGGAGCAGCAGCACGAGCACCTCCTCCTCGCGCCGGGTGAGGCTGTAGAGGAACGCGGCGCGCCGGCAGCGCTCCTCGAGCGAGGCCGTCGGAGTGCCCGCCTGCCCGTCCTCGCCCCGGCCGTCGTTGCGCGGCTTGATGCCCCACGTGGTGTCGAAGCTCTTGCCAACTGTGCACAGCGATGATGCCGCCACGAGCACGACGAGCGTGACCGCCAGCGTGACGTCCGCCTCGACCGAGGGCGCCACGAGCACGCCCGCCCCGGTCAGCGTTGGGATGACGATGGCCGCGGCGATGCGCGGCGCCCGCGAGAAGCCGAACAGCCACAGCGCGTTGACCCCGTACCTATATGAAATGTTGAACAGAAGCACGTACGTGAACGTGGAGAAGCACTGGTAGGCGAGGCTGGCCGCGAACGCCGTCGGAACGCCGGAGTCGCGGAAGAGCGAGAGCGCGCCGAGCAGCCCGAGGCATCCCAAGGGAACGGCGACGCTGCTCAGGACCCTTATGTCGAGCTGGTCGAACGACCTCAGCACCATCGCGAGCAGCAGCAGCGCGGCGAGGATGCCGGGCGTCCCGCGGGGCGTGGGGTCGGCGCCGGCGGGCCCCGCGAGGTTGCCCACGAGCAGCGTCGTCACGGCGAACACGCCCATGAGGAGGCACGGCTGCAGGGGGAACGACCAGTGGCCGGGAGCGTTCTCGTCAGGACCTCCGTTAGAGTCGGCGTCGGAGTCTTCGCCGGCTGTTCCCGTCGTCCCAAAGGTCCCAGTCTCGTCGGCTTTCGGTGTCCCGCCCTGCTCGCGCGGCACGAGCAGCGTGCTCGCGATTCCCGCGGCGGCGTCGACCACCACGAGCGCCCCGCCGGGCAGGAAGGCCCCGAGCAGCGACGAGAGCGCGGTCCCCGCCACGGTCGAGCAGGCGAAGCAGATGCACGCGTCGCGCATGCCGTAGCGGCAGAACGACTCCATCCACGCGAGCGTCGCCACCGCCCGCGCCACCCCCATGCCGGCCCCGAACGCCGCGGCGAGCCCCACCGGGACGGAGCCGCCGAGGCTCGGCACAAGCAGCCCCGTGGTGGCGACGGCGATGGTCGAGGCTGTCACGGCGAGCAGTCGGCGGCGCCGCTGCAGCGAGACGACCTTTCGGTACAGGCACCCGATGGCGACGAGCGTGACGAGGTCGGCGATCATGAGGCAGAGCGAGAACATCGAGGTCGGGTCGGTCGCGGCAGAGCCCACGTCGAACGACTTCGTCCCCTCGAACCACACGAGGAACAGCGCGTACCCGGGCAGCGTCGCCCGCATCGCGTCCAGCATGCTCGTCGTGCCCACCGCGCGTCTTCCCTGCTTGCTCATCCCATCCCCACCTCCTCGATTGCGCGGTTGATAATAGCACGTGGCACCGCGCCGCACCCGGCGTTTTCGCCTAGCGTATCCTCGGCGGTTCCGCCCGACGTTTGGGCAGGTAGACGCATGCCTAGAAAAAATAGGCAGCCCCCGTCGTGAGTTTAGGCGCCCGCATGGTCGCCCGCCCGCGCGCCCGTCCGGCATACTGGCGGGAGCGTCTCGAACGCGAGACGACACGTCGCACCATTTGCTCCACCAATGCCTTGCTCCACAATCGGAAAGGGAGAACAGAACATGGCTATCACGAGAAGGTCGTTCGTCACCGGTTCGGCAGGCGTCGCGAGCGCGGCGCTCGCCTCCACGGCAGCGGTCGTGGGGGTCGCCTCGGTCGCGCTTGCCGAGGAACCCGCCACCGCCGAGTCCGCCACCGAGGGCGCCGTCGCCACGACCGCGGCCGCCGTCCCCGCCTGGACGGAGCTCAACCCCCAGGACGAGAGCTACACCTCCAACACCACCGACTTCTCCGCCGTCTTCTCGCCGATCCAGGTCGGCCCCATGACGCTCCGGAACCGCATCGTCAAGTCGTCCGCTGGCTCGGACACCCTGGCGCGCACCGACCTCGAGATCTCCCAGAACATGCTCGACTACTACGGTCGCATGGCCGACGGCGGCGCGGCGCTCATCATCGTCGAGGACGGCGCGACCTCGGGCTTCGGCATGAACCCCTCGGGCAACCTGCGCCTCGACTCGGCCGACCAGGGTATCGAGGTCTGCCGCAAGCTCGCCGACCGCGTGCACGAGGGCGGTGCCTACATCGGCACCCAGATCGGCATCGGCTCCCCGCTCGACCCGGGCGACGCCAACGCCTACACCGTCGAGGAGCTCCAGACGCTCGTCGCCCAGTACGGCGAGTGCTGTGCGCGCCTCAAGGCTGCCGGCTTCGACTGCGTCGAGATCAAGGGCGCCACGACCGACGGCCTCAACCAGTTCGTGACCCGTCGCTACAACCAGCGCGAGGACGAGTACGGCGTCCAGACCGAGGAGAACCGCGTCCGCTTCTTCAGGGACATCATCGCGTCGATCCGCGAGGCGTGCGGCGATGACTTCGGCATCCTCACGCTCATCAACGCGGTCGAGGAGAACGACACCTCCCTGGGCGACAACGACAAGTTCATCCTGATCGAGGAGTCCCAGTATCTGGCGAAGTCGCTGGTCGAGGCCGGTGCCGACCTCATCCAGGTGCGCGTGGCGACCATTGGCCAGGAGGCAAACTGCTGGGCGACCGACACGAACCACTGCGCCTACAAGGCCCACGGCACCACCGGCTACGGCACCCAGTTCGACTACGCCACCCACTTCGAGGGCCTCGTCGACGGCTCGCACTACGGCGCCGGCGCGTTCATCCCGCTTGCCCGCGAGATCAAGAAGGTCGTCGACGTCCCGGTGGGCTGCGCCAGCTACATGGACCCGCGCTCCACGCCCGACCTCATCAACAACGCGATCGCCAACGGCGACGTCGACCTCGTCTTCATGAACCGCCCGCTCACCGTCGACCCCGAGCTCCCCAACAAGCTCCAGCAGGGTCGCTGGGACGAGGTCGCGCCCTGCACGCGCTGCTTCCACTGTCACGGCAAGCCCTACGGCGAGGCCGAGATGTGCCGCGTGAACGCCACGACCCAGTACGCCTACACCGACGAGTTCCCCGAGGGCTACGACTGCTCGCCGGCCGAGACCCCCAAGAACGTGCTGGTCGTGGGCGGCGGCGTGGGTGGCATGGAGGCGGCCCGCATCGCGGCGCAGCGCGGCCATAGCGTCACCCTCTACGAGAAGAACGGCTACCTGGGCGGCATGCTCTCGTTCGCCGAGGCCATCAAGGGTGGCCACGAGCACCTCAGCGACCTGCGCGCCTACCTCGAGCGTCAGCTCGAGCTCGCCGGCGTCACCGTCGTGACGGGTACCGAGGTCACGCGCGAGACGGTCGACAGCCTGGCTCCCGACGCCGTCATCCTCGCCGTGGGCGGCACGCGCGCCGCGAACTTCCCTGCGGCCGTGGGCATGGACGACTTCATGGGCGCCGAGGTCGGGGAGAGCGTCGTCATCCTCGGTGCGGGCCTGCAGGCGACCGACCTCGCCATGTACCTCATCGCCCAGGGCAAGAAGGTCCAGCTCATCAACGAGAAGTCCGCGGCCGACGTCGACGCCGAGCAGTCCCGCTGGGTGCGCACCTATGTCCGCGCCCACCTCTACGCGCACGGCGTGAAGGCCTGGAACGACGTGACGATCGACGAGGTCGCGGCAGACAGCGTGACCTTCACCATGTCCACCGGCCACCAGAAGACCCTCGCGTGCGACACGGTCATCGACTGCCTCGACATGCAGCCCAACATGGCGCTCTACCAGGAGCTCGAGTCGGCCGGCTACGAGGTCCACGCCGCAGGCTGCGACTCCCCCAAGAACATCCAGTCCTCGATTCACGCCGGCTATAAGGTCGCTCGCTACCTCTAACGCGCCCGCTACCCGCAACGCGAGGCCTGCAGCCGAACGTTTGGTATGAGCGTCCGAGCCCGGAGCGAGCATCCGAGGGCACGTGACGATTGAGCGCGAACAGCATCGCGGATAACAACATAGATATGAGTTGTCCGAATTGGGCCGGGCGGGTGCCGAAATAGGCGTCCGCCCGGCTCTTTGTGATCAAGCAGGGAGCAATTTCGTGGCGGTCCTGTGGAGGAATCCGGGGAAAGGAAAAGACCGGGAATCGATGAAAGTCTGCCGGGAATCGCCCTCCGGTGCCTCTCTCCGGCGCGAAACCCCAGCTAGGCGCCCCCGCCCGGTCGTCTCGCGACCCCGCCGCGCCCCCTCCCGCCCGCCCTCCCTCCTGTGTGCGTCCCGTGGAGAGGCCGGTTCCCGCTTGCGCCCGGAGGGGTGAGGGGCGTATAGTTCAACTTTGCGCCGCGGCGAGCCGGGGCGCGGGGGACCTTGAGAGCCGTATACTGCGGACAGT
>CAYMHQ010000136.1:0-2325 GCA_964390275.1 uncultured Coriobacteriaceae bacterium
GAGCAGAGGCTCCACGAACTCCTCCTTGGTACAGTCGACGCCGGCCTCCTCGTTGAAGGCGCTGCCGCCCATAATCGAGATGCACCCGCCGATGACGCGGCTGCACCCGCCCGTGACGCCCTCTTTCTCGAGCATGAGCACCCGCTCGACGCCCGCGCGCCTCGCAGTGATGGCGGCACCCATGCCGGCAAAGCCCGACCCAACCACGACGAGGTCCCAGGACTCCGCAGAGCCTTCGGCCTTGTCCTCGGTCGCCAGGTAGTCGCCGCCCTTGCGGAAGTCGTCCAAGTTCGCGCCAGCCTGCGCGAGGCAGTCCTCCACCGCGCTCTTGAGCGCGGCGCTGGTAAGCGTCGCACCGGCAAGAACGTCAACCTCGACGTTCTGCTGCTCCAGGATACGTCGGGAGACGTCTTCGATCGCCGGCTCGGCGATACCGGGGGTGTCCTCGTGAGTCGCCACCTTGACGTCCGCGATCCCATCCGCCGAGAGCGTGACGGCGACGGTCATATCCCCCTTGATGCTGGGGACGGTCGAGAGGTAAAGACCGGGGTTGAGCGCAGCGCTGAGGGCCTCGCCAGCGGAGGGCGCGCCGCTCGCAGCTTCGGCGGCCGCCGCGGTCCCCGTGGAGGTGTTCGGCATGAGCGACACGAGCGCCGCAGTCGCCGCGCAGCCTGCCGTCTTCTTGACGAAAGTAGAGCGAGAGATTGATGCAGACATACCATGCTCCTTCTTCTGTCTTCTGTAAACATGAACCGCCGCGCGCCCAAGGCACCGTGGTTCATCGAATGTTCAGGAGAAGGTGCGCACCCTCGTTTTCCCACAGCGAACGATACGCCGCAGAGCCGCCGGGCGGAATAAGCAGCCCGGCTCGTCCGCCGCAACCGTCGGTTGAGGCAGTGCGATCGAACGCGCCATGTCACGCCCGCCGCGTCCCGCCCATCGCCCGTCGGCTCAGGCGCCGGCGTACAGTCGCCACGGGCCTTCTGCGCTGCGCCACGGGAACGTCTGCCTCTCGTTGACGGCGATCCAAGACCGCGCATAAGAGCACAGGGCGGTGCAGCGGACATCGGGTGAGCGTCGGGAGCTCGTGATAAAGTACTCGTCCCAGGTAAACTCGGGGTCGTCAAAGGGGACAGGGACCAGATCGGCGCGCGAACCGGGTGCGATGGCGAAGTCGACGGTGATCGCGAGGACGTCCGAACCCGGCTCGGCAACCATGAAGAAGCCTGTCGACATCTCCACAACACCCGTCACCTCCGCCGGTTCGATCCCGCGCGCGGAAAGAAGGCGGGGAATGTACGCGTAGGGCGCGTTCCCCTGGCCCATGATCACGATCTTCCTTCCCTCCAGGACCGAGAGGGGAAGCGGGCCAGACCCGGCGAGCGGATCGTCGGCGCGGACCACAAGGCAGTGCGGGTGGCGTGAGAACAGCGTGGCATTGAACGGCTCGTGGTCGAGCGGCCCGGCGGTGAACCCGCACGACACCGCACCCGACGAGACGAGCTCACGCACCGCACCGTCATTGCCCTCCCGAATGTCGAGAACGAGGCCGGGGTGCTCGCGTTCGAACCCCTTGACGAAGCCACGTCCGAGATACGCCAGCCCACCGCCGACCGTGGCGACGGAAAGGGCACCCCTCGCCGCGGAGGAACCTCCCATCGACTCCGCTAAGTCGAGCATCTGAACCGCCTTCGGGTAGACGGTGCGCGCGAACTCCGTGGGCTCGACGCCACGGTTCGTCCGCTCGAACAGGGTTCCCCCAAGCTCTGCCTCGAGCTGCGCGATGGATTTGGAAAGACCCTGTGGCGTGATGAAGAGCGCCTCTGCTGCCTTGGCCATGCTGCCCATATCAAAGACAGCCTTGAACGCGGCGAGCCTCTTTGTGTCCATGTGACCGTCCCCCGGTGGTCGAGTAATGACCGGCCATCATAGCACGAAACCGGGACCCCTCGGTTTATCGTGAGCAGGGAGGCAAACTTCCCTATCGCGACCGTCGGTGCACCAGAAGCGAGCACCCCGCCGACGGCGATTCCCCGCCCCCGCGGGGCGCATCTGCCGCCCAGCGGTTACAATGGACCGCGACCGGGCGGTCCGGCACACCGGACCTGACACGCCGGGCCGCCGGGTACACCGACGACCGATAGACGGGAGACACGCATGAGACTCACGACGCGACCGGAAGCTCTACCTGCGGCAATGTCTGAGGAACCCGAGATTCCCGCAACCTGGGAAGCTTCCTCGGCACCTCGCGCACACCATCGCCTGCTCATTCTGCTCGCCGGGGCAGCGGTCGCGGCGTCGCTCGCGTTCTCCGGCGCCGCCCTG
>CAYMHQ010000136.1:2425-3783 GCA_964390275.1 uncultured Coriobacteriaceae bacterium
CAACCTCGCAGCCACCCGGGAGTACATCGCCATGCCCATCGTCGACATCCACGTCCACATCTACCCCGACAAGATCGCCCTGCGCGCAGCGGAGAGCATCGGGGACTTCTACAACATTAGCATGCAGGAGGAGAACGGCTCGGTGGAGGTCCTGCTCCACGAGCTCGCCAAGACGCCCATCACGCACTGCGTGGTGCACTCGGTCGCGACCAAGCCCAAGAACGTCGAGAGCATCAACACCTTCATCGCCGCCACCTGCGCCGAGCACCCCAACTTCATCGGCTTCATGACCATGCACCAGGACTACGAGAACCCCGAGGCCGAGATCGAGCGCGCCATGTCGCTCGGCCTGCGCGGCATCAAGCTGCACCCCGACACGCAGGGCGTCAACCTCGACGACCCGCGCCTCATGCCCGTCTACGAGATCGCCCAGGCCAAGCACCTGCCCATCATCTTCCACACGGGCGACTACCGCTACGAGTACTCGCGCCCCGAACGCCTCAAGCGCGTGCTCGCCGCCTTCCCCGACCTCGTGGTGAACGCGGCGCACTTTGGCGGCTGGTCCATCTACGACTACGCGTTCGAGATGCTCGAGCACGAGCGCTGCTTTGTGGACATGTCGAGCTCGATGGCGTATCTGGGGCCGCGCCGCACGCGCGAACTGTGCGAGGGGTACGGCTTCGACCGCGTCCTCTTTGGCACCGACTTCCCCATGTGGAACCCCGTCACCGAGTTCGAGAAGTTCAAGGCGCTCGGGTTCACCGACGAGCAGTGGGAAGCGATGACCTGGCACAACGCCGAGCGCTTCCTGGGCATGAAGATCGAGTAGCGCAGGTAGATTCCGAGCGGGGTCCGGGTATCAGGACACGAGCGAAACCGAGCAGAAAGGAAGGCCGACCATGGCGGAGACCACCGAGACGACGAAGAACGAGGCCCTCGAGGAGGCGTGCGCGTACCTCAAGGCGGCGGGCACCTACTACCTGGCCACCTGCGAGGGCGGCAAGCCGCGCGTGCGCCCCTTTGGCACCGCGCACATCTACGAGGGCAGGCTTTACATCCAGACCGGCCGCAAAAAGGCCATCTACCAGCAGCTTAAGGAGAACCCCTCCGTCGAGATCTGCGCCTGCAAGGACCCCACCAGCTGGATCCGCATCGAGGGCGACCTCGTCGAAGACCCCCGCATCGAGGCCGAGACGAGCATGCTTGACGCCTATCCCGAGCTGCAGGGCATGTACCAGCCCGGCGACGGCAACACCTGCGTCCTCTACTTTGTGAACGCGAAGGCGACGTTCGCCTCGTTCACCGACGGGATGCGCACCGTCGAGCTGTAAGGCGAGCGGACGGGACGAGCCGCGGGG
>CAYMHQ010000136.1:3883-7858 GCA_964390275.1 uncultured Coriobacteriaceae bacterium
GCGGAAATGACAACGCCGCACGCGTTCGAATCGAGCGCGTGCGGCGTTTTGCGTTGGGCGGCATGGAGCGGCGAAAGCTGGCGCCGGGGGTGCCGGGGAAGGTGGGCAAAACATCAACTTTCCTTGCAGATGGCCAGAAATGCAAGTTTCCTTGCACTTTGGTTTCCCCGTGGCCAGAATGTCAACTTTCCTTGCAGAAAATACCCCTACCGTACTGGTAGGGTAACCGGGACACGCCGTCTACCTGCGATTTCACCGAGACCTTCAATTTGACCCTTCGTAAAGTGCAAGGAAAGTTGAAGTTCTGGCCGGCGCCGAGAGAAAGTGCAAGGAATCTTGCGGTTTTGTCCATGGGAGCACGCCCTCGCACCGCATGGACGCACGTCGCACGGTCTCCTCCCCTACACCACCTGGAAGATGAAGAACTTCAGGTAGTTCGTCTCGGGGATGCCCCAGACGATGGGGTGGTCGGGGGCCTGCTGGCGCATCTCGACCTGGCGGAGCTGCACGCCGGCGTCGTGGGCGGCCTCGCGGACGACGTCGGAGAACAGCTTCTCGTCCATGAAGTGCGAGCAGCTGCACGTGGCCAGGTAGCCGCCGCGCGGGAGCAGGCGCATGGCGCGGTAGTTGATCTGGCGGTAGCCGCGCGCCGCCTCGTGGATCGTCTTGCGGTTCTTGGTGAACGCCGGCGGGTCGAGCACGATGAGGTCGAACGGGCCGCCGGCGTCGCGCATGGCGGTGCGGTCCTCGAGCGGCGGCAGGAAGTCGAACACGTTCGCCGCCGTGAACCGGGAGCGCTCGGACACGCCGTTGAGCTGGGCGTTCGTGCGGCAGAGGTCGATGGCAGAGGGACTCACGTCAACGCCGTGCACGAACTCGGCGCCCGCCACGGCAGCGTTGAGGGCGAACGTCCCCACATGCGTGAAGCAGTCGAGCACGCGACGGCCCGGCGCCAGACGCGCCACCGCCCGGCGGTTGTACTTCTGGTCGAGGAAGAACCCGGTCTTCTGGCCGTTCGCGAGGTCGATGGTGTAGCGGACGCCGTTTTCGCTCACGACGCGCGTGGTCGCAAGGGGCTCGGAAGCACCGGACTCGGACGCCACGCCGGGCTCGGACTCGGCATCGCGAAGCTGGTACCAGCCCTTATAGAGCCCGATGCCCTCCTTCTCGCGAATCTTGGCGTCGTTGCGCTCGTAGACGCCGCGCACGTCCTGGCCGTCCTCGCGCATGGCGCGCACGATGAGCGGGAACAGGGTGTGGCGCAGGCGCTCCATACCCACGGTGAGCGTCTCGGCCACCAGCACGTCCTCGTAGCGGTCGACCACGAGACCCGGGAACGAGTCGGCCTCGGAGAAGATGACGCGGCAGCATCCGAGGTCGGGCGAGCCGGCGCCGCCCATGACGGTCTTGCGATACTCCCACGCCCAGCGGACCTTGCGGTCCCAGAACGCCTCGTCGAACCGGTCGTTCGCGTTGCGCGACACGATGCGCACGCGAATCATGCTCTCGAGCGAGACGAGACCCGTGCCGAGGTACGTCCCCTTCTCGTCCACCACGTCGACGAGGTCGCCGTTCGCCACCTCGCGCCCGTCGAGCGGGGCGGCGTCGATGCGGAGCACCTCGGCCGCGTAGACCCAGACGTTGCCCGACGCCAGGAACCGGGCGCCCTTCTGCGTGATGACTGCCTGGGGGAACGGTCGGAGCTGCTTCATGGGGACGCCTTTCGGGGACAGGGGCGGGACGAACACGGGGCGGGACGAGCGGGACACGCTGGAGACACGCTGGAGAAACGCCGCTGCCTGCATGCGGGCTGAACGACGGCGGGGTTCGACGGGAAGGTTGCGAGGATGATCGGGGCGGCGCGATCGGGATGCGCGGCCGAGGCACGGCCCGGGGCGCGACCGAGCGGGGCGCGGCGCCAGAAACGTGGCGGAGGGAGAGGGATTCGAACCCTCGGAACGGGGTTACCGCTCAACGGTTTTCAAGACCGCCGCATTCAACCACTCTGCCATCCCTCCGCATGCCCGGCCGCCTGCGCGAAACCGTGCGCGACGCCGCACGCGAACCTGTATAGTAGCGCAAAAACCGGCCCGGGGCCACCGCGGCGCGCCCAAAGACAAAGAGACCACGGGCAGCAGGGACGGCAGACGGCCGCCTCGGCATCCTCCCCTACGCGTCAATCGTGACGCCGCTCGGTCCGATGATGTCGTTCGTGAGCTCGTAGGCGTACCCGATGGGGTCGGTCAGCGAGTACAGCACGTCGTGGGAGTAGGCCTGCTCGTACGTGTAGTCCTTGAGCTTCACGACCTCGTGGTACCAGCCGCCGTTCTCTATGTGATTGATGAGCGGCGTCCACATGAGATCCTTGATGGTGGCGCGGCCCTCGCTCCCAAAGCGCTCGAACGTGCAGGTGAAGCAGCCTTCGATGTTCTCGTTCGCCTGCGGCTGGTTGCTCAGGAAGTTGCCGAGCGAGAACACGACGAGCGTCCGGTTGCCCGTGAGGTTGCCGTTTTCGTCGTGCTCGTCGTACCACTCGATCGGCTGGATCACGTGCGGCCCGAAGCCCACCACCAGGTCGACCCCCAGGTCGGCGAGCACCTGCGCGAAGAACCGCTGCGAGTCGTTGGGGACGAACGAGTCCTCGCTCCCCCACCCCATGGCGACGATCACCACGTCGGTCAGCGCCCGCGCGCGCTCGACCTCGTAGATCAGGAGGTCGACGTCGTCGCAGGTGGCGACGCTGTACTCGTAGCCGGAGGGGACCGGGATGCCGTTGAGGTAGTCGGTGTACGAGAGGAGCCCGAAGGTCATCCCGTTGCGCTCGATGGTGCGCAGACGGTCGCGGTCCTCCCAGCTCGAGAACGTCCCCGTCATGGTCACCTGCGGGTAGTTCGACCAGGTGGCGCACGAGTTGAAGATGCCCTCGACCCCCATGTCGAGCGAGTGGTTGGTGGCCGTGGTGACCCAGTTCCAGCCGAACGCCGCCACCTGCTCGGCGATACACGAGGGCGAGTTGAAGGTGGGATAGCCCGAAAGTCCCAGATAGTCGCCGCCGAGGATCGTCTCGATGTCGAGGAAGTTGATGTCGTGCGACCACACGATGTCGCTCACGCCCATGTACATGGGGACGAAGTCGTAGAGGCCGTCGTCCATGCTGCCGGCGTTGTAGTCGGCGGCGACGTAGACGGGCGAGTTGACGAGGTTGTCCCCCACGGCGGAGAACGTGACGGTCGACCAGCCCTCCTCGACGAGCGTGGGGGTCGGCTCGGGCTCGCGGTACTCGGCGACGGTCGCGGAGCGGCGGCCGTCACCGGCGGCCCCGGAGCCGTCACCCGAGCCGCCCGATCCCGACGAGCCGTGCCCGCCGAACCCGAGCGAGAGCGAGAGGTCGAAGTCGCACGACGCGAGGCGCCCCACGACGACCGCCGCGACGAGCGCGACGCCGCCGACCCCCGCGAGGGCGAGGAGGCCCCGGCGCGTGAGGGACGCCGCGCGAGACGTGCGGGAGGAGGGGGAAGAGGAGGACGAGTGGGCGTAGCGGGAGCCGGCGGCGTAGGGCGAGTCGGAGGCGGCGGCACCGGCGGCGCCGGCGGCAGCGCCCGTCGTGCTCGCGAAATGCGTCGCCGGCCGCGCGGACCCGGCGCCGTCGTATGCAGAGCTGGACCCTCCGGCATAGGCGCCCCGACCCTCGGGACCCCCATAGAGCCCGTGCGTGCGCTTCGACACGTGCACGACCTTTCGTCTCATCGCTTCAACGACTGATATCCTGCCGGCACGGCCGCGAGCGCACCCGCGGACACTCCGCAGGCCTGCCGCAAACCCGACCGCCGACACAACCAATGGGACACAGTATGGCGCAGAACACCACCCGTTGGTACCGTCTGCAGGTTTTCAGCACTTTTCCTACAGCACGGGAGTATAGCGCGAGGGCCGGAAGGATAATCTCGCCAAAGCGCAGGAGACGGCCGGAACGAC
>CAYMHQ010000137.1:0-7821 GCA_964390275.1 uncultured Coriobacteriaceae bacterium
GCTTCCCTGACACGGAAGAGGTCACAAGTTCAAATCTTGTAACGCCCACCATTTGAATTCGAAACGGGGACCGAGAGGTCCCCGTTTTCGTTTCCTGACATTCTTTGGCCTTTGGCGGTCATCCCTCGTTCACACCCCAGTTGCTTCTGCTTGTGTGCCTTTAGTTGTTGAGTGTTCGTGCGCGTGCCGTTTCGGTTTCGTGCGCCGTCTTACGACAGACGCTGGTTTTATGCACAATATCCGGCACACAACTGCGTAGACGAGGAGCGCTCAATGGACATTCAGACTGCAAGCGGCACGCATCGCGGAGAGGCGGACCAGGCCAGGTCCCGCTATGACGCCGTCCTGTTCGACCTCGACGGGACGCTGCTTCCCATGGACTTCGACACCTTCATGAAGGGGTATCTCGGCCTGCTCGTGAAGACGCTCGCGCCGTTCGGGTACGACAAGGACAGGCTCGTCGGCGACCTCTGGAAGGGTGTGGGCGCCATGGCGCGCAACGACGGCTCGATGCCGAACCGCACCCGGTTCTGGGAGACGTTCGCCCAGGGGTTCCCCGAGAAGTTCGTCGGCGCGACCAGCGAGGAGTCGGAGGCGCTGCTCAAGAGGCAGGACGATCTCTTCCTCTCCTTCTACGCCAATGAGTTCGACGGCGCCCGCGCGTACACGAGCCCGGCCCCCGAGGCGGCCAGGGAGGCGGTCGCGTCGGCGCGGCGCAGGGCCGATCGGGTCATCCTTGCCACGAACCCCTTCTTCCCGGCCGTTGCCATCGAGCGGCGGCTCTCGTGGGTGGGCCTTCGCCCCGACGACTTCGACTACGTGACGACGTACGAGACCTCCTCGTTCTGCAAGCCGAACCCGCTCTACTACCGCGAGGTCCTCGCACGGTTCGACCTCGACCCCGCCGGGTGCCTCATGGTGGGCAACGACGTCGCGGAGGACATCGCGCCCGCCGAGGGGCTGGGGATGGGCTGCTTCCTGGTGACCGACTGCCTCATCGACAAGGCGGGCGCGGGCACAGACGTCCCCTCGGGCAGCATGGGCGAGCTCATCACCTGGCTCTCGTGACGCCTGCCGCCGCCCGGTTTTGCTCGCCGCGGCGGGGCGTCGTCTGACCTCTCGGGAGGTTCCGTCTTCTTCGTCCGTTTCGGCGGAGCAGCGTTTGACGACCCCCGATGCTGGGTATCCTTTCGAGGACTGTTTTTTGCCGGCGGCGGCCGCCTGCTCGGCCCGCCTGACAACAAGATTGCGTGGTGAGCCTATTGAGGAAACTGCTCAAAGAGAAGGTCTCCGAGGCCCTGACCTCCGTCCTGCCCGTCACTGTCATCGTCCTTCTGCTCTCCTTCACGCTCGCGCCCATGCCGGTCGGCACGCTCATGCTGTTCATCCTCGGCGCGATCCTGCTCATCGTGGGCATGGGCTTCTTCTCGCTCGGCGCCGACATCGCCATGATGCCGGTGGGCGACGCGATGGGCCGCAAGCTCACGACGACGAAGAGCATGGCGCTCGTTGCCCTCATCTGCCTGGTCATCGGCGTCTCTGTCACGATTGCCGAGCCCGACCTGCAGGTGCTCGCGGGCCAGGTCCCGGCCGTCCCCGACATGGTGATCATCCTCACGGTGGCGGCGGGCGTCGGCGTCTTCCTCGTGCTCGCGCTCGTGCGCATGAAGCTCAGGATCCCGCTGCGCTACTTCCTGCTCGTCCTGTACGCCCTCGTGTTCATCCTCGCCTTCTTCGTCCCCGAGAGCTTCCTCGCCGTCGCGTTCGATTCGGGCGGCGTCACCACGGGTCCCATCACGGTGCCCTTCATCCTCGCGTTCGGCGCGGGCCTCGCGGTGATGAGCGGTCGGGACGAGGACAGCTTCGGCGTGGTCGCCATCTGCAGCGTGGGGCCCATCCTCGCGGTCATGGTTCTCGGCCTCATGTATGACACGTCCGAGATCAACTACACCGCGTCGGTCATCCCCACCGTGCTCACTTCCCAGGAGGCGGGCGAGCTCTTCCTGGACGAGCTCCCCGACTACCTGCAGGAGGTCGCGTTCGGTCTGGCGCCGATCATCCTGTTCTTCGCCGTCTTCCAGATCGTGTCGCTGCGCCTCAAGAAGCGCAGCCTGGTGAAGATCCTCATCGGCATCGCGTACACCTTCATCGGGCTCGTCCTCTTCCTGCTCGGCGCGAACGTCGGCTTCATGCCTGCCGGCTCGTTTCTGGGGGAGGAGCTCGCGAGCAACTGCCCCGGGTGGGTGCTCGTCGCGATCGGCTGCGTCGTGGGGTATTTCATCGTCGCGGCCGAGCCCGCCGTCTACGCGCTCAACAAGCAGGTCGAGGAGGTCACAGGCGGTGCGGTCTCGCAGCGCGCGATCCGCATCTCGCTCTCGATCGGCGTCGCCGTCTCGATCGGCATCGCCATGCTGCGCGTCTGGCTCCAGATTCCCATCATGTACTTCCTGGTGCCCGGCTACCTGGCGGCGATCGTGCTCACGTTCTTCGTCCCCAAGATGTTCACGTCGATCGCGTTCGACTCGGGCGGCGTCGCGTCGGGCCCCATGACGGCGACGTTCCTGCTCCCGTTCGCGATGGGGGCGTGCGAGGCCTTCGGCGGCAACGTGCTCACCGACGCGTTCGGCGTCGTGGCCATGGTCGCCATGACCCCGCTCATCACGGTGCAGATCCTCGGTCTCGTGTACAAGCACAAGCTCGCGAAGATTCAGGCGGCGCCCGATGCCACCGCGCTCTCCGCCGCCGACGATATCGTCGACTATTCTGAAGAGGAGGTATAGACGATGGGAGAATCCGACGAGGTCAAGCTGGTCGTCGCCATCGTCGACCGGGGGAGGGGCGCGCGCGTCGTCGACGTGTACCGCGAGTGCCGCCTGCCGTTCGACTTCCAGTGCATGGCGCGCGGCACGGCGAACTCCAAGGTGCTCGACTATCTCGGCCTTTCCGAGACGCTCAAGGACATGGTGTTCGGCTTCGCCCGGGCCTGCGACGTCAAGGCCGTCTTCAAGGCGGTCGACGAGCGGCTCGGCCTGTCCCATCCGGGTCGGGGCATCCTGTTCTCCGTCCCGCTGACCGGTGCGAGCGGCAAGCTGCACCAGGCGTTGAGTTCAGACAGCGCGCCCTGCGGCGCGCCCGACAAGGCGGAGGCCACTGTGAAGACATCGAGCGATTTCGACATGATCGTGGCCGTCATCGACCACGGCAACGAGGACGTCGTCATGGACGCGGCCTGCTCCTGCGGCGCGCGCGGCGGCACGGTTATCCACGGGCGCCGCATGGGCGTCGAGACCGGCGACAGCCTGCTCGGCATGTCGTTCGACATCGAGAAGGACGTCCTCATCATTCTCGTCCCCCATGTGCAGAAGATGGACGTCATGCGCGCGGTGAACAAGGCCGCGGGCCCCGCGACCCCCTGCCACGGGGTCCTGTTCTCCGTCCCGGTCGACGACGCGATCGGGCTGCGCTGCGCCCAGGGCTGCGCCTCCCCGGCCGAGGACGACTGCCACCCCTACGCCGAGTCGTCGTGCGTGGAGTGCTGCGGCGGACCCGAGGGAGACGAGGGCGCCGAGCGGTAATCTCGCATCGTCCCAGATTCCGGCGGTCCCAGATCCCGGACAGACGAAAACGCCCGCCCTGCGAGCCGCCTCATGCGGTCGCGCGGGGCGGGCGCTCCTGTTTCCGTCTGGCTGGTCCCGATCCCGTCCCCCCGGCCTACCCCTCGAGTCCCGCGAGGTGGGAGAGCGGGTCGACGATCACGCGGAAGCTCTTGGGGATGACGCGCGCCGTGAACGGCGTGGTCGCGTTCTCCACGACCTCGCCGTCGTACTGCATGGGGAACGCGGGCTCGCACTCGACCTCGACCTCGCGCCCGTGACGGAACGAGATGTTGGGGAACGCGCTCTCGTTCCCGCGCGCGAACACGCTGCTGAACACCGCCGGCAGCAGCTCCACGCTGTTCTTGGCCGACATGATGGCGACGTCGAGCAGGCCGTCCACGGGGGAGGTCCCGGGGATGAACTCCGCCGTCTGGTTGATGGTCGCCCAGTTCGCCACGAGCACGCAGATGCCCTCCGACTCGACCTCCTCCCCGTCGATCCTGAGCCTGAAGCGCGACGTCCCCGGGTTGAGGTTGCCGAGCGCGGCGAGGTAGTAGCTGAACGGGCCGAAGAGCGCCTTGAGCCCCGTGGACCCCTGCATGATGTTGGCGTCGTACCCGGCGCCCGCCATGTTGAGGAAGCCCCTTCGGTGCGTCTGCCCCTCGGCGTCGCGGTACTCGAACTCGCAGATGTCGAGGTCGCAGTACCTCCCGTCGCGCAGCGCCTGGGCGAGCGCGGGCGGGTCGGCCGAGTTGCCGATGTTGTTGGCGAGGAGGTTCGCGGTGCCCGAGGGGAACACGAGGACGGGCACGCCGGTGTTCCTCATGGCATACGCGACGCTTGCGACCGTCCCGTCCCCGCCCGAGGCCACGACGGCGTCGAACGAGCGGGCGTCCCCGAGCAACTCCTCCACGTCGTCGCCGGGCAGGGTCGCCCTCATGACCACCTCGTCGCCCGGGCGGAGGAGCGCCCGCTGGAAGGCGAAGATGTCGTCCGAGCGCGGGCCTGACACGGTATTGTGTACGATGAGGGTTCTCAAGGTGAACGCCCTGTCTCTCAGGTAGAATTCTATAGTCTGCGCCGCGGTTCCCACGGTCCCGCCCCGCGCGACGTCATTGTACCCGCTCCGAACATGCCCATGGAGTCGCAACGTGCTCATTACCACCGATGAACAGATGAGGGAGTTCGTCAACCGCGCCTCACAGGCCCCGGTGGTCGCCGTCGACACCGAGTTCGTGCGCGAGCGGCATTACTTCCCCCGGCTCTGCCTCGTGCAGCTGGGGACCGAGGACGAGCAGGTCGCCATCGACCCGTTCGCCATCACCGACACCGAGCCGCTCGTGCGCCTCTTCCGCGACCCGAACGTCGTCAAGGTCTTCCATGCGTGCTCCCAGGACATGGAGGTGCTCCTGCGCTTTCTGGGGGTCCTGCCGCACCCGGTGTTCGACACGCAGCTCGCGGCCTCCTACCTGGGCGACCGGTGCCAGATCGGCTACGGGCACCTGGTGGGGGAGTACTGCCACGTGAGGCTCCCCAAGACCGAGGCGATGACCGACTGGGCCGCCCGCCCGCTCGACGCGGCGCAGCTCGCCTATGCGCTCGACGACGTGAAGTACCTCCCCTCCATCTGGCGCACCATGACGAAGGAGCTCGAGGAGCGGGGGAGGACCGAATGGGTCCTGCCCGAGTTCGAGCGCGCTACCGACCCGGCCACCTACCTGCGCGACCCCCGAGAGGCGTACCGCAAGGTGAAGCGGATCGGCACCCTCACGCGCCGCCAGCTCGCCACCGCCCGCGAGCTCGCCGCATGGCGCGAGCACCGCGCCATGGAGCTCGACCTGCCGCGGCGCAGCGTGCTCTCCGACGAGCTTCTCGTCGACCTCGCGCGGGTCGCCCCCACCGACATGCGCGCGCTCATGCGCATCCGCGGGACCGACAGCTTCTCGGCGGAGGAGCGCGCCCAGCTCGTCGCCGCGTGCGCGGCGGGCCTCGCCTGCCCCGAGGCCGGCTGCCCCGAGACCGACCGCCACGCCCACCCGAGCCTCGACGAGGAGAGCGTGGGCGACCTCATGTACGCCCTCACCCGGCTCGTCGCCGAGCAGCTCGAGGTCGCGCCCTCCGTGCTCGCCTCGCGCGAGGATCTCGTCATGTTCTCGGAGCGCCGCGAGGGGTCTCCGCTCTCCATAGGCTGGCGCTACGAGGTGCTCGGCCGGCATCTCGAGGACCTGCTCGAGGGGCGCTCGGGACTCACCGTCAAGGACGGGCGCGTGGAGCTCCTTTAAGCGTGTGGAACTCCTTTAAGGTTGACGGTGCCGGCGTGCGCGCGCCCCGCGCCGCCGCGCCCGCTGGGTATAAAGCGAGTCGTACGGCAAGTATCGACATCGGAGGAATCAGATGCATCTCAGCTACCTGTCCATCGTCGCCATCTCCCTCATCCTGGGCCTCGGCACCCAGGCTTACATCAAGTACGCCTACCACCGGTGGTCCAAGGTCGACCTCTCGTTCCGCGAGACCGGCGCCCAGGTCGCCCGGCGCTTCCTCGACAGCGAGGGCCTTCGCGACGTGCCCACCCTGCCCAACGGCGGCGACGACCTCTCGGACTACTACGACCCCCGCAGCAACGCCCTCTACCTCTCGCCCTCGAGCGAGCACGGCTGCTCGGTCGCGAGCATGGCGGTCGCCTGCCACGAGGCGGGGCATGCGGTGCAGCACGCCCGCGGCTACACTCCCGCGCGCATCCGCATGGCGCTCGTGCCCGCAGCGAACATCGGCTCGCAGGCGTGGATGATCGTCCTGATCCTCGGCATCTTCATCAACCAGACCGGGCTCATCTACCTCGGTATCGCCCTGTTCGCGTGCGTCGTGCTGTTCGAGCTCGTCACGCTTCCCGTCGAGTTCGACGCGTCCTCGCGCGCCATGGCGTTCATCTCGCACGACGTGCGCGTCACGCCCGAGCAGGAGCGCGGCGCCCGGCAGGTGCTCACGGCGGCGGCGCTCACCTACGTGGCGGCGGCGCTGACCTCTATCCTTCAGCTTCTCTACCTGCTGCAGCAGAACCACGAGGAGTAGCGGCGCCATGGCCATCGACGACATCCCGGCGGGGCGGCCCGCGGCCCTCAGCGTCACCGAGGCGCTCATGCGCGCGAAGGGCGCCCTCGAGTCCATGACGCTCGTGGTCGAGGGCGAGGTGTCCCAGTTCAGGGACAGTCCAAACTACAAGGCGGTCTATTTCCCGCTCGCCGACAAGGCGGGCGGCGTCATGGACTGCATGATGTGGCGCAACCGCTACCTTGCGAGCGGTGTTAACCTCCGCGAGGGCCTCAGGGTGCGCGTCACGGGCAGGTTCACCGTCTACCCGGCGAAGGGCCGCATGCAGTTCGAGATCTTCTCGATCGCGCTCGCCGGCGAGGGCGAGCTGCGCGAGCGCGTCGCCCGCCTCGCGCGCAAGCTCGACGCCGAGGGGCTCATGGACCCGGCGCGCAAACTCCCCGTTCCGGCGTTCTGCCAGCGCGTCGTGGTGGTGACCTCGCCGCACGGCAAGGTGAAGGACGACGTGGCGAGGACGCTGCGCCGCCGCAACCCGCTCGTCGAGCTGATCTACTGCGCCGTGACGGTCGAGGGCGCCTCGGCCCCCGCCCAGATGTGCGAGGCGCTGCTGCGCGCCCAGGAGGTCCACCCCGACGCGATCCTGCTCGTGAGGGGCGGCGGCTCGTACGAGGACCTCATGCCCTTCAACGACGAGACCCTCGCGCGCACCGTCGCCGCCAGCAAGGTGCCGGTCGTGACGGGCATCGGCCACGAGCCCGACACGACCATCTGCGACATGGTCGCCGCGCGGAGGGCCTCCACGCCCACGGCGGCGGCCGAGTCGGTCGCGCCCTCCTCGGCGGAGCTGCTCGCCGGTCTCTCTGGCCTCGGCCACCGCCTCGGCGTGTCCCTCCAGCGCCGTCTCGCCGCCTACGGGCGCGGGCTCGACGTGCTCGCCGCGCGCCCGGCGCTCTCGCGGCCCCTCCAGACCCTGGTCGACTCGCGGTCGCAGCGGCTCGACTTCGCCCAGGACCGCCTCGTGGCGGCACTCCCCGGGATGGTCGAGGCGCGCACGGCGGCGGTGCGCGGGCAGGCCGCGCGGCTCCTCTCCTCGGGCGAGCGCGTCTGCGCCGGCCGCTCCGCCGACCTCGACGCGACGGCGCGCCACATGCGCCTGCTCATGCCGGCTGCGCTCGCG
>CAYMHQ010000138.1:0-2727 GCA_964390275.1 uncultured Coriobacteriaceae bacterium
GGGGCGCTTCGACCATTCGACGGGGAATCCCCAGGTCAGCGGCAGGGTGGCGAGCTGGAGGGGCCCGTTGCCGGATGTCCGGCCGGGCGTCTGCCAGGGTGCCCGCCCCGCAAGTTGCTCCGCTTCGGCTTCCCGTGGCGCGATGATCCAGGCGGTCGATCCGGGTTGCGCCTCGGGACGAGCCTCCGGGCGGGCGGGGTTTCCGTCGAGTGTTTCCCATGCCAGCGGGTCGGCCCTTCGCGCGGGCCAGTCGGGGAGGAGGTTGACGGGGGTCGCGTACTCGAGCGACCTGACGACGCCCTCGACCTCGTCGTAGGAGAGCACCGTGAACCTTCCGCACATGGGTCCGACCTCCTTCGTGACCGCCTACGACGCGCCCGGCGGCCCTCTATGCCGCGAACAGCACCGCGGCCACGGCGAACAGGACCGCCCATACGACCGTGATGACGACATATGGCGCGAGGTGGGCCTTGGTGATTGCGAGGAACTCGCGCGTGAATGCCGCCGGTTGGTACCAGCCGCGCGTGACGCTCCCGACCCCGTCGGCGGGAATGCCCAGCTTGCGGGCGTATTCAGCGCACCGGAAGACGTGGAAGTCGCTCGTCACCACGGCGCAGCGCCACGTCGCCCCCTCGGCCGGCTTCCCCGAGTGCTCCTCCATGAGAGCCTTCGAGAACATGAGGTTCTCCATCGTGTTCGTCGAGCGGTTCTCATCGATGAGCGCGTCCTCGGGCACTCCCTTCTCGGCGAGGTAGCGGTGCATGGCGGCGGCCTCGCTCACGACCTCGTCGGGACCCTGACCGCCCGAGACGATGATCTTCGCGACGCGTCCCTGCCGCTCCCACAGGTCGAGCGCGCGGTCGAGCCGGCCGGCGAGCAGCGGGGTGGGCCGGTCGCCCATGAGTCCGGCGCCGTGGACCACGATGTAGTCGTAGACGCGCTCGCGCGGGATCTTCCGGTACACCCAGCTGTAGAGGAGCAGCGCCACGTAGCTAAACGAGAACCAGACGTCGAGCGCCGTGAGCAGTGCGAGCACGCCGAGGGCGACGAACCCGAGCTGCGCGAGCACCGCCACCACGAGCGCGACGACGGGGAAGACCACCATGAACGCGAGCGCGAGCGGGAGCAGCGACACGACCGACACTCCCTCGCGCCGGCAGACGATCACGGCGTTCACGACGAGCGAGACCGCAGTCACGAGGGGCGCGAGTCCGAGGATGACCCCCAGCAGCAGCGCGACCCACGACGGCTCGTAGAAGAACACGACGGCGATGAGGGTGTGGATCACGCACGCCAGCAGAAAGATCGCGTTGCGGAACTGGCTCGGCTCCTTGCGGTACGAGGAGAGGAACATCAGTCCCCAGACGACCGCCGGGGTCCAGACGGTGACGGCGAAGAGGAGGTTGACGAACGGGTCGGTGGACATGCGGCGGCGGCCTTTCGGGATGACGAGCGAGCTGAGGAACGGCGAGCGGGACGGCGAGCGGGGCGGCGTGTCGGACGCCTCCCGTATTCTACCGATGCGCGGCGGGTGTTCGTCAGACGCCGGCCGCGGCGCCACGGGATTCGCCGCGATTGAGGAAATCGTCCACAACCGCGTTGAACGCCTCGGGGTTCTCGGCCGCGACGAAATGGCTCCCGGGGATGAGCGCGAGCTGCGAGTCGGGCAGGCTCCGGGCGATGAGCTCGGTGTGCTCCCGGGCGATCATGTCGTCCGTGCCGGCGACCACGAGGGTCGGAATCGCAAGTTCCCGCAGCTCGGAGGGGTCGACGTTCGGCTCGTTCACCATGAGGCCGAGGAGCTCCGTCTTACGTCGCGCCCGCTCGCTCACCCCGGCGAACGGCTTGAGGAGGCGGTACTCCACCTCGATGGGAATCTGGACGCTCCGTTTGACGCCTGCCGGGAAGAGGTTCGCGCCGTTGAGCACGAGCCTCCCCACCATCTCCCGGTGGTCGAGCGCGAACTGCAGCGCGATGTTGCCCCCGTCGGAGAACCCGAGGAGGTGCGCCCGCCTGATGCCGCGCGCCGTGAGGAAGTCGCGCAGGTCCTCGGCGAACCGTGCGATCGTGAACTCCCCGTCGCCGCGCGGCGAGCGTCCATGCCCCCGCGTGTCGAGCGCCATCACCCGCCACGACCTGGAGAAATGCTCGATCTGGTGGACGAAGTACTCATGGCTCTCTCCGTTGCCGTGGAGGAGCACGAGCGGGAACCCTTCCCCGCGCTCGACGTAGAAAGGCTCGTATCTCGCGCCGCCTGCGGTTGGGCCCGCCGCCGTGCCTTCCGCGGTGTCCGTCCTCGCGCCTGCCCGGACGCTTGCCGTATCCTCAGCCGCAACCTCCGCCATGATGCCTGCCTTTCCGGTTCGTCGCCCGAACAACGGGACTGGTGCCCGCGCGCACCTGCTGCCGCATATGATACTCGGTCCTTGCACCAATCGACCTTGTTTGCGGGGTCGGATAGTCCGAAATCGGACTTGACTTCAGTCTTGGGGAAATCGCGAATACGTCGGGCGCCCCGCCCGCACTGAGGTACTATTCAATCTTGCGGCGCTCGTCGTGCCGCCCGACCACCCTCGACCTCGACTGGAGCCTTCAAGTCCCATGACCCGAGCGAAGAGACAGCCTGACCAGCAGCCCGAGCAGCAACCTTACCAGCAGCCTGACCAGCCCGCGCAGTCCGCACCGTCTGCGCAAAACGTCCCGTCCGCGCCCGAAGCGCCTTCCGAG
>CAYMHQ010000138.1:2827-3939 GCA_964390275.1 uncultured Coriobacteriaceae bacterium
GCGCCTTCCGAGGCCGCTGCGCCTGCCGAGGCCGCCGCGCCCGCGGGCCATGGGAGGCACTCGAAGCGCCCGAAGCCGCGGCTCACCCGGCCCCAGCGGGTGTTCCGCCTCATGGCGCTTCTGCTCATCGTGATCGGGTTGGCCTACTGCCTGATGTGCGTTCTCGTCGCGGTGCCGATGGGTATTCTGCATGCGAGCGGGCTGGTCATGCTCGACTCGAGCGCCGAGTACAACACTCTCACGCTCAACATCATCAACATCTTCCTGGCGGAAGGCCTCGTGTTCGTCTGCGGCATGACGTCGTTCCGCGCCCCGCGGCACCCTAGGATGTACGCCCCCGCCATCGTGATGCTCTGCCTCTGCTGCGGCATCCAGGTCATGTCGTTCGCCCTGGATTTCCGGCCCGGCGCGCTCCTGCCGCTCGCGTATCTCTTCGCCATGCTGCTGCTCGCGCGCTATCTCAAATCGAAGGCGGAGGAGTCCGCCGCGTCCGTCGAGCCCGCCGCGGCTTCCCAGGCCGACGCCAAATCTGAGGTTCAGCCTATGACTGAGCCGGAGGTTGAGACTGGGTCGTCGAAGTCCCAGGCGCCTGCCGCCCAGCCGTCTGCTGGCAAGCGGGGCTCGTCCAGGCCGGCGGTGCGGCGCGTACTCTCGTCGCTGGGGTTCGTGCTGCTTGCGGGCGTCGTGTTCTGCCTGCTCCACGTGGCGGGGCACACCGTCACCGGACGCTACCTGGTCACCCAGCCGGTCTCGTACCTCGAGGCCGCCGAGGCCGACGCCGACGGGGCCATCCGCGTGACCTCGACGTACGCCTCGGAGGCGCAGGACTCCTCGAAGACGACGCCCGAGATGGAGATCGTCTGGCGCGACGACTGGTTCGACCAGCCTTCGACCTCCTACAACCACGAGCTGGCGACCGCGGCCATGGCGCTCTCGGTCCTGGCGAACTCCGAGGCGCACTACTACACGGCGCAGACCGCGACCGCCTGCCTCGAGGACTGCCTCACGCAGCTCGGCTTCACGGACATCGACACGTCCTCGTACTACAGCAGCAGCGAGACGCTCGACGAGATCGGGCGCATCTTCAACGGGAAGACCGACGTGGTGGCGTT
>CAYMHQ010000138.1:4039-7818 GCA_964390275.1 uncultured Coriobacteriaceae bacterium
AGACGCTCGACGAGATCGGGCGCATCTTCAACGGGAAGACCGACGTGGTGGCGTTCGGTCTCGGGCGCAAGGAGCTGCCGGCGACGGGGTCGACCGACGGCGGCGCCGACGACACCCGCACGCTTGTCGTCTGCGCCGTGCGCGGCACGTGGGGCTCTGAGTGGCTCAGCAATCTGCGCGTCAAGGACGCCGACGGGTCTACCGACACCGCCGGTTTCGCCGACGCCGCCGACCTCGTGCTCGCCGCCATCGAGAAGTACACGGCCGACCTCGACCCCGAGCGTACGGTCGTCCTCATCGTGGGGCACAGCCGCGGCGGCTCGGTCTCGAACATCGTCGGTGCCCGGCTTGACGAGCTCGCGGGGACGTCCGATGAGGTTGCCCCGCGCGACTCCATCTACGTCTACGGGTTCGCGGTGAGCGGTACGACGCTCAGCACCGGCGCGTCCGACGAGCTCTACGACAACATCTTCAGCGTCCAGGTCCCCGGCGACCTCGTGCCGGAGGTCCCCCTCAGGTCGTGGGGCTTCACGCGCTACGGCGTCGAGCTGCGCTTCCCCGGCGAGGACTCGGCGGGCTACGAGGAGCTGATTGCGCGCGTGCAGGAGCATGCGGAGCAGAACATCGGCCAGGAGCTGTCCATCGACTTCTACATGGCCGACAACCTGCGGGAACTCCTCGACGCCCTCGCCGCCAGGTTCTCTTCGGCCTCCGAGGTGACGAGCCTCACGGGCGGGGTCGGGTTCGCGGGCGTCGCCGCGAAGTACAACGTCGCCCAGATCATCAAGTACCACTACCCCGACTACTACCTCGCGCTGATGGAGTCGACCGAGGCCGACGACCTGGTCCTTGTGAGCGACGGCGGCCTGCCCGAGGCTACCGCTTGATCACGCTCTTGCCCACGATGGCGATGCCTCCGAGCATGATGGCGACCGCGAAGCCGAGCAGCAGTCCGGAGATGAAGTCGCGCACGTCGGTGCCGCCGACGGTCCCGGATAGGGCGTTGAGCGCGATGCCCATGACGATGAGCACGACGCCGTAGATGGTCTGCTTCTGCCTCTGCATGTCCTGCACCTGCCGCAGGAGCTCCACGACCTGGGCGTCGTCGTACGCTCGGATGCTGCCCTCGGCGGCGACCTCGCCGTCCATGAGCTCGGAGACGGTCACGCCCAGCTCCTTGCACAGCTCCTCGACGACGCGGTAGTCCGGCAGGCACTTGCCGTTCTCCCACTTGGAGATCGTCTTGTTCGAGACGTTCAGCTTCTCCGCGAGCTGCTCCTGGGTGAGGTTGAGCTCGCGCCTCTTCTGGGCGATGAAGCGCCCCGTTGCCTGCTGGTTCATGGTTTCCTCCGTGTGTGATGACGCTTCCGGTTGATGGTCTCGCGTGCCGCCATGCGGCGGTGCTGTGCGTCGCCGTGCGCCGCCTCGCAGTGCTTCATGCTGAGGTGCCGCGCTGCGCCCCGCTCACGTTTCGACGACCGAATCATGGCGCAGGGGCGGCCCGAATCCCATCCCCCCACGGGAGAATATGGGTGGAATCCAGGCGATTCGGCGTGTCGTAGGGGAGAATTCGGTTCCCGCCGACCTGCATGCCGAGCGGCCGGCGCCTTTGGTCCGAACTCGTATCCGAATCCGTCCCGCAGGTCGCCGGCCGCCCTGTCTCACTCGGCCGTCAAGCCTTGCCTTGCCGTCACGCCGGGGCCGCTGTGGTCGCCCCGCTCGTCAGCCTTACTTCGCCGCCGCGTAGGCCGCAGCGCTGGTGCCGGCGATCGAGCCGAACACGACGTTCACGGCCGCCGGGTTCGCACCGTAGGTGCCGATGGAAGCGTTCTCGCCGGCCGCGAAGAGGCCCGGGATCGCGTTGCCGTCGGCGTCGAGGATCTCGCAGCTCGTGTTGCAGACGATGCCGCCGAACGTGCCCTGGGCCTTGCAGGTCATCGGGCAGGCGTGGAACGGGGGCTCGTCGAACGTCATGTTGAGCATCGCGCGACCGAACTCGGGATCGGTCCCCTCGGCCACGTAGCCCTTGTACGCCTCGACGGTGGCGGAGAGGCCCGCGGGGTCGATGCCGCATTTCTCGGCCAGCTCCTCGATGGTGTCGGCGTCGGTGTAGAGGCCGAGCTTGCCGTACGCGCGCACGTCGCCCGCCGGCTTCGCGATCGAGTCGTCGAAGATCGCCCAGCCCGTGCCGCCGTTCTGCTCGACAACCGTGGGGCCCACGCCGTAGCCGCCCTGGTCGTTCACGAACCGCTCGCCCGCGTCGTTCACGAAGATGGCGCCGGTGTTGAAGAGGCTGCCCATGTAGTAGAGCCCGGTCGACGAGGTGGTGTAGGTGAAGTTGACGCGCACGTAGTCCATGTTCTCCACCGCCGCGCCCATCTCCTGCGCCATCAGGATGCCGTCGCCGGTGCAGCCGCAGCAGCACGAAGCGTCGAGCGACGAGGAGGACGGGCTGTACTGCGCGCGCATGCTCTGGTTCGCCGCGTAGCCGCCGGCCGCGATGACGATGGCCTTGCAGCTGAGCTGGTACTTGCCGGTGGGGGTGTCGATGCCGAGGCCCACGAGCGACCCCTGGTCCTCGAGGATGCCAAAGACGGAGTTGTTCGTGCGGATCTCGACGCCGAGCTTCTCGGCCTCGGCGCGCAGGGCGGCGACGACGGAGAGGCCGATGGGGCCGCACTCGCGCGAGGTGGCGACGGAGTTCTGGGACGCGGCGACGGTCATCTCGCAGCCGATGGAGCGGAGCCAGTCGACCTGGGCGCCCACGTTCTCGGCGAACACCTGGAACGCCTCGGCGCGCCCGTTGGGGTAGCTCTCGGTGTACTTCGCGGCGAGCGCTGCGGCGTCCATGGGACACCCGAGCGCGACGTGCGTCTTGTCGCCCACGGAGCCAAAGCCCTCGATGGAGAAGTTCGAGGTGCCGCCCACGACGCCGGTCTTCTCGAGCACGACCACGCTGGCGCCCGCCTGAGCTGCGCGGATGGCAGCCGAGAGGCCCGCGCCGCCCGAGCCGATGACCGCGACGTCGGTCTCGGTGCCAAACGCGGGCTGCTGGACCTTGACCTTCTTGGAGTAGTCCTCGGGGTCGAGGCCGGCGCTCTTGAGCGCGTTCTCCACGGCGAGGAGCATCGCGGCGGAGGAGAGCGTGGCGCCCGCGACCGACTCGATGTTGATCGACTGGTTCTCGACGATCTGCGCCGGGTAGTCCTCGAGCGGGACCGTGCCCACGTTGGGGGTCTCGTTCTCGGCGACGACCTCGACCGCCTTGATCTCGCCGGACTCGAGCGTGACCTTGACGACGATCGCGCCGCCGCGGCCGTTCGCGATGCCGACGTACTCGCCGGACGGGGCCTCAGCCGCGAGCGCGTCGCGCGCGGAGAGGCATCCGGCGGCGGCAGCACCCGCCGCCATGCCGATCGTGGCGAGTGCCGTTCTACGGGTGACCGAGCTGGTAGTAGCCATACAAATCCCTCGTTTCTGTCGAACGGGCCGCTTTCCGCGCAGCGGCGGGGCGCATTGAAGCCGAGCAACAACCTGTCGAGCGACAACCTGTCAATCGACAACCTGTCCCGCGCGCAACTGTCATCCCCCGTGCGCGGCGGAACGTTTGGCTACCAGTTTACCTCAGCGGCACCTGCGTTTGAGGTCTGGTGCGCTATGCTTTGCAATGCTGAACGGGCATTCCGCCGAACGGAGGGCGGGCGGGATCGAAGAAGGGGAGGAGCGACGGATGGCTGAGCTGGAGGAGAGCCGGATGGCTGGGGGAAGCCGGGCGACGG
>CAYMHQ010000139.1:0-6131 GCA_964390275.1 uncultured Coriobacteriaceae bacterium
CTCGCGCTCGGTGAGGTGGTACGCCTTCGCCATGGCGTCGATCCGCTGCGAGAAGAACGTCTCGATCGCCTCGGGCTCGGCCGCGCTCCCGTCGCTGCCCTTCCCCGCCCCCGCCGCGGACTCGATGGGAACCCGGGTGTGGTCCGCTTCACAGGAGCGTCGCCACGCGGAGATGCAGAGCGTCACGATGACGAGCACCCAGAACGCCGCGAGCAGGGTCTGCATCGAGGAGCCCATGTCGGGCCCGACTGTGGTGCTGGCCGAGAGGTTCGCGCCGAGGACGGCCGCGAGCGACCCCGTGGACAGGGCCACGCCGAGCACGAACGACGCCGAGAACTCGCCCGCCTTGGAGACCGCCACGAACGACGACACCGCGTAGATCGACATGAAGACGAGCGGTGCGAACGCGGTCGCGGCGCCAATAAAGAACATGGGGGTGTCCTGGGGGAAGCTCGCGCACAGGACGCAGAAGGAGATGAGGCAGGGGACGACGAGGTTCTCGACGGTCAGCGCGAGCGGCGCGGAGAGGGGGATGAGGCAGACGGCGATCGCGATGACCGAGCCGAGGAGCGCGCCCGTGGTCTCGGTGCTGACCGGCACCACCTCGGGCGGGATTGTGAACGCGTTGGTGATGAACGTGAGGATGAGGAATCCGACGAGCGGCAGCCACACGACGGAGAGCAGGTTGCGCAGCGAGTTCGAGACGGATGCCGTCGGCTGTTCAGCCTGCTGGTCGCTCTGTCCGAGCTGGTCGTCCTGGCAGAGCTGCTCGTCCTGCCCGGTCTGCTCGTCGTCGGCCGCTTCCCCGGCGGTCTCGACGGTCGCTGCCGCCATGCGGTCGCGGCCGCGATGGCGCTCGATCCCTCCCTGGAGCAGGGGAGCCACCGCGCCCACGACGCTCATGATCCCCATGAACGCGGGCCCGAACGGCGCGCTGAGGTAGGACGCTCCCCAGCTGATGAGTGTCGACAGAGCGCAGATGAGCCCGCCGTGCAGCATGGTGCTGCGCAGGTCCGCGGGGAAGCACCTGGTCCAGCTGAGGACGACGGGGATGAGGCTGATTCCCGAGACGATGCCGAGCGCGCGCGAAAGCTGCGCGAGCCCCGGGTCGCCCATGATGAGCACCACGGCGAGCGTCGAGTTGGCGATTGCGTACGCCGCCGAGGCCCCTGTGCTCACCGCGTCGTTGAAGTAGCGCTGCCGGGGCCTCGCGATGCACCAGACCGCGAGCGCAACGCCGCCGGCGACCGACGCGTACGCCATGCCCTGCATGAACAGGCCCACGAGGTCGGGGTGATTGACGTACCCCAGGTAGACGTATGAGTTGGGGGAGTAGACCACGACGCTGGCCAGCAGGCACGACAGCAGCAGGAGCCCGGGGCAGAGCTCGGGTCGCCGGCTCATGGCGAGGCGCCCCGCGTCGGGACGTGCGAAAACGGTTCCCCTATCGGTTCCCTTGTCCATAGCGGTGCTCCTCGGGCGTTGCCGGCGCGGAACTTGCCGGTCCGCAGCCCCGTCGGGCTGCGGTTGATAAAAGTAGCAGAAGAACCCGGACATTGTATGACTTGCCGCGCGGTCCGTCGACGAAAAGGCCCCCGGAGCAGCGTGTCTCGCCGCCCCGGGGGCCTGCAATCCTTCGTTCAGCCGTGCCACCGGCCGTTAAACCAGCGGCAGTGCCGGCCGTTTCGCCAGCTCAGGAAGCTCGGCTACGCGGCCTTCTTGAGCCCTTCCTTCTTCTCGTCGTGGCGCTTCTGCATGGCCTCGGCGGTCGCGGTGAAGAGGACGTCGGTCGAGGAGTTGAGCGCGGTCTCGCAGGAGTCCTGAATCACGCCGATGATGAAGCCGATGGCGACGACCTGCATGGAGATGTCCCCGCCGATGCCGAAGAGCGAGCAGGCGAGCGGGATGAGCAGCAGCGACCCGCCGGCGACGCCCGAGGCGCCGCACGCGGACGCGGCGGCCAGCACGCTCAGGATGACCGCGGTGGGGATGTCGATCGAGATGCCCATGGTGTAGGCGGCGGCCATCGACATGACGGTGATGGTCACCGCGGCGCCGGCCATGTTGATGGTGGCGCCCAGCGGGATCGACACCGAGTAGGTGTCCTTGTCAAGGCCGAGCTTCTCGCAGAGGGCCATGTTGACCGGGATGTTCGCGGCGGAGCTGCGGGTGAAGAACGCCGTGATGCCCGAGTCGCGCAGGCAGGTGAAGACGAGGGGGTACGGGTTCTTGCGGGTGCCGATCCACACGATGAGCGGGTTCATGAGGAGCGCGACGACGAGCATGCAGCCCACCAGGACGAGCAGGAGCTTGCCGTACTCGGTGAAGATCTCGAGGCCGCTCGTCGAGACGGCGGTGTACACGAGGCCGAGGATGCCGAGCGGGGCGAACGAGATGATGAGGGCGACGACCTTGGTGATGGCGTCGGAGATGGCGGTGAAGACGTCGCGGACGTTCTGGGTCGCGCCGCGCAGCGCGACGCCGATGAGGATCGCCCAGGTGAGGATGCACAGGTAGTTGCCGTTCGCGAGGGCGTCGACCGGGTTCTTCGCGATGTTGGTGATGAGCGTCTGGAGAACCTCGCCGATGCCGGAGGGCGCCGCGTTCTCGGCGACGTCGCCGGTGAGCGTGAGGGTCACGGGGAAGATCTGGAAGCCGATGACGGCCACCACCGCCGCGAGGAACGTGCCCAGGATGTAGAGGACCACGATGTTCTTCATCGCGCCGCCGGTCTTCGCGTTAGCCAGCGCGCTCAGGACCAAGAAGAACACGAGGATGGGCGCGACCGCCTTGAGGAACCCGACGAACAGGTCGCCGAGCAGCTCGATGATCGCGATGTCGGGCGGGCACAGCACGCCCAGCAGGATGCCGACCACCAGGCCGACGATGATGCGCTTGACGAGGCTCACGCTCCGCCAGGCCTTCCAAGCCTTCTTTATCTGCTCCATTTCGAAACACCCTTTTGATGGCCCGCCGCGCGACGCCGGGCAGACGGCACGCGAGACGCTCCGGTTCGTGCCCGAAACGACAAAACCGCCTCCTTCTTCGCGTGACGCCGTGGGAGTGGGGTGGGGAGGCGGCCGAGCCGTTCGGGCGGCTGATAGACATGGCACGCCATGATAGCAGTCTTTGGCTGGATTTGTGGGAATCGTGAAGGCTTTCCGCTAGACATGCCGCGAACGGTTCCTCAGATGGGTACGAGGGCGGTGACGTCTGTCATGCCGTGCGCGGCATCGCGTCTCATATCGTGCAATCTCATATCGTGCAATCGGAAGAGGAGGACCCCCATGGCGTTCCGCATCTACAACCTCGAGGAGAACGACGACGTCAAAGTCATCGCCCAGGCCGGGCAGTTCAAGGTGATCCAGTGGGACCGCGACCTTTCCGTCAATCCCCAGAGCGCGCAGATGGCGTACTTCTCCGCCCAGATGGACGTGCGCCGGCGCCAGCTCACGGCCGACCTCGACGGGCGCGTGGGCGTCACGCTGCAGGCGGGCGCGATGCAGTGGACGGTGGGCAGCGTGCGCGCCACCACGGGCGTCAAGGGCGTGGGCGACCTCATGGGCAAGATGTTCAGGAGCGCAGTGAGCCAGGACTCGGCCATCAAGCCCGAGTACACCGGCGTGGGCAAGCTGGTGTGCGAGCCCACGTGGAGCCACATCCTGCTGGTGGACACCGCGAAGTGGGGCGGCTCGGTGGTGCTGAACGACGGCCTCTTCCTCGCATGCGACAGCACGCTGAACCATCAGCTGCAGCGCCGCACGAACCTCTCGTCGACCGTCGCCGGCAACGAGGGCCTGTTCAACCTGCGGATCGACGGCACGGGCGTCATCGCGCTCGAGTCGCCCTGCCCCGAGCAGGAGGTCGTCTACATCGACCTCGACCGCGACGAGCTGAGGGTCGACGGCAACTACGCGCTCGCGTGGACGTCGGGCCTGGAGTTCACGGTCGAGCGCTCGGGCAAGACGCTCGTCGGCTCGGCGGTGAGCGGCGAGGGCCTCGTCAACGTCTACCGAGGCACGGGCCGCGTGATGCTCGCGCCGATGCAGGCGGCGACCACGTTCAACACCTACGCCCCGGCGGCCACCGACCAGTAAGGCGGAGGGACAGGCGAGCGAGGGCGGGCGGCGGGCGGTGCGGCCGAGTGGGCGAGTGGCGCGAGTGGGCAAAACTATAACTTTCCTTGCAGAAAGGTCGGGCGGTGGGCAAAAAGACAAGTTTCCTTGCACTTTACGAAGGGCCAAATCGAAGGCTTCGATAAAATCGCAGCTAGATGATATCGTGCAGACCAACCTACTTGTACGGTAGGTTGATTATCTGCAAGGAAAGTTGACTTTTTGGCCATCGGGAATCCAAAGTGCAAGGAAAGTTGAAGTTCTGGCCATCTGCAAGGAAACTTGCGTTTTTGGCCAGTCCGCCAACCGACCCGTCAACCGACTCGCCAACCAGCTCCGCCGGCCCCGCCCACGCAGACGTACTGTTTGCCAGAAGGACCTCGGGGCAGAGCTCAATATAGAGAGTCGGTCAACTTACTGCTAATTACTTGACTCGCTACTTGCTGAGGTCGTACACTGAGATGGTGTGCTGGCGCTCCCTGCAGCCATGCCGGGCATGCCGGCACGCTGGATCCATCGACTGCGAGAAACGGGAGGGACAAATGGACGTTTGCATCTGTGCCGAATCCGCCATCGAACTCTGGAGAACCTGGCGCCTCTTCGGGACCAAAGGACTTATCGAGATGGGAATCTCACCCTCGAAGGAATTCACCGGTTCATGGCGGTCGTGCCTCCTCTCGGGACGCCTGCCCGTTTTCGAGGTCCCGTCGGCGAAGTGGGCACAGCGCCTCCTTGCCTCCGACGGAGCCCGTCTGTCCGCCCCAATCGACTTTCTCGCGACCGAGAGCAAGCATCTGTCCTTCTCTCAGACCCTGACCTCGAGAGCCTGCCCGGATTATGTCGGACCGACGGACATCGTTGCCCTCAACGAGCACATTTACGTGACCGCCCCGGAGCTTAGTCTCATGGAAGCGGCGCGAAACCTCGGCTTGGGCGAGGCGCTGCGTCTCATCAACGAGTTTTGCGGAACGTTCGCCACCAACGGGGGCACGAAGAGGGGCTTCAGCTCCGCCGACCCCCTCACCTCCAAGGAATCGCTCGTGCGGTTCTGCGACGCGCACCCTTCCTGGAGGCAGGCGAGGCTGTTCCGCAAACCGGTGTCACATGCGCTCGACGGCTGCGCCTCTCCCGCAGAGTCCTCGACCGTGCTGCTCCTCTGCCTCCCTGTGCACGACGGCGGCTACGGAATACCTGCTCCGCGGATGAACGGCGACATCTACCTTGATGCCGAATCGCTGCGACTCGCCGACAGGGGCTATTACGTTGGCGACGCCGTGTGGCAGGATGGTAAGACGATTGTCGAGTACGACTCGAAGAGCGTCCACACCGACCAGGACGCCGTGGCGCATGATTACACCAGGAAGCTGTCGCTCGAATCGGCCGGATACCACGTCAGCGTCGTGACGCCGAAGATTCTCAGCGATCCGGCCCTGTTCGAGAAGGTCGCCCTCGACACCGCAAAGCGTGTGGGCCACCGACACCGCGTGAGGATGGACCCGACGACGTTCCGTGCGAGACAGAATGAGATGCGCGAGACGCTGATGGCGGTCCCGAAGCGCTGGTACTGTTTCTGGAACCCGACGGGGTCGAGAACGGCGACGGCGATCGGGGCGTAGGCGCCTTCAACAACGGGCAGGCTCAGGCGAATCGGCGAGCCAGACGATCGGCGAGCCATGCCAAGGCCGATGACGGCGTCAGGGCGGAGAGCCGAGCCCAGAGACCAGGCGAACCGTCTCTGCGAACGTGATACGCCCCGTCCGGCGACCGGGACTTCGAGATCCGGCGCCGGACGAGCCTCGTGCAAGGACGCGCAGGACTGCCGTGTGGGGGGGCGACGCGCGGGGCGGGATGGGCAAATGCCAACTGTCCTTGTGGATGGCCAAAACTCCAAGTTTCCTTGCACTCTGAGTCTGCCGTGGGCAAAACTACAACTTTCCATGCAGAAAACCAACCTACCGTACGGGTAGGCTAATCGGGACGCGCTATCTACCTGCGGTTTTACCGAGACCTTCGATT
>CAYMHQ010000139.1:6231-7800 GCA_964390275.1 uncultured Coriobacteriaceae bacterium
CCTTGCCCACGCCCCCTTGCCCGCGCCCTCCTGCGCTCACGCCACCGCCCGGTCTCCGCCCCGCCTTCCTCCCTTCCGCCGCATCATAAAGCCAGCTTATGCACCTCATAACCAATCGCGATTGACGCGGACACGACGAAGTCACATTGCCTCGGTACCATTGGCGCCTGTGGGTCGGGCGGCGGGGCTGCCCGGGAGTGGGTTCCCGGGAGCGGAGCCCGGTCGCCCGGCCGGTAGCCAACACCAAGGAAGGGTGATACGGAACATGCAGAACTCGCATGCCATCTACTCGCGTCGTAATTTCGTGAAGGTCGCCGGCGCCGCCGGGGCCGCGCTCGCGGCGGGCGCCGCGTTCGCCGGCATCGGCGGGGGTCTGGGCGGCCAGACCCAGCTCGCCGTCGCCGAGACCAACGCCGACGGCTCGCGCACCTTTATCGACTCGGCCGGCCGTGAGTGCACCCTCACCGGCGAGCCCACGTGCATCGCGGCGCTCCGCGGCAGCTCGTACGACAAGTGCCTCTTCTTCGGCAAGGCCAAGGAGGTCGCGATCTGCGTCTCCCCCAAGGCGTGGGCCCAGAAGGTCTTCCCCGAGTTCGACCCGATCACGGCCGACGACCCCCAGAACCCCAACATCGAGGACCTCGTGAGCATGGGCGTCGACCTCACGCTGTTCTGGAACCTGCCCGACGTCATCGAGTCGCTCGAGAGCGCCGGCATCCCTGTCGTGGTCGGCTCCGACGAGAAGTACAAGAAGGTCGAGAGCGCCCAGGACTTCGCCGAGTGGATGAAGAGCGACATGAAGATCTACGGCGAGGCCATCAGCGGTGAGGCGGGCGTCGAGAAGGCCGAGAAGTGGTGCGAGTACTTCGACAAGGTGCTCGCCATGATCTCCGAGCGCACCGAGAAGCTCGAGGAGGCCGACATCCCGAGCGTCTACTACATCCGCGGGCCCGAGGTCACCTCGACGCACGCCAAGAAGTCCATCACCATCTGGTACGTCAAGCTCGCCGGCGGCCGCATGGTCACCGAGGACATCGACGAGAAGATCGCGACGGTCGACGTCGAGCAGATCAACGCCTGGAACCCCGACATCATCTTCATGGGTCGCCTCAAGTCCACGGACGACATCGTGAACTCCCCCGACTTCGCCGAGGTCGCGGCCGTCAAGAACAACTGCGTCTTCCTCAACCCCTGCGGCGTCTACGAGTGGGACTACGGCACCGAGGGCGTCCTGTTCGTCCAGTGGCTCGCCAAGACCCTGCACCCCGACCTCTTCGAGGACCTCGACATCGAGGCCGAGGTCAAGTGGTACTACAAGGAGTTCTTCGACTACGAGCTCTCCGACGACGACGTCCAGCGCATCCTGTCGAACCAGGGTCCCGCGGAGGAGTAGCCGTTCCGGCGGCCTTCGCCCGCCGCAACCGCGCGGCTTACGTCCGCCGGGCGGCGGGGCCTGCCGTGAGGCGGGTGCCGCCGCTTTGCACGGCTGAGTGATGAGTTCGTCCGACCGGCCGCCCGGCGCGTCGCGCGACGCCCCGGGCGGCCGGCGGCGTGGATGGGAACGGGGAT
>CAYMHQ010000140.1:0-1554 GCA_964390275.1 uncultured Coriobacteriaceae bacterium
TCTCCTCCACCAGGGTCAGCAGCTCCTGATGAGAGTGGACACCGAGCTTCGTGTAGATGTGCCCGATGTGCGCCTTGGCGGTGTTGCGCGTCACGTGCAAGGTGTCCATGATGAAGCGCGCGTTACGGCCGCGGACGAGCAGCTCGAACACCTCGGCCTCGCGCGGGGTGAGGCCTCCGAGCTGCTCGAGCTCCTGGCAGCGCTCCGTGAAGCGCACGTAGCGCGAGTCGCCTTCGGCGCCCTCGGCGTCCCCGTCGCCCTCGAGTCCGGACGCGCCTTCTGGCCCCTCGGCGCCCCCATCCCCATGCGCACCCTCACCGCGCGCACCCCCGGCCCCGCGCCCCCGCTCCCCGAGCGGCGCGTAGTTGAGCGGCCGAATCGACTCGATCCCTCGGATGGCGCCGGTGAAGCTGAACCGCTGGAACCCGAGCCACACGAACACGAAGAAGAAGATGGCGAGCCCGATGATGACCGCCTGCGTGCCGTCGACCCCGGTTCCCACGAGCGACTGGGCGAGGTGCCCCAGCGGCATCCCCGCGAGCTGCGCCACCGCGTCGACACACTCGATCACGCAGAACACCGGCATCGCGGCGATGGGGTTGCGCCGGCCGATTCCGTACACCACAAGCCACACGAGCACCGAGAAGCAGGTGTACCCCAGGTAGAGGAACGTGTGCGAGACGAACGTGTCGCCGCCGGCGAAGAGGGCGGTGAGCAGGATTCCCACCATCATGAAGAGGACGCACATCGAAAAGAGGCGGTCCTCCTGGCGTTCGCTCTGGATAAGCAGCAGGTAGAGCAGGCAGAACATGAGCAGCACCACGGTGATGCGCCCCACGCCGAGGCCCGGGATGCCAAAGACGCCCGAGAAGTGGTACGTGATCCCCACCGCGAACACGCCCACGAACATGAGGGTCGGCGGACGCAGCGACGAGAGCGGGTTGCTCACCTCGAGCTGGTCGAGCGAGGCCTGGTCGGCCGAGGCGAGGGCGCGCACGCAGTCGGAGCGCAGCAGGATGAACGCCGCGAGGAGCGTGAGCACGGCGACGGACGCGACGGCGACCTCCAGACCGCGCATCGACGAGTAGAGGAGGAGGGCGAACTGGCGCGCCACGGTTCCGCACACGATCACGACCGCGGCGGCGCGAAGGGAGGGCAGGCCGGGCAGTCGGCAGGCGAAGAGGAAGAGGGCCCACACGTAGGAGAGCTGCCCCAGGAGCACCCCGGCCCCGAACAGCATGCCGAGCCCCAGCCGGGCGCCCGCGCACATGGCGATCGGCGCGACGCACGTGACCGCGAGGCCCGCGACGGTTCCGGCCCGTCCCAGCACCACCTGCGGCCTGAAGTAGGTGACGACGGCGAACACCGCGAACCAGACCGCCCGCATGCCCGCCGACGATGTCGAGTTGAAGCCGAAGTCCGCGACGCCCTGCAGCCGAATCGCGCGCCCCAGAACGGCCGTCGCGATGAGCAGCGCCGAGAACGCGACCAGGCACTCGACGACGTCCCTCACGACGCCGCGGTCGACGCCCTTGAGGAACGCGAGCGCTCCCC
>CAYMHQ010000140.1:1654-3580 GCA_964390275.1 uncultured Coriobacteriaceae bacterium
CGCCGTCCCGCGGCGGCGGAACCGTGTCCGCAGATGTTACACCATTGGGGTGATGACAGGGGGCGAGGGCGACGGCGTTCTTGGCGGCAGGGTAAAACCGCAGGTAGATGGCTTACCCCAACGGCGTGATGATGCAGCGGGCGGCTTTAGGTAGCATGATTTGTCGCTTTGCCCGTTTGTTGCTTTGTCCGCCAACCTCGAGAAAAGAGGAAGCACATGAGCACTATGAACCAGAG
The DNA here is from genome assembly GCA_964390275.1 of uncultured Coriobacteriaceae bacterium. Lineage (GTDB taxonomy): Bacteria > Actinomycetota > Coriobacteriia > Coriobacteriales > UMGS124 > CAYMHQ01. Next base: position 1,891 of record CAYMHQ010000140.1, read on the forward strand.
CGTTTCCCGCCGCGGGTTCGTCGCCGGCAGCGCCGCCGCCGGTGCGGCCCTGAGCGCCGCCGCAATCGCCCCCGCCGCCATGGCCGAGGAGGCCGCCGCCGAGGAGAGCACCGTCCCCGCGTGGCTCGGCACCGCGCCCGAGATCGCCGCGTCCGACATCGTCAACACCCTCGAGACCGACATCCTCATCGTGGGCGCCGGCTGCTCCGGCCTCGTCGCCGGCCTGGCCGCCGCCGAGCGCGGGCTCGACTTCATCCTCTGCGAGACGCTGCCCCAGTACAGCGGCGCGCACTCCGACATCGGCTGCTGCAACTCCCGCTTCCAGGCCGAGCAGGGCCTCGAGATCGACGAGGGCCGCTGGCTCAACGAGTGGGCCCGCTACGCCTCCTTCAAGAACGACCAGTCGGTGGGCCGCGTGTGGATCGAGAACTCGGGCGAGTTCATCGAGTGGCTGGCCGACACGTACACCAAGCACTCCGGCGTCGAGTCCACGGTGACGGTCGACGTCGAGAACGGCGGCGAGGGCCGCGCCGGCGGCACCATCTACTACATGCCGCCCGAGTGCCACCACGTCTCCAACGACGGCTTCAAGAACCCCGACAACCCCGAGCGCAACCTGGGCCACACCGCCATCCAGGCCACGATCATCGAGGAGGACGGCTACGAGATCAAGTACGAGTACGAGCTCGTCGAGCTGATCCGCGAGGAGAACGGCCCGGTCACCGGCGCCATCTTCACCACGCCCGACGGCTACGTGCAGATCAACGCCAAGAGCACCGTCCTCGCCACCGGCGGCTACGCCAACAACCGCGAGATGATGCTCGCCCTCAACCCCAACGCCGTCAAGGCCATAACCTCGATGAACGCCAACCCCGCCAACATGGGCCAGGGCATCAAGGCCGCCATGTGGGTCGGCGCGCAGAAGGACCTCGACCCGGCCGAGATGCTCTTCGACCGCGGCCTCGTCCCGCCGGGCATCAACGCCGGCTATCAGGAGAACGGCGAGTTCTACCGCACCGGCCAGCACAACCTCGGCAGCCAGCCCTTCCTCAAGGTCGACCGCCGCGGCAAGCGCATCGGCAACGAGTCGGCCAACTACGACGCCATCTGCCACGCGGCGGCCAACCACCCCGGCGGCGTGTGGTGCATCCTGTTCGACAGCAACGCGGCTGAGGACGTCAACCGCTTCCAGACCCAGGGCTGCTCGGCCAGCACGTGGAAGCGCACGCTGACCCCCGGCACCAACCCCTCCGAGGCCTACGCCAAGCAGATCGAGGAGGGCCTGATCTTTGAGGCCGACACCCTCGACGAGCTGGCCGACAAGCTCGGCTTTGAGGGCGAGTACAAGGAGAACTTCCTCGCCACCTGCGAGCGCTACAACGAGCTCTACGACCTGGGCGTCGACGAGGACTACGGCAAGGAGGCCTACCGTCTCTCCGAGCTGCGCACCCCGCCCTTCTACGGCGCCTGGTACGGCGCCTCGATCCTCACCACGCTCGACGGCCTGTGCATCAACAACCACCTGCAGGTTCTCGACACCGCCGAGGAGCCCATCGAGGGCCTCTACGCCATCGGCACCTGCTCGGGCCGCTACTACAACAGCAACTACCCCGTCTACCTGGTTGGCAACTGCCTTGGCCGCAACATGACCTTTGGCTACCAGGTGATCAAGGAGATCGCCGGCGAGTAA
>CAYMHQ010000140.1:3680-7711 GCA_964390275.1 uncultured Coriobacteriaceae bacterium
CCACAGCGCAAACCGGGGACAAGAAGCTGCGTTCGGACGTTTTTAGCTAACCACTCACACATGTTGGCTGCGACGGCAGCAGAGGCAATAAGGTTCTACCGCGGCTCGGTCGTAGCCCCATGGACCTCGCGAGCTGGCCAAAAAAGCCGATTTTGCAGGCCGGTCGAATGGGCCGAGCGGTTCGGGACGGGAGAACGCCTGGCGGAGAAAGCCCCTCGGGGCGGTCGGAATCGCGCTCGATTGCGCCGTTTGCGCTGGTTGCGCAGTCTGCGTCGACATAGGGCCCCTTTCCGATCGCGCGCCGCACCGGAGGCAGCACCGAAGACTTTTGATATGCGAAAAAGACATGATACCAGTCCGCGGGCGCGGCGGGGGCGCCCGAGCAGCAATCAGATGAACGCATGCACCATAACGCCCGCACACACCTGTTGCATATCTGGGGAGCATCCAATATACTCCCGTGGTAGACAAACCGCATGCGCATTGCATGCATCTATCAACTCGGAGGTGTCTATGCCAGCCTTGCAAGTTCGCGACTTCCCTCCAGACCTGTACACGCAACTCAAGGAGCGTGCAGAACAGGAGCATCGGAGTGTAGCCCAGCAAACCATTGTGGCCATCGAGTCCTACCTGCAACAACAGCTAGCACCTGAACAGCGGCCTCTCGCCGTCATCCAGGGAGGCGGCCTAACGGGCGACCTCGCGAGAGCCCAGAAACGGCAGCGCCTCTATGCCAGAATTAACGGGTTTCCAAAAGTCGAAAATCCTGAAGACTTCCCAGACGAGGCCGAACTACTTCGCCAGTGTCGCGAAGAGCGTGACCGGCAACTCATGAGTGCGATTGGACAAGGGGATATGGAATGATTGTCCTCGACGCAAGCGCGGCGACCGCCATCGTCCAGCCAACAGACAACGCGGACTTCTTCCGGCAAAGAGCCGGACAAGAGGAGGCTATCGCACCGACCCTCTTTCATGCCGAAGTAGACAACGTCCAGTGGAAATGTGTTCGAGCAGGGCAGGCTGACTTCAAAACGGCAGCCATGCGCGCTTTTACCGCCACCGAGCTCGTTGACCGTTTTTTCGACAACCGGGAGCTCTACGTAGAGGCGCTCGGGGAAAGCGTCCGTCTCAATCATCCCGCCTACGATATGTTCTACTTCGTCCTGGCACGCCGCTACAATGCAACACTCTTCACCGTGGACAAGGCACTCGCACGTCTCTGCCTCAGCGAAGGTGTCAGCTGCGCCTGCCCGGGGGTGTCGGAGTAGGGGCAGACCCCCATAGACGACCGGCGCCTTTCAGCCATGCCTCACGTTACGCTGAGAGACTCGAGAAACAACGCTTGCATACCAAGCCGCCCGCCTCCGCATCCCGTGGGACCAGAGGCGGGCGGCTCTCGTTAAACATGTCCGTTATCCTGCGGCTTTACCCCTCCCGGCGCGCCTTCCCGCGCGTCGGACTCGCGGGCGCCGTCGGCCGGCCTCGCCGGCCTCGTCGGACTCGTCTGTCTTACTGGGCCCCGCCGGCGGCGAAGGCTGCGGCGTGGGTACCGGCGATCTGGCCGGAGACGAAGGTCCACGACTGCGCCTGGCCGCCCCAGGGGGTGTAGGGCTTGCCGTCGACGTTGCAGACGCCCTCGGAATCCTGACCGACGGCGAAGAGGTTCTCGATGGGGGTGCCGTCCTCGCGCAGGACGTTCATGTTCGCGTCGACGTCGAGGCCGCCCACGGTGGCGTAGGCGTACCCGTGGCAGCCCACCGCGTAGAGGGGCGTCTCGGGGTCGTCGACGGCGGCGAGCAGCTTGGACTCGTCCATCGCCAGCATCTTGGCGAGCTCGGAGGCGTTCTCGGCATACGCCACGTCACCGTACGCCTCGCCCACCTCGAGGATGTCCTCGATGTCCGGGACGGGCTCGCCGGCGGCGGGGAGCTTGCCGCCCTGGTTGATGAACATCGACGTCAGCCCCGACTGGGCCTCGGAGAGCCCGCCCTGCTTGATGGCGTCGACGTCGGCCTGCGTGTAGAGCACGAAGTACCGGTAGCCGGGGGCGTACACCACGTCGGTCACCGCGGTCCCGTCCTCGCCCGGCACGCCCCACGGGTCGCCGTCGATGGTGACCATGGTCTTCTCGGTGGTGAGGGCGAGCGCGGTGAGGATGGCCTTCTGGTCGGGGGTGAGCTGGTCATCGCGGATGACGTTCGCCACCTGCGAGATGTGAATCATCGGCAGCGTGCCCATGGAGTACGTCGCGCCGCCGGCCGACTGTCCCATCCTGATCCCGGTGCCGTCGTTGAGCGTGACGCCGAGGGTGCACGTCGTCGAGCCCAGGTACTCGTTCATCATCTCCTTGCTGCCCAGGAAGCCGCCCGTCGCGAGCACCACCGACTTGCCGCGGACCTCGTAGACGGTGCCGTCGTAGGACTCGGCCCGCACGCCCACCACCGCGCCGTCCTCGATGACGAGCTCGGTCGCGCGCAGCTCGGTCTGGTAGGCGCTCTCGGGGCTCAGCGCGTTGGCCATCTCGAGCGCGCGCGTGAACTGGAACGTCTTGTTGGGGCCGAGCGCGTTCCACGAGGTGTTGCCCTCGTCGGCGGTGTAGACGCACCACAGCTTGTCCCAGTCGGGCCGGATGAAGCTGCCGAGCAGCCCGCGCCCCTCGAACTCGAAGCCGAAGTTCTCGTTGAAGAAGTCGAGCGACGAGCCGGAGTTGTAGACGGCCTCGGAGATGACGTCGGCCTTCTCCTCGGACTCGACGTACTCCAGCCACGTGCTGTAGACGGCGTCCTCGTCGATGTAGTCCTCACCGTTCGTGAACAGGGCTTTTAGGTACTCGGAGTTGAGCGCCATGGGGCCGTAGGTGCAGGCCGAGTCGCCGCCGACCTTGCCCGCCGCCTCCATGCCGAACACCTTCGCGCCCTGGTAGGCCGCCGCGCAGTACGAGAGGATGCCCGACCCGCCGAGGCCCACCACCACGACGTCGTAGCCCTCGAGCAGCTTGACCTCGTTCGACTTGGCGGGCGCCACGCACCACGGCTCGGCGAGCTGGTCGCCGCCGGCAGCCATGATAGCCCCGCACACGCACTGCTTGATGCCGTTGGACGACATGGTGGCGCCGGCGATGGCGTCGACCTGGACCGACTGCGACGCGATGATGCGCGGGATGAGCAGGTCGCGCGCCGAGCCGAACCACTCGCCCGTCGCCGAGTCGGACTCCTCGACCACCTGGATGTCGACAATGGCGCCGTCCTTGAACGTGACGTCGCAGGTCATGAGGCCCGTCCACCCGAACCCTGCCGAAGTGCCCGAGAAGGTCCCGTCGGCGGGGACGGCGGAGGAGGAGCCGGCAGCGCTGGCGGGCTCGACGGCGTCCGCGGCGGGGGCGTCCGCGGGGGCGGCGGGCTCGGCGGCGCTGGCGACCCCGGCGCTCAGGGCGATCGCGGCGCCGCTCGCTCCGGCGGCCCTCACAAAGGAACGGCGGGACAGGTTCATGGTCTTGTCGGACATGATGGATCCCCTTCATCTCACGTGCTCTCAACTAGCCGAACGGCGCCCGGTACCTTGCCGCGCGTCGGGTTGAGTATACCGCACGACGGGGTGCGGGGCGCAGGCGAAGAGCGAGGCGGGCGCGAGGGCGGGGGCGACGAGGGGGCGAGGTGGCCAAATAGACCGCCGATGCGGCACCGCCATGCAACTGCAAGAAACGCAAGGCCCGCGCCTCTCACCTGCCCAGTTGGGCGAGGATGGTTCGGCAGTTCTCGACTATCGGCTGCTCCAGATGGCTTTGGAGCTCGGGGCAGCCGGGGATGGATTCGCTTTCTTCGAAGACGCCCCGCAAGGCGCCGGGAATCAGACCCCCCAATCGGGCGATCTCCTCCAGACACCACGCGCTGTCGAATCCCAGCTTCTCAATCCCACTGTTCCTGACGAAACGATCGAGGGCACTGACGCTCAGGCGGCCGAAGCGGTTCTCGCCCCCGATGCTCATGGCCAGACGACCCTTGCGCCTGAGCGCGTCGTAGGCAAGCCCCGAC
>CAYMHQ010000141.1:0-7579 GCA_964390275.1 uncultured Coriobacteriaceae bacterium
CCGATCTTGTCGATGGTCTCCGGCAGGTCCCGCCGCGTGACCTTCACGTTCCACTCGAGCCCGCTCGAAATCGCCGCGTTCGAGAGGTTCGACGAGCCGACGTAGGCGGTGGTGAACCCGGTGTCGCGGTGGAACACGTACGTCTTAGCGTGAAGGCGGGTCCGCTTCGTGTCGTAGCTCACCTTTATGCGAGTGTTCTGCAGGTGGCTCAGCTCGTCGACCGCCTTGACGTCCGTGGCGCCCATGTAGGAGGTGGTAATAACGCGCAGCTCGCCGCCGCTCTCGGTGAACTCCCGCAGCTCATCGATGATGAGGCGCAGACCGCTCCATTTGATGAAGGAGACGAGCATGTCGATGCGGTCGGCCGAGGCGATCTCCTTCTTGAGCTCGGTGAACATCTGCGGCTCGTTGACGGCTCCGGTGAAGAGCGAGCTCTGGGCGATCGACGTCTCCGGGCGGCAGAGGCTCTTGGCGGTTTTCCCCACTGCCAGCCGCGGGTCCGACTCGCCCAGCAGCGCGAGCAGCTGCTCGGCCCGCCGGTCGACGCCCATGCCGGCGAAGTCCGCCTCCCGCGTGGCGTCCCGAATGAGGTCCACGACGCGGTTGACCAGCTCGACCTGACCCGAGATGCTCCCGCCGTTGTCGAGGACGTTGTCGAGCCCCTTCTGCAGCACGTCCGCCAGATACTGCGCCAGCACCTTCGACGCCTCGGCCCCGTCGATGGGGGCGACGGACTGCCGCTCCTGCGGGATTCCCGCAAGCTCGCTGCTCAGGGCGTTGTTGATGACCTGCTCGTACAGGCCGGGACGCAGGGTCATGGCGACGGGTCTCCCTCTGGGTCTCGGGACAGAGACGCTGCGACGCACGCAGCACGTTCGCCGCAGCGTTCGTAAAGAGAGATCTTACACCTGTCGAGCCCTTATCGAGCGACGCGTCGGAGAATTGTTCCGAGAAGGCGGTTCGTGACGGACGGTCACGGACTTCATCGCCAAACAGAAGAGGGGGTCATCCTCTCCCATGGTGCGCGGCGCGGGTCTCGAAGTCCGAAGCAGAAAGGCGCGAGTAGAAGGACGCCATGGCACCGCCCTCGATAATCGCAGCTCCAGTCCCCGATACCCCGTTGTAGCTGCTGCGCCAAGGATCCTCGGAACGCGCCAGACTCCCCAGCTCGTCGCCCGAAAGCACGCCATAAAACTCCAGCACGGAATCGATGACCATCTCATCGCGAGGGGACATGTTCGACGGGTCTCCGGTCAAGTCGCCAGCGACAAACGGCCCATTTTCTCACGCCAGAATTTGCTCAGTGAACAGCGGGCGATTCTGAGTCACCAGACACCATGCTTGGCAGTAATAGAGGATGCCCTGCAGCCAGAGCCCGCTTGGACGGTCTTTCTCTCGCGAAACATAGGCAGCGCCATCGCCCGCTTTACACATCGTGTCACTCCCCTGACGTCATCTTCAAGAAGGCGATGGCATCTCGAACGTCGAGCGCGGTGACGGGACAGTGCCGCACGAGGTTCTCGTCGTTCGTGACCAGGCACGCGGCTTTGGACCTGCGAGCCGCAGAGACGACCAGGTTGTCCCCGTAGTCGCCGTGCAGGCCTCTCTGCTTTCGCGCCAGCCAGACGTCGGACTGGTCGCAGCCGACCGCCGTCGCAATCTCGTCCATGTGGCCCAGACAGGCCCAGGCAACCTCCTCCGCAGCGGCGGCCTGGGCGGGAGTCAGGTCACCGCCGTGAGCGCGACGGCATTCCCGCTTGAAGTCGGCAGAGATGAGATAGAACAGGTCCTTGGACGTGGTGACCGCATAGCAGAGCGTGGCGTTCACCTGGTCAGCGAGCTCGAACAGGGCGAAAGCGTCTTTATGACCGGGCCGATAACCGAGGTAGTAGTCGAGCCAGACACCGGTATCGATAACAAGGGGCAGGTAGCCGGAAGCTCCCGCAGGAGGATACGCCATCGTCACTTCGACCACCCCATCTTGTCGCCGCAGCATTCCTCGTACGCGGCATCAATCGACTCGCCGCTCGAAAGGGCGGCCGCCTCCGGGGGCCAGGGAAGGCCCGCCGAACGGTACGCGTCTTTGACGATGTCGGGACCGCTCTTTATCGCTGCCGTTTTCTTGAGCCGTGCGTCGTCGAGTTCGCTCTCATCGGGTCCAAAGCGGTCCGGGAAAAGTGCCGCAAGCGCCGCGTCCGATTGGGAATCGTTGTCCGATACGAGCTTCCACAGGGCCCTGACCGCCTCCGTGGGAGAGATTCCCGCCGCAGAAAGCGCAGCGTCGCCGCGCTTTTTCAGTTCCGGATCAATGCGCGCGTTAATCTGCGCTGTCGGTGCCGCGCTCTGTGCTGTCATAACCTCAGTCCTCTCGCGTTGAAGTCTCCAAAATAATACAGCATGAAAGCATTGACGTAAAGTGTGTAAAGCGTTAAATTTGCGCCAAGGAACAATCTTGTTCGGTTACTCAAGAAGTAGCCTGAGGAATTTTAATTGTAAATATTTGCCACTTTCGGAGATTATTAAATAGCAAGTGTTTATAATTAAGGGCCGCTACGGGGAAGGACGACCCAATGCCAAAAGAGCAGGAGGTCCGTGAGATTATCAGGCGCTTCCGCAAGGAGGGGTGGGCCGAAGGGCATGGCAAGGGCAGTCATGTGGTGTTTCGCAAAAACGGCATCGCGATAAGCGTGCCCACCTCGAAGCATGAAGTGCCACTTGGAACATACCTGAGCATTGCACGAGCAGCAGGATGGAAATGACCTGCCAGTTTCTGTGGGAAGGACGGGAAACATGCCAGTTTACGTTTTTGACGCCATTCTGACTCCCGATGAGGGCGATTGCTTCAGCGTGGAAATTCCAGCATTGCCGGGTTGTATAACGTGCGGAGACACATACGTCGAGGCCATCTCGATGGCAGTCGATGCGGCCCGCACTTGGATTGCATCGGCTCTCCGGCATGGCGAAACGATACCTTCGTATCGCAAGGAAGACCCCCCGGCTGGATCTGAGCGTGCATATATCTGCTTCGATGCGGACCCGTCATGGGTAGTAGAGGGACCCGTCATGTCAGCAGCACAGGCTGCTCGTGAGCTGGGCGTATCCGCCGGGCGCGTAACACATATGCTGGATTCCGGGCTTCTCGAAGGCTACCGGAGCGGTCGAAGAACCTATGTTACCTGCTCAAGCGTGGAGTCTCGAAAGAACGCGCCCAAACATTGTGGCCGGCCGCGACTCGAAGTCGCAATGTCGCAGCAAGAGATTCCGACAAAATCAGATGACTCGCTTCAGGCTATCCGAGCGTAAATTGACCGCAAGGGAAACGATTCAATTTCGAAACCCTTAGCAAGCACCGTGCCATTCAGTTTCTAGCAGTTCCCTCAACTGCTACCTCCGCGTCCCCATCCACCTGCGCAAGAAAGCGCAGCGACGGGCGATTGCGTCGCGGGTGAGGTCGCAGTCGAGGATGAAGTCGTAGCCGTGGACGGTGCGGTGCGTCTCGTTGAGGTCGACGTCGACGCCCGCCGCCTCAAGGGCCCGCGCATAGGCGAGCCCCTCGTCGTGCAGACAGTCGAACTCGCACGTCTCGACGTAGGCGGGCGGAAGGCCTTCCATGAGGTCGCGGCGTCCGGAGTCAATCGGGTTCTCCGCGGCCGCGGCAGGCCAAGCGTACTCGGGATGCTCGTCGAGCAGGCGTTGCGCCTCAGGCGTGCGCGAACCGTCTTTCCCCAGGTAGAAGTCCCAGGAAGTCGGCGCCTGGCGAGCGTTGAACATGGGCGTGTCAACGTAGAGTTCCATGGACTCGCCGTGCGCGTGGAGGTCGGCCATGGGATAGACGAGCATCTGCGCGCAGGGGGTAAAGCCCAGCTCGTCGCGGGCCGCGTAAACGAGCGACGCCGCAAGCGCACCGCCGGCGCTGTCTCCCCCGATCGCGATGCGGGCGAGGTCGACCTGAGGGGCTTCGGGCACCACGGCCTCCCCGTTGGGACCGGCGGTCTTCTCGGCCGTCGCGACGCTCCGGCCCAGCAACCAGGCGAGCGCGTCGAGGCAGTCGTAAAGAGGGGTGGGGAACGGGTTGGCAGGCGCAAGGCGGTAGTCCACGTAAAGCACGAGGCATCCGAGCCGCTCGGCATAGGTGCGGGCCAGCTGGTAGTGATAGCCGGCGCCCCTCATGGCGAACGCCCCGCCGTGGATGTAAAGCAGGCAGGGAAGCGGACTCTCGGGAGCGGGTGAGGCAGTGGCGGAATCGGATGCGGCGACGGGCGTGTAGAGGACCGTCCTCACCGTGGCGCCGTCGCGCGCGGGAACGTCGATGCGCGCCACGGAGACGCGCTCGTCGGAGCGTTCCTTGTTGATCAGCGGGCCCAGCACCAGCTCGCTCGCCATGACAGACGCTCGGTTGAACGGAGGCTTCATATGCGCGAGGCTCGAAAGCTGCGGGTCGATATCATAGGTCGCCATCGGGGGCGCTCCCCTCTCCTTGCCACGGACGGTCCGCACACCTTACACCCTGAGGCGGCGCGGTGCGAGCGCCGGAACGAACGCGCCCCACAAAAAACGGCCCGCGGGACGGGTGTCCGCACGGGCCGCATGGGCCTTCGGGATTCCCTTCGGGAGCCAGGTCTACAGGATCCGCCCGTCGCACGAGATGGTCACGATGGCGAAGGGGATGTCCTTGCCGCTCGCCGCGATGGCGCGCTGGGCGGCCGAGGCGAGGGCGCCGCAGCACGGGACCTCCATGCGCGCCAGGGTCACGCTGCGGATGTCGTTGGCAGCGAGGATGGCTGTGAGCTTCTCGGAGTAGTCCACCGCGTCAAGCTTGGGGCAGCCGATGACCGTGACACGCCCCGCCATGAGGGTGCGGTGGAAGCTCGCGCAGGCGAACGCAGTGCAGTCGGCAGCGATGAGCAGGTCGGCGCCCTGGAAGAACGACGAGTTGGGCGAGACGAGCTTGATCTGGCACGGCCACTGGGCGAGCTGCGAGGGCTCGGCCGCCTGGGCAGCCGCGGAGAGCGGGTCAACGACGCCGGCCGCACCCATCCCGCCGGACACCGGGGCCGCCGGCCTGCCGCCGGGCGCCGCCGCCGTGCCGAACACAGGCGGCTGACCTGCGGAAACAGCTCCAGGAACGGCCCCGAACCCGGGCGCAGCCTGCGGGCGCAGGACGCGCGGAGCGCTCCCCGGGCACCCGTGCGGCACCGCGGGCGCGGACATCGCGGGCGTGGGTGCCGCGGGTGCGGGCTTGCGGGCCGCCAGATGCTGGGCCACGGCAGCCTCGTCGTACGCCGCCGCCTCGCGCTTCTCGAACGTGATGGCGTTCATGGGGCAGGCGGGCAGGCAGTCGCCCATGCCGTCGCAGTAGTCGTCGCGCATCAGGCGGGCCTTGCCGTCCACCAGGGCGATCGCCCCCTCGTGGCACGCGTTGACGCATGCACCGCAGCCGTTGCACAGTTCCTCGTCGATATGGACGATCGTCCTCAGCATTCGAACCCCCATTCCTCCGCCGAGTTCAGAGACCCCGGCCCTCCGTTCCTCTCCGGTCAACGCGGACCATCCTAACGCGTCCACAGCCACCGTTCTGTTGGAGGTACAACATGCATGAAAAGGCCGCGCCCCATCTCGCTCCGCCCCATCTCACCGCGCCCCATCTCGTCACGGCGCCGCCAGTCGTCGCCCCTCCGCATACGAAAGGCGCCGGACGAGCATCTGCCCGCCCGGCGCGATTGGCCGCCGTGAATTGCTTGCTCGAACTCTTCGCCCGGCGCCTAGCCCGCTTGGCCCGCTTAGCCCTCGAGCGCGGCGACGCGACCCGCGTGCCTGCCGAACGTGATGCTGCGCCCGGCCGCGTTGCCGGCGGCGTTGCCCATATAGGTGACGCCCAGGTAGGCGCCGGAGTTGTCGCCCGCGGCGAAGAGGCCGGGGATGGGCTGGAGGTCGTCGTCGAGCACCCTCATGTCCTCGTCGATCACCAAGCCGTCCATCGTGTGCGAGCCCTGCTCGGCAAAGCGCGCCGCGTAGTAGGGAGGCTCGTCGATGGCGCTCAGACGATAGGCAGGCTTGCCGAAGTCGGTGTCCTCGCCCGCCGCGACCAGCTCGTTGTAGCGCGCGACGGTCGCGACGAGGTTGTCGGCGGGCACGCCGATCTTCTCCGCCAGCTCCTCGATGGTGTCGGCCTGGACGATGAGCCCCTGCTCGATCTGCGGCATCATGACGGACTCGACGTAGTCGATGGTGAAGAGCGGCGCCAGGCCGTTGTCGTAGGGGAAGTAGCGGTGCGCGCCGTAGACGTTGAACTGCTCGGCGTCCTCCTTCCACGAGGAGTCGATGATCTGCACGGCGGTGTGACCGGGCTGGTACTGCAGAGCGTGGCCGAGGCCGTCGAACGACGAGCTCTCGTTCATGAAGCGCTTGCCGTCGAGGTTGACGCGCAGGAAGGGCAGCGGGCCAAGCCAGAGCGTCTCCATCGTGTCGTGGCACTCGGCAACGGTCTTGTCGGGTTCGACGAGGCCCTGTTCCCACGAGCTCACGCTGTGCGCGGGGTCGAGGTGGCCGCCCGCCCAGATGCCGGCCTTGATGCCCACGCCGTTCGTCCCCGGCCAGGTCCAGTTGTAGACGGTGACCTTCTTCACGTTGGGCTGGATGGCCTCCATCATCTCGGCGTTGCCGAGGTAGCCGCCGCAGCACAGGATCACGCCCTTGGCCGCGTTGACGCGCAGGTAGGTGCCGTCGGCCTTCTGGGCGATGACACCGGTCACGCGGCCGTCCTCCTTGACGCACTTAACGAGCGAGGTCTCCCAGCGGCAGTCGATGCCGATCTTCTCGGCGTAGGGGTTCAGAATGTACTGGCCGTTGTTCTCGGTGGAGCCCATCTCGATGCCGTCGGTGCCCCAGTCGACGCCGCAGCAGGTCGAGAAGCTGCGCTCCTGGTCGGCGGGCGGGTTAACAAGCTGGTGCTTGAGGTTGTACCCGCCTTCGGCCATGCGGTCGGCGTACCAGTCGATCGTCTCGCCCGACTCGTCGACCCACACCTTGAAGAGGCGCTGGTTCTGGTACCACGAGCTATGCATCGCGATGTAGCGGCCCATCTCCATGGGATCGAGCGGCGAGCCCTCCTGCTGCTGGATCTTGGAGTTGTAGGCGGCGAGGTCGTCGCGCACGCCGCTGCCGCCGTTCTCGCCGAACTGCTCGAGCATGACGGTCTTCGCGCCGTTCTCGGCTGCCGAGCACGCGGCGAACAGGCCCGAGTTGCCGCCGCCGCAGACGCACACGTCGCAGTCGACGGTCTCGGAGATCTGGGCCTCGTCGATCTGGGGTTCGGGGCCGAGCCATGCGGGGCACTCCTCGCCGGCGGCCTCGTCGGCGAGCGCGGCGCCGGCGGCGATGGACGAGGTCGCGGCGGCTGCGACGGCGGTCGTCGCGGCGGCGCCCAGGACGAAGCTGCGGCGGGCGGGAGAGGGGGTGCTCGGGGTCGTGCTCATGGTGTCTCCTGTCTTCGGTCAATCTTGGGACTGCATTCGAGTCCGGCCCGCACGGTCTCTCCGTGCGGCGGACCCCCGCATGGCGCTCACCGGCGGCGCGCAAT
>CAYMHQ010000142.1:0-2204 GCA_964390275.1 uncultured Coriobacteriaceae bacterium
TCGAGGCCGCTCACCATGAACTCCATGCCCGAGTGGATGCGATAGCGCTGCTTCTGGCCGCAGGCGTCGCAGGTCCAGGTGCGCTCGTCGTGCATGTCGATGGGGAAGACGTGGCCGCACGCGCAGCGCACGGTGAGGGGCACGCGGCGGATAACCACCTGCGCATCGGCGGCGACGGTACCGCGGGCGAGGTGCTGGAACAGGCCTTCGAAGAGCGGCACCACGATGTCGCGACCCTCCCCGATGGTCAGGTACACCGACTTGACCGCGGCGACCCCCTTTTCCTCGCACTCGCCCAGCACGATGTCCAACACGTTGTGTACCAGCGACATCTCGTGCATGAAAGTCCTCCCCTTCTGGATTAGCGGCTCGGGCAGCGACGTCGGTCCGCTGTCGGACGACAACGTCGGGTGGACAAAATCGGCTCCCTGCATGCCAATCCCATAATCGATGGTCAAAACCTGCCCTCTGCATGTCACTTTTCAGACCAACATTTCGAAAAGTGATAATGCGCAAGCCATCTACCAGGGGTTTTGCTTGAGACCATCGGCTCCGCGCGAGCAAAGTGACATGCAGGGAACCGATTTTGACCACCGATTTCGAAAGTGACATGCAGACGGCTGATTTTGGCCACGCGCCCCGGCATCACATCGACGAGCGCCCCGCCCGCCAGCTCAAACCGGGTCTCCCGCCCCGCCGACCGCCTTCTCGACAGTCGCGAAGCGGGAGACCCTCATCAACTCGTAAGGTTTCCGGAATCGAACGCCCTCGGGACGCGCCCTATTCGCAAGGCATCCCCACTCGGACGCCCTTCCTCGGACGCCTCCCCTACCCGGAAGTCGCCCTACTGCACCTTGGCCGGGTCGAAGTCGACGATGAAGCCGCGCTTGGCGCGCTCGAGCGACTTGATGTAGTAGTCGTCGATCATGTCGTTGCCCATCGTGGTGAGGCGCTCCTCCTTGGGCAGCGGGACGAGCTTGCGGGCGCCGGCGGGGCAGACGGTGGCGCACTGGCCGCAGCGGACGCACAGGTTGCCAACGGTGGGAAGGCCGGTCTCCTCGTCCATCGTGATGGTGAACAGCGGGCAGCGCTCGGCGCACGCGCCGCACTTGAGGCAGGCGTCGGTGTCGACCTCGAGCTTGTAGTTGGAGACGTACTTGAGGTTCTCGACGTCGCCCTCCATGCCGATGTACCCGCGCAGGATGCCGCAGCAGTCGCCGTGGCACGAGCAGATGACGTCGCACTGCTTGGTGTTCATCACCTGGATGACCATGCCGGCGTCGACGGAGCGCTGGATGATCTGCTTGGCCTCGTCCTTGTCGATCTGGCGGCCGAGGTTGTTCTCGATGTAGTACTGCGCCTGCTCGCCCACCGAGATGCAGGTCTCGACGGGGTGGTCGCACCAGTCGCCGGGCTCGCCGCCCGCGAGGATCGGGGTGAACGTGCGGCACTGACAGGGCATGACGGCGATGACCTCGTTGCGGTCGATGATGTTCTCCCAGTCGCAGAACGGGAGCACCTGCGTGGCGGCGTCGGCCATGACGTCACGCTGCACGGGGACGGTGTAGTACATGGCGCTGCCGAGGTTGCGCGAGGTGTAGCCGTAGTCGGCGCCGCGGATCGAGAAGATGTCCTTGACGTAGTCCTCCTTGCCCTCCGCGCCGGCGCAGTAGCGGTTGAGCGTGAACTCGAGGATGCCGTGGGCGAACGCGAGCGTGTGGTAGAAGTTGATGCCGCAGCGGGTCACACGGTTGAGCCAGCCGCGGTAGCTCAGCGCGTCGAGCAGCTCCCGGGCCTTCTCGACGGTGATGCCGGCGGCCTCGGCGGCCTCCTCGTCGTTGAAGAAGCGGAACATGGGGACCGCGCAGTAGAACTTGGCCTCCTCCTCGGTGACCTCGTGGGTGAAGAAGTCGAAGGCGTTCTCGTCGATCTCGGCGCCGATGCCGAGGCCGATGCGGTTGATGCGGTTGCGAAGCTGCACGTAGATGGCCGGAATCACGGTGCCGTCGGACTTGACGAAGTCCTGGGTGATCTGCGGCTCGTTGAAGAGGATGGCGCGGGCCTCGTCGTCGGAGACGAGCTTGGCGGCCTCGGCGATCTCGGAGACGGAGAGCTTGCCCGAGGTCCAGTCGTACTCCGAGATGGTGGCGTGCTGCTCGGAGCAGGTGAGCGGGCCGTTGTTGAACGTGTAGTTGTACTCCTCG
>CAYMHQ010000142.1:2304-6189 GCA_964390275.1 uncultured Coriobacteriaceae bacterium
CCGGCGGCAGCGGCGGTGGCGGCGCCTGCGGCAAGCAGGTCCCTGCGTGTGAGTTCCATATTCGGTTCCTCTCCCTATGTTCCTGTTCCCTTGTTTCCCTGCGCCCGCCCCTCGGGCGCCCGGTCATTCTCGCACCGCCGCCCGCCGCCCCGCCAGCCCCGTTCGTCGCGCGAGGACCCACACAAAGTGGGTCGCGCTGCCCAACTAAAGTTGGGGGGGGGCGGGGGAGCGGGGGGGACAGAAGCAGCGAGGGCGGGGGGCGGGCTCGCGGGGACGGAGGCGGGGCACCGCGGGATCCACCGCGGCGGGCCACTGTGGCGGGGTGCTGAGGCGGGCGCGCCGGGGGCCGCGGGCCTCGGATTCTATGGTAGTCTGTACCACACTGCCAAACGGAGTCGCAGGGAAGGACGGTCTGCCGTGGATGAGCGCTCATATGTCGACGGGGCCATTTCCGAGGGAACCTTTGCCGACGGAATCTATCGCTGCAACGGCGTCCGCATCGCCGATCGGCTGGGCGAGCAGCGCCTTCCCATCGGGGTCGACAGCTTCGAGCGCCTGATCGAGCGCTCCGTCTTCGTCGACAAATCCCTGTTGATCGCCGACGTGCTCGACAGCGGCGCCGCGGTCACCCTGTACTGCCGGCCTCGTCGCTTTGGCAAGACGCTCGGCCTCTCCATGCTCAAGTCGTTCATCGAGAGCCCCGTGGACGGCGTGTCCCGCGCGCCCCTGTTCGAGAACCTGGCCATCTGGGACGCCCGCGGCGGACGCTACCGGGTCTTTCAAGGCGCATACCCCGTCGTCTTCCTGAGCTTCAACGACGTGAAGAAGCCCTCCTGGCAGGAGGAGTACAAGGTCATCGCCCAGAAGATCTCCTACGAGTACCAACGCCACGGCTACCTGCTCGACAGCCAGGCCCTCAACAGGTTCGAGCGCGCCCAATTCGCGCGAGTCTGCGCGGGCGAGGCGGACTACGGGGAGATCGCGACCTCCCTGCTGGCGCTGATGCGCTACCTGCACAAACATCATGGGGTCCCCGTGGCGGTGCTGGTGGACGAATACGACGTCCCCATCGTCGCCGGGCACGCGGGCAGCTACTACGACGAGGTCGTCGCCTTCCTCAAGGGGCTGCTCACCGGCGCGTTCAAGGGGTCCGACGACCTGGCGTTCGGGTGTCTCACGGGAGTGCAGCGCATCGCGAAGGAGTCGATCTTCACCGACCTCAACAACCTCACCGTGAGCACCGCGCTCTCGACCGACTCCGACGAGCGGTTCGGGTTCACGCACGCCGACGTCGAGGCGCTGGCGCGCTACCTGGGGCACGCCGAGAAGGTCCCCGAGATACGGTCGTGGTACGACGGCTACCGATTTGGCGACGCGGACATCTTCAACCCGTGGTCGGTACTCAACTACCTCCGGTTCGGCTGCACGCCGGACGTCTACTGGGTCAACACGTCGGGCAACACCGTCGTGGGGGAGGCGGTCGCCTCGGCGGACGCACGGCGGCTCGGCCAGCTGTTCAACCTGCTGAAACCGGGCGGCTCGGTCACGACTCCGCTCGACCTGGGCGTCGTGTTTCCCGAGGTAGGCGAGGCGACCGACGCCGTCTGGAGCCTTCTCTACCTGGCAGGTTACCTCACCACGTACGACACTCAGGCCCCCAACAACGCGCGCGTTGAGCGGCGGCTGCAGATTCCCAACCGCGAGATCGCCGAGCTGTTCAGGGGCGAGGTCGTCGACCGCTTCTCGAACGAGGCAGGCGGCGGGGAGCGGCTGCGGGAGCTGCAGCGGGCGCTTGCGGAAGGCGACGGCGAGACGCTGGCGACGCGCATCGAGAGCGTGCTGGTGGACTCGGCGAGCTGCCGCGATCTGACCTCGGAGAACAGCTACCACATGCTGATGCTGGGACTGCTGTTCGGCGTCCCCGGCTACGCGGACCCGATTTCCAACCGAGAGGGAGGCCGCGGGTACTTCGACATCCTTCTTAGGGCGCTGTCATCCGAGCGACCCGACATCGTGCTCGAGTTCAAGTACGTCGGCGGCGCAGAGAAGCCCAGCGGCGACGAGGGGCTGCAGAAAGCGCTGGAAAACCGCGCCATCGAGGCTCTTGAGCAGATTGCCGACCGGGACTACAGTCGCCGCGCGATCCAAGAGTCCGACCCGGAGTCGAACCCGGAGCCCCTCCGCTACGGCATCGCCTTCGGGGGCCGTCATGTGGCAGTGGCGACACCCACGAGCGGGCAGGCGGGCGGCGAAGTCGTGACCTTCTTCGCGTAAACGAGGGGACAAGCGTGCGACAAGGACGAACGGGAGGTCCATCCTCGCCGCATGCCGACTCCGCCACAACTGCGGAGAATCTTTCGGCCGGATTCTGCTATCATCCATGAATTTCAAGACGACCCACCGGCACCTCGGTATGTCGTCTGATTGCACGCGTGTAGTATCCGTAGTCGCTTTGCCCGCAGTCGATTCCCATCCGCCCAGCTACGAGGGGCACCAAGGAGGTCCGCATATGGACATCGCATCGACCCTACCCATCTGGAGCATCATCCCGTTCGTGGGCATGCTCCTGTCGATCGCCATCATGCCGCTGGTGATCCCCGCGTGGTACGAGCGCCATCAGCTGCTCGTCGCCGCCGGATGGTCGCTGCTGTTCTGCATCCCGTTCGCCATCGCGTACGGCGGGCATGAGCTCCTCTACGAGCTCACCGAGACCGTCCTGCTCGACTATGTCCCGTTCATCGTGCTGCTGTTCGGCCTGTTCGTGGTCGCGGGAGGCATCGCGATCAAGGGGCTCATCGCCGGCACCACGCGCAACAACGTGATTATGCTGGTCATCGGCACCGTGCTGTCGAGCTGGATCGGCACCACGGGCTCGGCCATGCTGCTCGTCCGTCCGCTCCTGCGCGCGAACGCCTGGCGCAAGAACAAGGCGCACATCGTCATCTTCTTCATCTTCCTGGTCGCCAACATCGGCGGCTGCCTCACGCCCCTCGGCGACCCGCCCCTGTTCCTGGGCTACCTGCGCGGCGTGCCGTTCTTCTGGACGATGCAGCACATCTGGCCGCTGCTGCTGGTGAACACCGTTGTGCTGTGCGTCGTGTTCGTCTTTATCGACCGCCACTTCATGAAGAAGGAGACCGCCGAGGGCCGCTCGCCCGCCGACCTGGTCGCGCCCGGCGAGACGCCCGAGAAGCTGCACATCGACGGCGCGCACAACTTCATCTTCATCGCGCTCATCATCGTGGCCGTCATCCTCAACGGCACGCTCTCCGACGTGAGCCAGACCGTGCGCGTCCACCTGTTCGACGACATCTACCTGGGGCTCAACTTCTTCGTGCAGATCGGCCTCATCCTGATCGCCACCGTCCTGTCGCTCGCCACGACGCCGCGCCACTGCCGCGAGCACAACGAGTTCGCGTACGGGCCCATCGCCGAGGTCGCCAAGCTGTTCATCGGCATCTTCATCACGATGATCCCGGCGCTCATCCTGCTGCGCGCGAACGGCGCGGCGCTCGGCATCGACTCGCCGCTCAAGTTCTTCTGGGCGACCGGCGCGCTCTCGTCGTTCCTTGACAACTCGCCCACCTACGTGGTGTTCATGACCACCGCCGGCGCGCTTGGGGCGACCGAGGGCGTCGCGACGACCGTGGGCACCGTGGCGGTTCAGGAGCTGCTTGCCATCTCGGCCGGCGCGGTCTTCATGGGCGCGAACACCTACATCGGCAACGCCCCCAACTTCCTGGTGAAGAACATCGCCGAGATGAAGGGGACCAAGATGCCCTCGTTCTTTGGCTACATGGGATGGTCGTGCTCGATCCTCATCCCGCTGTTCATCCTCGACTCGCTGCTGTTCTTCCTGTAGCCGAGGCGGAAGGACCCGCGGGG
>CAYMHQ010000142.1:6289-7560 GCA_964390275.1 uncultured Coriobacteriaceae bacterium
GCCGCCGGCCCAGGTCGCCTACTGGTACAGCGTCCCCGCGTTCACCACGGGCTGGGCCTCGGAGTCACCGCACAGCACCACGAGCAGGTTGCTCACCATCGCGGCCTTGCGCTCGTCGTCGAGGTCGACGAGATGCTTCTCCGAGAGCTCGTTAAGCGCCATCTCGACCATGTCCACCGCGCCGCGCACAATCTTCGAGCGGGCGGAAATCACGGCGTCGGCCTGCTGGCGGCGCAGCATGGCCTGAGCGATCTCGGGCGCGTAGGCCAGGTGCGTGAGGCGCGCGTCGTCGACGGTGACACCGGCCACGCAGAGCCGCTCGGAGAGTTCGCGCTTGAGGACGTCGCTCACCTCGGCGATGTTGCTGCGCAGAGTAATCTCGCTGCTCAGTGCGTCGTCGGCGTTCATGTGGTCGTATGCGTACAGGCTCGCCACGTGCCGCAGCGCCGTCTCGCTCTGGGCCGCGACGAACTCCTCGTAGTTGTCGACGTCGAAGACCGCCTTGGCCGTGTCGTCGACGTGCCACACCGTGACGTTGGCGATCTCGATGGGGTTGCCGAGCTTGTCGTTCACCTTGAGATGCTCGCCGTTGAGGGTCCGTGCGCGCAGCGAGACCTTCGTCTTGGTGTAGAAGGGGTTGACCCAGCGCAGGCCGGTCTCCTTCGCCGTGCCGCGGTACGACCCGAACAGCACGAGCACGCGCGCCTGGTTGGGCTGGATGGTCACGAAGCCGGCGAACATGAGGCACGCCACCACGGCGATGATGAATCCGACGATGACGCCGACCACGCTGAGCGCGCTGTACCCCGCGCCGCCCTCGGCCCCAGCAATCAGCGAGATGGCGAGCGCGAGTCCGCCGACGAGCATCACGATGGTGAGGGCGAGCATCCCCCATCCGCTGCGCGTCTTGCGGGTGATCTCCTGCGTCGGCTCGATCCTCGATGTCCCGAGTTGGCTCCCGTTCTGGCTACCGGTCAGCGTTGCGACATTGCGGTCGTCTACCTGCGACATGGCGTTTCCTCCTCGAATCGCGTGTGTGCCGGCGCGGCAGTCCCGGGCCGGCGTCGACGGGGCGGTGGCGGGCGGCTGGCCCCTGCTCGCTCCGTGCGATATCGGGATGATATCACATTGAAATCGCGCGTGGGAAGGATTTTTACGAGAGTTTGACAGCTGACGAGAAGGAGGGGCTCGCGACACACGACGAGACCTGTGGGCACGACCAAGCGAGGGACGGCTGCGGCTGGAATCGCTTTTTCGGAATTTTGACCAAA
>CAYMHQ010000143.1:0-7516 GCA_964390275.1 uncultured Coriobacteriaceae bacterium
CGGCAGGCCGCCGCCCCCGCCAGAAACAGAAGGCCGCCCCGCGCGCCGGCATCTCGCCGGTACACGGGGCGGCCTGGGGACTCGTTGGCGCAGGTCAGTTCGTTAGCGCAGGTCAGCGCGTCGTTGGCCCTATCGCCGGGCTATACTCCCTAACGCTCTACTCGACCTTGAACGTGTAGGTCGAGCCGGCGGTGACGTCGGTCGAGTCGACGCCGGTGGAGGCGTACTCG
Source organism: uncultured Coriobacteriaceae bacterium (assembly GCA_964390275.1). Lineage (GTDB taxonomy): Bacteria > Actinomycetota > Coriobacteriia > Coriobacteriales > UMGS124 > CAYMHQ01. Next base: position 231 of record CAYMHQ010000143.1, read on the forward strand.
CCGTCGATGTAGAACGCCCAGTACTTGCCGTCCTTGTCGTAGTCGACGGTGGTACCGTTCACGGTCTTCACGTACAGGCCGTACTCGCTGTCGTCGCCCGCGATGAGGCCGAGCTTCTGGAGCGCGGCGCCCACGGTCGTCTCGTCGGTGGCGATTGTCGCCGAGACCTCGTTGCCCTCGGCGTCGACCACGGTGAAGGTGAACTCGGTCGCGCCCTCGCCCAGGGTCTCCCCGCCGGTGATGGTCGCGGCGGTCGCCTCGGTGGATGCCGTCGACTCGGTCGCGGCAGTCGTCGCGGTCGCGTCGGCCCCGTCGGTCGAGGTCGAGGTGGACGCGGCGTCGCTGCCGCAGCCCGCCATGCCGAGCGCCGTGAGCGCGAACAGCGCGGCGCACAGCGTCGTCGCCAGGACGCTCCTCAGGCTTCGGCCCGTCTGGACGCCGGCCGCACCCGACGCCGGGGAAGTCTGCTCCCCTACCCTGCTGAACAGGTCTTTCGTTGCTTTCATGATGCACACTCCTTCGAATCGCATTTCCCTTTTACCGGTTGCCGCAGTACGTGCAAGGGCTTTGCCGCACGGATATTTCGACTTCGCGCATGGCTCTCCGCCTTCTCGGGCGTCCTCGGGCGCGCCCCAGAAAAGGGACAGCCCGACCGACGCCCAATGGCGCGTCCCCGGCTTTGCGGCGCCGGGTGAGAAAGCCACTTCGACCTCGATGCTCGGTGTCTGATGCGCTACACGGCGACGGACTCGTACAGGATTCCCACCTGTTTCCCCGAACGGCGTGCGCCATTGTGCCATCAGCGCGCGCGGCTTTCAATCGGCGCGGCGCGCGGAGGGGCCGATAGCGTGAAAAGGACGCTTTCGACACTTTTCACACTGTCCGGGCGCCGGCGGCGGGCGGCGGAGGGGCCGTCATGGCATACTATCGGACGTCCGCGGCGAGAGTCGGGACGGACGCGAAGACGAATGCGGAGACAGGTACAACGACGGAGACGGAAGGCGGTGAGGGGGATGAGGCGGCAGTCCGAGACGAAGCCGGTCCTTGGGACGGCGGCGACCGCAGCGACCGCGGTGTCCTCGGCAGCCCTCCCGCGGAACCCCCGGCCGCGGCACGACGCGCTCGCGAACCGGCATCCCGCGGTCTGCCTCGCCTTCTTCGCCGTCGTCATAGGATGCACCGTGGTCATCCAGCACCCGGCGTTCCTGGCGGCGAGCCTCGCGGGGGGCGCGGCGTACCGGCTGCTGCTCCGCGGGCGCGGGGGCTGGGGCGTGCTTGCGGGAACCCTCCCCGTCGCCCTCCTCATCGCCGTGCTCAACCCGGTCTTCAACACGGCCGGGGACACCGTTCTCTTCGTCTACCTGGGACGACGCTACACGCTCGAGGCGCTGTGCTACGGGGCCGACCTGGGCGCGATGTTCTGCGCGATGATGGTCTGGTTCGCGTGTCTGGGCGACGTGCTCACGAGCGACAAGCTGACCAGCCTGTTCGGCCGCCTCGCGCCCGCGCTCTCGCTCCTGCTCGTCATGACGCTCCGGGCGATCCCGGATGTGATGCGCAAGGCGGGGCGGGTCCTCGACGCGCGGCGGTCGATCGGGAGGGGGCTCGTGGAACCGGGGACCGTGCGCGAGAAGGTCGCCGAGGGCGGGGCGGCGCTGTCGACGCTGACCGACCTGGCGCTCGAAGGCAGCATGACCACCTCGGACTCCATGCGGGCGCGGGGGTACGGCGCCGGTCGCCGCACGACGTTCAGGCAGTACCGCTTCACGCCGGGCGACGCCGGGCTCCTCGTCGCGATTGCGACGCTGGGGGCGAGCGTGGCGGCGGCGGGCGGCACGGGCGTCGCGTTCATCCCCTCGCTCTCGGTCGAGCCTCTGACCTGGGGTTTCGCGGCGTACTGCGCGCTTCTGCTCATCCCTACGGCACTGCATCTCGAGGAGGCGGCGCGATGGCGCATTTCGATATCGAGAATCTGAGCTTCGCGTATCCCGAGATGCCCTGGTCGGCCGGCGGGCGGAAGGTCGCCCTCGACGGCGTGACCCTCTCGCTCGAGCGCGGGTCGTACACCGTGCTCTGCGGGCGGAGCGGCTGCGGCAAGACGACGCTGCTCAGGCACCTCAAGCCCGTCCTCGCACCCCACGGCGCGCGCGAGGGGCGCGTCCTGCTCGACGGGGCGCCCGTCGAGAGCCTCGACCTGCGCGAACAGGCGGTTCGCATCGGCTTCGTCATGCAGAGCCCCTCCGACCAGGTGGTCTGCGACAAGGTGTGGCACGAGTTCGCGTTCGGCCTCGAGAACGTCGGCTGCGACCCGCAGGTCATGCGCTCACGAGTCGCTGAGACGGCGAGCTATTTCGGCATCCAAGGCTGGTTCGAGCGCGACGTGGCAGGGCTCTCGGGCGGACAGCTGCAGCTGCTGAACCTCGCGAGCGTGATGGTCATGCAGCCCGAGGCGCTCATCCTCGACGAGCCGACGAGCCAGCTCGACCCCGTCGCCGCCATGGCGTTCCTCAACGCGGTCGAGCGCATCAACCGGGAGCTCGGCACGACGGTCGTCATCTCCGAGCACCGCCTGGAGGAGGTCTGCCCCGTCGCCGACCGGCTCGTCGTGCTCGAGCGCGGGCGAGTCGCGGCCGACGGGACCCCCCGCGAGGTCGCCGCGACGCTCCACGCAACCGGCAACGGCATGCTCTCCTCGATGCCCGCCGCCGCGCGGGTGTTCTACGGGACCGGCGGCGTTGACTCCGCCGACGCCTGCCCCGTCTCCGTTCGCGAGGGAAAGGCCTGGCTGGAGCGGTCGTTCCCCGAGCGCGTTGAGGCGGTCCGCCTGCAGAGGAAGTCCGACGTCTTCGGCGACGTATCTCCCGGCGAGGCGACCGCCAGCGACACGCCCCTCGGCCGTCCCTCCCCCGGCGACTCCTCATCCGAGTCCCCCGCGCTGCGCATCCGCGACGCGTGGTTCCGCTACGAGAGGAACGGCGACGACGTGCTCAGGGGCCTCGACCTCGACGTCCCGCAGGGAAGCTTCCTCGCGCTGCTCGGCGGCAACGGGACGGGCAAGACGACGCTCCTCAAGATCGCGTGCGGCGTCTGCGCGCCGTACCGGGGCGGCGTCGAGGTGTTCGGCGAGCGGCTGGGGCGGCGCACGCGGACGTCAGGCGCCCCCGGTCGCGCGGCCATGCTCCCCCAGGACCCGCGGACTCTCTTTGTGAAGAGGACGGTGCGCGAAGACCTGGCCGAGATGGGCGCCGACGACGAGACGCTGCGCTCCGCCGTGGACGCGTGCGAGGTTGCCGGCCTCATGGACGCGCACCCCTGGGACCTCTCCGGCGGCGAGCAGCAGCGCGTCGCACTCGCGAAGGTCCTGCTCGCCCAGCCCAGGCTGCTGCTGCTCGACGAGCCGACCAAGGGGATGGACGGCGTGTTCAAGGACCGGTTCGCCCACCTCGTCCGCGACCTCGTCGGCCGCGGGGTCACCGTCGTCGCCGCCTCGCACGACGTTGAGTTCTGCGCCGAGCACGCCGACCTCGTCGCGCTGATGTTCGGGGGCGGCGTGGCGACCGTGGGCGACGCGCGGCGGGTCTTCGGGACGAACAGGTTCTACACCACCGCCGCGAGCCGCATGTGCCGGACCGTGTTCCCCGGCGCCGTCACGGTCCCCGAGCTGGTCGAACACGTCCGAGAGGCGCAGGCGCAGCAGGCACGGGCATCGCAGGCGCAAGAGAAACGCGAGGGAGAGGGTTCCGGGCAGGGAGGTCGCCCGTGATGCCCGTAAGCCCGGCCCGACCCGACTGCGACACCGCGCGGCGCACCCTGACGCACCGGACGCGGACCGCGCTCTTCTCGGCAGCCGTCATCCTCGTCGCGATCCCCGCCACGCTCTACCTCGGCACCAGGCTGCCCGGGCGCTGGTACTACCTCACGAGCACGCTCGTCGTGGTCGAGACGATGCTGCCGTTCTTCTTCTCGTTCGAGTCGCGCCGGCCCCAGACGCGCGAGCTGGTGACGGTCGCGGTGATGTCGGCCCTGGCCGCCGTGTCGCGCGTCGCGTTCGCCTTCCTGCCCGGGTTCAAGCCGATCACGGGCATCATCATGATAACGGGGATCGCCTTCGGGGCCGAGGCCGGCTTCCTCACCGGCGCCGTCGCCGCGTTCGCAAGCAACTTCTTCTTCGGGCAGGGCCCGTGGACCCCCTGGCAGATGATGGCGTACGGCCTCGGAGGGTTCCTCGCGGGGGCGATCTTCCGGGGCAGGCGCGAGGTGCAACGCGAGGCGCGGCGTCAGAGGGCGCGCAGGAACCCCGCCGTGCTCGCCGTGTTCGGCTTTCTCGCGATCATGCTGGTCGTGGGGCCGCTCCTCGACTGCTGCTCCGTCTTCACGATGATCACGACCATCACCCCCGCGTCCGTGCTGGGCGTGTTCGCGGCCGGCGTCCCCGTCAACCTGCGGCACGCGGTCTCGTGCGCCCTCACCATGCTCATCCTGGGGCGCCCCCTGCTCGACAAGCTCGAGCGCCTCAAGCTGAAGTATGGCGTCATGGACGGGACATCCTGCCCGGACGGGACGGCCTCGACCCCTACGGCATAGCGCACAGGGGCGTCGCGTCGAGGCCGATGGTCACGGTCTCGGAGCCGTCGCCCTCCACCAGATACACCTGCTCGCCGCTCGTGTCGAACCCGACGGACACGGTCCCGGAGCCGCTGCCAGTCACCGGCGCGACGATGTCGCACGAGAACTCGACCGACTCGCCCGGCAGCAGGCTGAACTCGCAGACGAACAGGTCACGGCCCATATGGCTCGCCTCCTCGACTGTCGTGGAGGCGCCCGAAACCGTGGACGCCCCGGCGGTGAAGCTTGAGAACGACCCGCCGGCGGGAGCGTAGGCAAAGAGGGTCAGGCTCGGCGTGAGGGAGGCCTCGTCGGAGGAGCCATCCACGGAGCCGGCGGAACCCTCGGCGAGCGCGGCTATCTCGGAGGGTGTGGCGTTGCGCACGGTGAGCGTCGCCGAGACGATCGTCTCCCCGCTCCCGCCCTGCCGCGAGCCGGTGAACGCGAACGACCGCTCGAGCCAGCGGGCGGCCGCCGGGGCGTCGGCCCCGTACGCGTCGCCGGACAGGAAGACGCCAACCTTCGCCCCGGCGCGCTCGCCCGAGAGCGAGCCCGCGCACCCCAGGTCCTCGAACAGCGCCTCCTCGTCGTCGTCCGAGCTCCACACGTTGAGGCGCCGCTCGCGAACGCCGCGCGACACCACGCTCACAAGCTCGGCGAAGTCGCAGCTGACGATGTCGTCGAGCACGGCGTCGAACGAGCTCTCGGCCGCCTCGACGAACCCGGCCTCGTCCTCGGCGCCGCCCTCGCCCGCGGCCGCGTACCCCGCCAGCCCCTCGGGCGACCAGGACGACCCGCACATCTCGAGGACGCGCCCCACGAACACCGGGTCAACGGCGACCACCGTGTCGAACTCGACGCCCGCGGCCGCCGAGGCAGCGTCGCGCCAGACGGCCGCCGCGCTCGGGAAGTGGGGGATGCGGCCCGCGGCGCAGGGGTCCTCGGCCACGACGGAGCCGAACAGCGCCAGCTCGTCCTCGGAAAGCTCGCCCGCAGCCGCGGAACCCGACGCGGAGCCAGTCGCGGAGCCGGCGGGCAGATAGACGTCGGGCGCGGAGAAGCCCTGAAGCACGAGGTCGCCGTTCTCCGCCGTGAGGGTCCCCACAGCGCCCGGGCGGCCGCCCGTCGAGAGGACGCGGCCGTTGTCCTGCACCACGATGAGGAAGTTCCGCGTCGCGCCGTCACACCCGGCGAGCGACCGAATGGCCGGCAGCGCCCGCCCCGCGAGTGAGAGCCAGCGGCTCACGTCGTCGAGGACGTCGCGCGCCTCGACAAACGCCTCCTGCAGCTCCTCGACCGCAAAGTCGGAGAACCCCTGGATCTCCTCGACGTCGCTCTGCAAGACGGGGACGGTCTCCTCGGCGATCCGAATCAGCTCGGTGAGAATGTCGCCGTCAATCGACACGCCGCTCGAGGTCCGCACCACCAGCTGCTCGAACGAGGTGGTCGCGAGCGCGTCGGCCGCCGGGACCAGCGCGACGTTCATGATCTCGGCCAGCATGCCGATGAGGGTCCTCGCCTTGCGGATGTCGCCGCCGTACACCGGCACGAACTCCGCGACGCCCCAGACCCATCCCGAGACCTCGTCCTTCATGCTCGCCGTGATGACGGCGGCCGCGTCCACGTGCTCCTTGAGGCGGGGGAAGTCGTACGCGCCGAACGCGTCGACGATCTCGTTGGCCTCGGTGACCAGCTGTTCGACGAGCTCGCCGAGCGTCTCGACCACGCCGAGGATGTCGGAGGCCTCGGCCGAGCGGACGGGCAGCGCACTCACCGCCGCGCCGAGGGCCGAGACCGCACCGAGCGCGACCGCCTCGCGCCTCGCAAACATGCGAGTGACGCAGGCAGCAGCGGGAGCGGAAGCAGTGCGATCGGCGGAGGCGGCTTCGAAGGAGGACTCGTCGAACGTGGTCATGGCGGCTCGCTTTCTCGAACAGGGCCCGGCGGATGCGCGGAGTGCGCGGCGGGTGATGTGGCAGGTGGCAATATTCCGTGGCCGCAGGGTAGCAAAGGGGCGTGGACGTACGGTGGGCGGCGGGCCGGGGCGGCGGAATCGCCAGACCTCCCCCATATCCCGCGCTCGTCCCCGTCACCCCGCTCGCCGGTCAACAAAGAGGCCGGGCCCCGGAAATCCCGGGACCCGGCCTCACGTTCGTGCCGTGCTGGGGGCTGATGGCCCGCCTATGTCTGGCTCAGCCTGTCCTTATACCAGCCAGAACGCTGTGGCGCCTGCCGCCAGACCCGCGTTCGCGCTCACGCGCTGCCCGCTAGCTGCGCTGCTGCCTGCGGACGAGCGCAACGCCGGCGCAGATCGCGACGACGCCCGCGGCGGCCGCGGCGACCGGCAGGGCGGCGTTCGTGTCGTCGCCCGTCTTGGGGATGGACTCGCCCGTGATGACGAGCTGGCCGTCGGTCACGACGAACTTCACGTTCGCGAAGTTCTTGCTGGCGACGGAGAACTGGTCGGCCGCGAGGCCCATGGCGTAGGTGCCGGGGTTCGTGGCGGTCACGGAGGCGGTGCCGTCGAAGTACCAGTCGGCCTCGGTGAAGATCGGGTCGTTGCTCGAGAACGTGTAGCCCTCGACCGTCTTAGCCTTGCCGTCGTAGTCGTAAGCGGCGGTGTTGCCGGTCACGGTCAGGACGACGCCCTCGCGCGCCTCGATCCTCAGGCCGCCGTCGAC
>CAYMHQ010000144.1:0-4092 GCA_964390275.1 uncultured Coriobacteriaceae bacterium
CGAGGCCGCCGAAGCGCAGCCGTCCTCTGCCGGCGGGATGTACCAGCCTGAGGGCTCCGCCGACGACGTCTCCATGCCGAGCGAGGAGGAGATGGAGGCGAATATGTCGAAAGAGGAGAAGGCGCTCGCAGAATACGAGGAGCAGCTCGCCCCGTACAGGAAGACGGTCTCCATCGGCGAGACGTGCTCCCTGGCAAACCTCGCCGACGCAAAGATCGCCATCACCAACAGCTACACGGGCGAAAAGATCGAGATGAATGTCCCTAGGTCTGTCGCCTGGACCGGGACGCTCGAGGTCACCGTCGACGACGCGGCGCTGTACGCTACGCTCGCCGAGGCCCAGGCGGCATGCGACTTGGGGGCCGTCCTTAACGAGAACCCGCCGGAGTCGGTTGGGTCGTCGCCCCTTTTGCTCGTCATGCACGTCACCGTGACGAATGCGGACGCGACGCCGGGCTTTGACGCCGCCACCGTGTGGGATTACTTCTCGATCGACGCGTTCCGCCCCATCTACCGGGGTGATATCGCTATGGCGAGCGGCACCCTCGCCACGTTCGACGGAGCGCCCGAAGGTCTCGATCCCCAGTCGCCCAATAGCAACAATTATTCGCTCGCCCAGGGCGAGACGCGCACGCTGACCATCGGCTGGTGGGTCGACGGTTCGCGCGATCTTTCGGACATCATCCTCCGCCCGTCCCTCTCCGCCACCATGCCCGGCCCCGTGACCTTCGAGCTCGGCCTCGGCTCTGACGGAGCATCTTCGGGCGGCTCTTCCTCGGGCGGTGGCTCGCATGAGTCCGCTGATTAGGCTCGAGATGCGCCGCGCGCTGGGCAACCGGCTCACGCTGACCTGCCTGGTCATAGGCGTCGCCCTCGCCCTCGCGGCGGCGGTGGAGGCGACGCTCGATTTCTGGACGTTCTTCGACGAGGGTGTTGCCCACATAGAAGAAACGTATGCCGACCAGTTCGCCAAGGGGGCTTTCACCGAGTGGATGCCCATGGCGGTGATGCGCTCGGTCCCCAACCTGTTCTTCTTCTCCGCGCCGCTGCTGATAGGGCTCTCGTATGCATGGTCGTGGCGCTCCGATGTGAGGAAAGGCTATGCGGCCTCCATCCTGACCCGGGCGCCGCGCGCCGAGTGGGACCGTGCGAAGGGCCTTGCGACTTTTGTCGTCAGTGGTATCGTGGTCGCCGTTCCGCTGCTGGTGAACCTGGCGGTCGTCCTGTGCCTCGTCCCGGCCTACCCGCCCGACATCGTGGGCGTGGTCTACACGGGCCTGTGGACCAAGGTGTTCCTCTCCAACCTGTTCTACACCTGCGCGCCCGCCTACGTGGCGGTTCGCGTGGTGCTCGACTTTGTGCTGGCGGGGCTGTGGGGCACGACGGTGCTGGCCCTCTCGCGCTTCATGCGCAACCGCGTCGCCATCGTGGCACTGCCCTACATCGGGCTCATCGCGATCAAGTACGTCTCGGAGAACCTCTATGTGCTCAGCGGGGTGCAGCTGGGCGCCCTCACCATACTTGACCAGCTCAAGGCGCGCGGCGACCAGTTCTACTACGACTGGGGTGCGGTCGCCCTGGGGCTCGCGGTGATGCTGCTTGTCTCCGTCGCGGTGCCGCGTCTCACACGAGGACGTGACGTCCTATGAAAAGTCACGCTGGCGTTCTTCCAAGCCTGCGCTTCCGTGCGTTCGGGAGGCTGCTGGCGAGCGACCTGCGCTACGGGTTCGTCACGGCCGTCCCCCGTCTCGCGCTGTTCGCCTTCATGGTGGCGCTCGCGCTGTTCCTCTCGTGCGTGGTGCTTGCCGTTCTGTTTCCTCAGGCGCTCGGATCCTCGTTCACGATGGGCGAGGCCCTCCTGTGCATGTGGCGCGGGATGCTTCCCTATGTGCCCGAGCAGGGGGAGCCGTTCCAGTTCCCCATGGCGTGGTTCGCGCTCCTCGTGTGCGCGCTGTACGCGACGGTCGACTACCCGTTCCGCGACCTTGGCGGGATGGGGTCACATATGATCGTTGCCTCCCGGAGCCGCTGGTCGTGGTGGCTGGCGAAGTGCGGGTGGGTTATCGCGATGGCCCTGGTGTGCTGGATGGTCACCCTTGCGATGGCGGGGGTCTTCACGCTGGCTTTGGGCGGCGAGTTCGAGCTCGGCGTGCGGCCGGGCGTCGCCTCGACGCTGAACGCCGGCCGCAACGAGGCGACGAACGCCGCCGCCAGCCTCGTCGCGTCGGGCGAGTTCGAGGCCGCCGCCGCCGAGGACGCCTCCATCGACATCGGGCCGGCGATGCTCGCGCTTGGGGCGTCGCTGGCGGCGGTCCTGCTGGTCCAGTCGGCCGTCGCGCTGCTCGTGCATCCTGTTGTGGGGATGTTCGCGGGCGTCTCGGTGCTGTTCTTCTCGGCGTACTTTCGCATGTGGTGGCTGCCGGGCGAGTACCTGATGCTCGCCCGCACCGACGTGCTGATGAGGGCGGGGTTCCACCCGTGGGTCGGGGCCGTGCTGGCGCTCGTCGTGGGCGTCGCGGCGGTTCTGCTGGGCGGGCTGGTCTTTTCCCGCAGGGATATTTTGGGAAGGGGAGGTGACGACCAGTGATCGAGATTCGGCATCTGACCAAGGTGATCGGCTCCACCACGGTGCTCGACGACGTCACGATGGACATGCCCTCAGGGCGCGTCACGGGCCTGGTGGGGCCCAACGGGAGCGGCAAGACCATGCTCATGCGCGCCATCGCGGGGCTCATGAGGCCGACGAGCGGCGAGGTCCTTGTCAACGGCGTCGACGTCTGGGCGCACGCCGACGGCAGGCACGACCTGAGCGACGACGGCACCTCGATCGGGCTGCTGCTGGAGGGCCCGGCGTTCCTGGACGGGTACACGGGCCTGCGCAACCTGGAGCTGCTCGCGTCGATCCGCGGCGTGGCGAGCGAGGAGGACATACGCGCGGCCATCTCGGCCATGGGCCTCGACCCCGACGACCGACGCAAATACCGCAAGTACTCGCTGGGCATGAAGCAGCGCCTGGGCATCGCCGCGGCGGTGATGGAGCGCCCCGAGGTGGTGATGCTCGACGAGCCCACCAATGCGCTCGACGTGAGCGGCGTCGAGCTGGCGGTGGCGCAGATCAAGGCGGCTCGCGACCGCGGCGCGACGGTGGTGATGGCGAGCCACGACGCCGACCTGACACGCTCGCTCTGCGACGAGGTGTGGCATCTCGCCGAGGGGCACGTCGACGGCCACGAGGTCGTGACGCCCGCCGGTGCGGGTGACGCCGACGCGGATGGCGCCGATGCGAGTGACGCTGACGGGTCGGGTGGCGCGAGCGACAAGGAGGCCGGCCGTGAAGCGTGAGACGAGCGGGATATCGCGCCGGAGGCTCGTCGCGGGCCTTGCGTCCGCGGCGCTGCTCGCGGGCGTGGCGGGCAGGACGTGGTGGGTGAACGCCCGCGCCTGGCCCGCGACCGAGGTGGTGGGCCATGAGATGGGGGAGTGGGCCGAGCTTAAGGGCGCCTTCCAGGAGAACCGCATGAGCGAGGACACCGACGGGTACGCCCTGCGCGTGACGGCGGCCGAGCGCATCTCGTACAACGAGTACGTCTCCCGCTACGCGACCGACGGCTCGACGCCGAAGGACGGCCTCGACACGGTCTCGCTCGCATGCCTCACGCTGGGAATCAGAAACGAGGGCGAAAGCAAGGGCGGCCTCTTCCTGGCGACCATGTACCTGCTGCCCTCACGGAAGAACGAGTTCTTCGTCCCCGACACCGACCTGCTCCTGGCATCCGAGACCAAGCTGCGCGAAGGCAACCAATCGCTTGGTCAGAAGGTCAGCATCCGGAGCGGAACCGAGTACGAGATCCATCTCGCCTACCGCCGTCAGGGCGGCAGGGTGGAGCTGAACGGCGAGAAGGTGCCCGAGGCGTACCTGATGTCGATGCCCGACACGTCGTTCGAGCTGCACCTCACCAACCTGCCCGTGCGCAACGTGATCTACGTGACCGCGTAAGGCAAGCAAGCGAGGGGCGCCCCGGACCGCATGTGCAGCCCGGGGCGCCCCGAAAGCTCGCGCTATCGTTGTCGCGCTGTCCGCCTATCGTGCGG
>CAYMHQ010000144.1:4192-5694 GCA_964390275.1 uncultured Coriobacteriaceae bacterium
GCGCGATTCCCTCGGCTCGGCTTACGCCAGGTCCTCGGCGACGGTCGTGCCCACGAGCAGGCCGGAGCCGGCGGCGGGGACGATGTCGGTCGTGCCGGCGGTGCAGCCGCACGCGTAGAGGCCGGGGATGGGGTTGCCCTCGGCGTCGACCACGTCAAAGCGGGTGTCGACGTCCAGGCCGCCGACGCTCTTGTAGCGCACAGGGACGTTCAGCAGGTAGTAGTACGGCGGCTCGAGCTTCTGCAGGAACAGGGTGCGGCCAAAGTCGGGGTCCTCGCCCTTGTCGCAGATCTCGTCGTAGTTGTCGAACGCGGCCTGCAGGATGTCGAGGCCCATGCCCATGCCCTCGGCCAGCTCCTCGATCGACGCGGCGGTCTTGATGTTCTCGCCGGCGTGCTTGATGACCTCCTGGTCGACGCCGTTCTGCGCGGTCGAGTCCCAGATGCTCCACCACTCGTGATAGCCGTTGTCGAGGCAGCCGGTCGCTGCGTTGTGGACGGCGGTCTCGCAGTAGAAGCGCTTGCCGTTGGGCAGCAGGGCGAGCACGGGGTAGTGCATGCCCAGCATGTGGCCGGCCTCGTAGCGCGGGTTGAGGTTGCCCGGGCTCGACATGTCGTACAGCACGCCGCCGGCGGCGAGACCGGCCTTGATGCCCTCGCCCGTGCGCCCGCTCACGATGCAGCCGAGGTCGGCGGTCTCGGGCGCGTACTCGGTCATCCACTCCTGGTTGGAGGCGTAGCCGCCGCACGCGAGCACCACCGCGCGGGCCTTGATGTCGATGAACGCCCCGTCCTTGCTGACGAAGCGGGCGCCGCACACAGCCCCGGACTCGTCGACGATGAGGGTCTTGAGCGTCGTGTCGTACAGGTAGGTGGCGCCGGCCTCGGTGATCTTCTCGTCCATCAGCACGAACGCGTCGGCCATGGTGCAGATGCCGCCCGTGGGGAAGAACGCCTGCTGGTACGGGCCCTCCATCTTGGGCTGGAACTGGTAGCCCCAGTCGTAGTGAAGCATATCCATGTACTTGCCGCCCCACTCCTGGAGCAGCATGAGCTTGTCGAGACCCTTCTCGTTGTTCTCGTAGTACGGGGCGAAGCGCTCGCGCAGCTGGTCGACGGTGGAGTACTTCTCGGGGCGCTCCTCCTCGGTGAGCTTGGCGGTGTTGCACATCATGCACGCGGCCGAGTAGATCGCGTCGCCGCCGTAGAAGCCGTTCTGCTCGCAGATGAGCACGGAGAGGCCTGCCTTGGCGGGCTCGAGGGCGGCCATCATGCCCGAGATGCCGGCGCCCGCGATGAGGACGTCGACCTCCTGCGAGAAGTTCACGTTCGCGTCGCCGAGGGCGCGGGCGTTCGCGGCGGTCTCCTCGGCCATGGCGGCCTGGCTCCCCGTGACGCCGGCTGCCACGGCGGCGGCGACGCCCGCGGTGGAGAGGGCCTTGACGAACTGACGGCGGTCAAGTGCGCGTTCGTTCATAACTGCAACCTCCTGAATGTCTGAGA
>CAYMHQ010000144.1:5794-7505 GCA_964390275.1 uncultured Coriobacteriaceae bacterium
GAGCGCGACAACGGGACAGTGGGCGAGGGCGGTACGGCGCGCGGAGCGACGACCGAAACGGTCGGTGCTGCGGGCGCTGCGGCGAACGGCGCGGCTGTCGGCGCTGCGTGCGGCGCCTCGCCGCTCGGCGTCACCAGCCTGGCGGCGGTCGCCCTTACGTCGCTGGGGACGGGGCTCTACCTCGGCTGGCAGCTCATCGACATCTCGCCGACGCTGTTCCCGACGCCGGGGGAGGGCGTGCACGCGACGCTCGACTCGGTGGCGTACCTGGCGACGGCGCTGCTCGTGACCCTGCTCATCCTCTTCGCCCTCCTCGCGCGCCGCCGCGGGCCACTGCTCGGCAGGACGTGGATCGTGGCGCTGGCGTCGTTCGGCCCGGCGCTCGGGACCACGCTGCTCTACCTCTGCGGATGGGTCGCCGAGCAGCCCCTCATGGCGGGCGTCGTCGCAGGTAGACTGCTGTATGCGGCGAGCGCGGGATTCGTCGTCCTCTGGGGCGAGCTCATCTGCCGGGTCCCGTCGCAGCGGATGCTCGCCTGTGTCGCGGGCGGCTACGGCGTCGCGTTCGGCGTCTGCCTGCTCGAGGCGAACCTGGGTCCCACGGCGGCGCTCGTCTTCCGCCCGCTGCTCCCGCTGCTTTCCGGCGCGACGCTGGTCCTGCTGCGGTTCGACCTGACGAGCGTTCCGAGTGCGGCGGCGAAGGCTGGCGGTGCGGCTGCCGAAACGTCTTCCGGCGAGGTCGCTGGGGCCGGCGGGTTCAGGTACCCGGTGCGCATTTTCGTGGGGACGGGCATCCTGGGCGCCATCTTCATCGCCACCAACCATCTTTCGGAGACGAAGACCGAGGTCTCGACCGAGCTCTACACGCTCATCGCCGGCATCGCCGTCTCGGTCGCCATCCTCGCGGTCGCGCTCGTCACGCGCCGGCGCCACGAGCGGTTCGCCCTGCTCTACCGGCTCATCACGCCGCTCGTCATCGGGTCGCTGCTGCTCATCCTCGTGCTCGAGCCCGAGCGGCAGCGCTACGAGGCCCTCGCGATCGGGTGCGCGTGGTCGTTCTTCCGCATCTTCACGTGGACGCTGTGGGGGAGGCTCGGGGCGCGTGACGTGAGGCGCGGCGCGTGCGTGTTCGCCGTGGGGCAGGTCGCGCTCACGCTGTGCAGCACGGCAGGCGAGCTTCTGTGCTCCGTCGTCGACCTGACAGCCGTCCCGGTCACCGTCTCGGCGGCGGCGATCATCTTTGTCACCGTGATGACCTCGGCGTTCGTGATGGACGACGGCCGAGTAGCTGCGACCGCAGACGCCGTTGCGCTGGCGGGCGAGGGGTCGGGCAACGCGGTGGGCGACGAGGCCGCTGTCGACGCTGACCCCTCCAGCCGGGCGGGTGCCGGTCCGACGGGGGCGGGCTCGACAGCTGTCGGCTTGGTGGTTGCCGGCCAGACGGGGCTGCGGCTCGACGACGTCACTGCCGAGGAGATCGCCCGCGCGACCGCCGGCTCCGAGCTCTCCGAGCGCGAGTGCGGCATCGCCCTGCTCGTGCTGCGCCGGCTCGACAACGGCGCAATCTGCCGGGAGGCGTGCATCACCGAGAGCACCCTGCGAACCCACCTGCGCAACATCTACGGCAAGCTCGGCGTTCACAGCCGCGCCGAGCTGATCGAGCTGCTCGAGGAGAGGCTGACGGGAAGGCCGGACCGGCGAGCGTAGAGGG
>CAYMHQ010000145.1:0-5084 GCA_964390275.1 uncultured Coriobacteriaceae bacterium
CGACGGATGGCTGAGCTGGAGGAGAGCCGGATGGCTGGGGGAAGCCGGGCGACGGGGGGTCGGGCGGCTGATGGCCGGGCGACGGAGGGCGACGACAAGGTGGTCTTCCGGGGGACGAGGGTCGACCGGTCGGGTTATCCCGCCGTCGACCGGGCGGCTCTCGCCGAGCACTACGCGAACCCGCGGTTCGGGAGCGGCTTCGCGCGCCTGTGCCGGATGGTCCTGCCGCGCGGGCGCGAGTTCCGGGGCCTTACCGTCCTCGACCTCGGGTCCCGGAGCGGCAAGGGTGTCTACAAGCTCTCGGAGTGCGTGGGCGGCACGGGGCGCGCCATCGGGGTCGACTGGAACGAGGCGTCGATCGAGCACGCCCTCGCGCACATGGAGTCCGCCTGGCGAAAGACAGGTCTTGCGCGCTGCAACATGGAGTTCCATCTCGGCTATCCCGAGGACCTGCGTGCTGTTGGAATCGCCGACGAGTCCGTCGACCTCGTGTACGTGAACTCCGTCGCGAACCTCTTCTACGACCGCGAGCTGGCCTTTCGTGAGATGGCGCGCGTGCTGGCGCCGGGCGGCCAGGTCTGTCACGACGCCGTCCTCGCGAGTTCGGCGCGCAACCCGGGCGTCGTCAACGGGGCGCGCGCCCTGGGGAACAGCGTGCAGGCGGCCCCGTCGCGGGAGGAGTTCGAGGCGCTCGCACACCGTGTGGGCCTTACGGTCGCGAGCTACAGGGACGCGAGCCCGGTGACCCCCGAGACCGGCGAGACCCCCGACCATCCCGCCGTCGCCGTGCCCTCGGGCGAGGACGTCCACTTCGAGTCGGTGCTCGTGATTCTCGAGAAGCCGGAGTAGGGGAACGGCGAGAATCAACTCTTAACGCAGATTAATCGCTTTTGAAGCAACTAATCTGCGTTAAGAAATGTCGCATCATCCTCTCCGCTGTACGCGGCGTTCTGCCTGTAAGGCGGTGGAGGATATGTTAGAGTAGTCTAACGAATCCGATTACCGGTCCCGGCGCGCCCTCCGGTGCGCCCGCCGGCGCGCACGCCGGCGTGCACGCCCCGCGCCCGAGGAGGAAGCGACCCGCCGATGGCCTCCGCTCTCGCCCATATCCCGCCCAATCTGAGGACGTTCATCGAGCCTCAGATCGAGCAGCTCGGGGCCGTCGTCAAACCGGGGCGCTTCGGCTACGACTGCTCGCTGCCCGCCGATTCGCCCGTCGCCTCGGGGTTCGTCTGGGTGGCGAGCCTGGGGACCGACTGCCTCGTGACCGCGCACGCGATTGTTCCCCGCGACGACTTCCGCATGGTCGAGTACCCCACCGAGTACGGCTGCCTCTGCGCTCTCTCTGCAGCGTCGCTCAGCCAGACGCCGGTTGAGCGCCCCCGTCTCGTCCAGCCCGACGAGAACCTCGTCGCGTTCTTCCAGGCAGAGGGCGAGTTCCCCTCGACCCTGGAGCGGGGCCGGTCGTACAGCTCGCGCGCGATCTGCTTCACGCCGGCGTTCTTCGAGCGGCTCAGGTCGTGCTACCCGGGCGACTTCGACACGCTCGCCGAGGACATGGCGACGCTGGGGGTCAACGAGTTCCCCGACGAGCTGCGCGCCCTCGTGCGGCAGATCGACCCGCGTCGCGCGTCGCTGCCGGGCGTCGAGTTGTTCTTCCGGGCGAAGGCGCTCGAGGCGGCGTGCCTGGTGGCCGCGTATATCGACGAGACGAAGCGTGCCCGCTCGAGACGGGGGAGCGCCGGCCAGCGCGACCTCGTGTCCGAGGCGTGCGCCTACATCGAGGACCGCCTGGGAAAGCCGCTCTCCATTGAGCAGGTCGCCTCGGCCTGCTACGTGGGCCGCACCCGACTCTGCGCGGCGTTTCGCGAAGAGCGGGGCGTCCCCCTCGGCACCTACATCCGGCAGCGCCGCATGCGCCGCGCGTGCGAGCTGCTCTCGGGAACGTCCCTCGACGTAGCTCAGGTCGCCCGCGCGGTTGGCTACTCGAACCCCGGCAGCTTCTCCGAGACGTTCTCGCGCGAGATTGGGGTCGCACCCTCAGCGTGGCGCGAGGGGTTGAGGGGGTAGCGGCCGGCGTGCCGCGGCGGACTCGTTGTACTACTATATCGGCCGTCAAGATGACTGAGGAAAGGACGCGCGATATGGCTGCCAACTACGCGAACCGTCTGGAGAAGGTGCGCCGCAACCTCGAGGGGATGGGGCTCTCTCAGATGCTCGTGAGCGACCCGATGAGCATCTGCTGGCTCACGGGGTTCTACGTCGACCCGGGCGAGCGCTTTCACGGGCTCGTCATCAGGGAGGGCGCCGAGCCGGTGCTCGTGGTGAACGACCTGTTCCCCACGCCTGCCGGCATCGCGGTGGAGACGCAGGGCTATCGCGACGAGGACGACCCGCTCGCCCTCGTGAGCCGGCTCACCGACCACGCCGCGCCGCTCGGATGCGACAAGGACCTCGCCGCCCGGTTCCTGCTGCCCCTGCGCGACGCGGGCGCTGCCAGCGGTTTTGTGCTCGGGTCGGCCGCGGTGGACGGGGCGCGCTCCATCAAGGACGCCGAGGAGCAGCGGCTCATGCGCCAGGCGAGCGCCACGAACGACAGGGCGATGGCCGAGCTTCGGTCGATGGTGCGCGAGGGTGTCACGGAGCGTTCCATCGCCGACGCGCTGCTCGACATCTATCGCAGCATGGGCGCGCAGAGCCACTCGTTCGCGCCAATCGTGAGCTACGGGGCCCACGCCGCCGACCCGCACCACGCGCCCGACGACACGCCGCTCGGCCCGCGCGATGTCGTGCTGTTCGACGTAGGCTGCGTGCAGGATGGCTACTGCTCGGACATGACGCGCACGTTCTTCTTCCGCGATGTGACCGAGGAGGAGCGCCTGGTGTACGAGACCGTCCGGCGCGCCAACGAGGCGGCCGCCGCGCTGGTGAGGCCGGGCGTGCTGTTCTGCGACGTGGACAAGGCCGCGCGCGACGTCATCGTCGAGGCCGGCTACGGGCCGTACTTCACGCACCGGCTGGGCCATCAGATCGGTATGAACGACCACGAGCCCGGCGACGTGGGCCCCGTGCACCGCGAGCCCATGCAGGCCGGCGTCTGCCACTCCATCGAGCCCGGCATCTACCTGCCCGGACGGTTCGGCGTGCGCATCGAGGACCTCTGCATCGTCCAGGAGTCCGGCGGCGAGATCATCAACCACTACCCGCACGAGCTTGACGTGATCGAGTAGGTTGCGCGACCGGGCGAGGACGCTCCGGGCGAGCGACGGGCTTCCCGGGGCGCCCTCGTTTCGGGTCTTTCCGGCTTTTTGACCATTTTCGGGCCTATGTGAGTTAACCTTTTGATATGACCGGGGGAATGTATAGGACCCGGAGCACGGCTGATTGCATCGTCGCAGGTAGATGACATATACCTTGGATGGGACACGCAATGTGCGGGGAGCAGGTCTTCCTTCGGTCTTCCCCGATGTGCCCAAATGCGGCCCGAATGGGCCCCGTATATCAAAAGGTTAACTCACATAGTGCCGTTTTTGGTCAAAAATCCGAAAAGACTGTGAGCAGATTTTTCAAGTTTGATAAGACGTCGCCAAAAGTATGCAATCCGGCATGTGTTTTATGCATTTACGTCGATAAAGGACTCGGAGGCCGCTGACGAGAGAGGTTGCTGCCGAGTTGCCTGGCTCCCGGGCTAGCGCTCCTCGCAGGAGACGAGCGCGTCGCCCTCGTAGCGCAGCGTCATGTCGACGCCTGTCGCGCCCTCGAGTACGCGCCTCAGGAAGCACCGGTCGCCCTCCCAGAGCGAGAGGCCGCCGATCTCGCCCACGGGGATCCACGCGAAGGTCCCCTCGTTGCAGATGGGCAGGGGGAGGGGAGCGCCCGACCCGCCTCCGTTTTCGCCGTCGACCTCGAACTCCGACGAGCTGTACAGGTACATGTCCTCGTCGTCCCATGTGTCGGACACGAAATGGACCACGCCGTGGAACGTGAACCCGGCGAGCGCGAAGCCCGTCTCCTCGCGGACCTCCCTGCGCAGGCACTCCTCGGGGGTCTCGCCCGGCAGGAACTTGCCGCCCACGCCCACCCATTTGCCCTCGTTCGCGTCGTGCGCCTTTTTGTTGCGCAGCATCATGAGGCAGCGTCCGTCGCGGAAGAGGTAGCAGAGGGTAGTCCTGACCGGCTGGGTCGGGCGGATCGGGGACGTTTCCATGTGCGCGGTACTCCTTCGTGCGGCTCGGTGTGACGAGTCCAGCGTGACGTTTCTACCTGCGAGTTTACGGCTCGGTCCGGCGCGTCGCCTACCCGCGCAGCCTGTCGAGCCCGAGCAGCGCGGCCCCGATGGCGCCGCAGAGCTGGGAGTCCTTGTGGGTGCGGACCGGCGCCCCCAGGACCTCGGAGAGAGCCTGCACCACGCCCTCGTTGTTGGCGACGCCGCCGGTCATGAGGTAGGCGGGCTCGGCGTTCACGCGGCGCGCGAGGCTCTTCGTCTTGTTGGCGACGCTCATGCACAGGCCGTGCACGATGTCGGCCGCGGGCGTGTCGTCGGCGATGAGGGAGACCACCTCGCTCTCGGCGAACACGCTGCACATGTTGGAGATGCGCACGTCGCGCGTCGAGGCGAGGCCGGCGCGGGAGAGCTCCTCGATGGGCATCTCGAGCGTGTGGGCCATCATCTCGAGGAAGCGCCCCGTGCCCGCCGCGCACTTGTCGTTCATCACGAAGTTGAGCACGCCGCCGTGCTCGTCGAGGTGGATGGCCTTGGAGTCCTGGCCGCCGATGTCGATGACGGTGCGCGTCTCGGGCGCGAGGTAGTGGGCGCCGCGCGCGTGGCAGGTGATCTCGGTGATGGCGGCGTCCATGCCCTCGATGACGTCGCGGCCGTACCCCGTGGAGACGTAGAGCGCCACGTCGTCGCGGGTGGCGCCGGCCTTGGCGAGCGCCTGGTCGATGGCGTTCTGGGCGGCGGCGCTCGCCTTGGCGCCCGTGCGGATGACGACGCCCGCCACGAGCTGGCCGTTCATGTCGACCACGGCGGCGTCGGTCGTGGTGGAGCCGGAGTCGACGCCCACCACGAGGCGTCCGCGACG
>CAYMHQ010000145.1:5184-7487 GCA_964390275.1 uncultured Coriobacteriaceae bacterium
ACCCTCGCGCGGGGCGCGGGCGAGCTGCGGGGGCGGGGTGGGCAGGGCGCGCCGGCCCGAGCACGTGAGGTTCTCCACCGGCACGGGCAGGCCGGCCGCGGCGGCCTCGACCAGCGCCTGCGGCGCGTGGGCCCCGAGCAGCGTGACGTGCGGGCCGAGGACTGGCACGGGCGGCTCGATCGCCGCGCACGCCGCCCCCGCCGAGAACGCGCGGCCCGTGGTCCGGGCGAACGCCTCCGCCATGCGGGCGAGCTCGTCGCGGAAGCGAGCGACCTCGGCGTCGCCCGCCTTATGGGGAAGGTCGAGCATCCAGACGAAGTCGAACCCTCCGCGCCGCCGGGCGATCTCGTACACGCGGCGCGTCACGTCGCAGCAGTTCGTGAGCACGAGCGCCCGAACCTGCGGCTCGAGCACCTGGGTGAGAAGGGCCTTGCCGTAGCCGCACAGGTTGGCCCCGCCGACCCTGTCGGCCACGTCGAAGCTCGCGACATCGGCGTCGAGCGTGCGGACCTGCGCCCCAAAGCCCGCCAGGAGCTCCACCGGCGCGTACTTGCAGCCGACCCACACGGTGAGCGGCTGCGCCTCGGCTGTCCGCGTCTCGTCCATCGCATTCGTCCCGTCCATGCCTACCGCACCTCCTGCCTGCGGGCGCGCAGCATCTCGAGGAAGGCGCCCATGCGGGTCTCCACCTGGCCGTTGCTCGTGTTGGCGCGGTTGCAGCCGTCGCCCTCGAGCACGAGCGTGGGGAAGCCTTCCGCCTCGAGCGTCTCCTTGGCGAGCTGCGAGAGCCCCAGCGTGTGCTTGCATCCCCACTGGCAGAAGCACACCACGCCGTCGGCCCCCGTCTGCCGGGCGAGGTGCAGCGCCCGCTCGACGCGCCGCTCGCCCGCGCCGTTGAACGCGTTGTGCACGAGCCGCGCCGCCATGAAGGCGTAGGGGTCGTCCGCGTCGAGCGCCCTCTCGTACGCGGCGAGGTCGGCACCCGAGGGGTCGCCCACGCCGTCGAAGCACATGTCGCTCGCCACTATCTGAGCCTCGGCCGTGTTGTCGAGCATGCGCTGCAGCGGCTCCTGGAAGAAGGGCGGCACGTGCATCCACACGAGCGAGAGCCCCTCGTAGGGCGCGGCCTCGGCGAAGTCGACCGGCATCCGCTCGCACATCCGGCGGGTCATGGGACGGCCGAGCGAGAGGTGGAGCGCGAGCGCCGCCTGCATCTCCTGGCCCATCGTGTTGCGCATGTCCCTGCCGCGGCGGGCCGGCAGCGACGACGCGAGCGCCTGCAGCGAGGCGAGCGAGTCGCGGCACATCCCCAGAAGGCGCGTCTCGTCCACGCGGTGCCCCTGAGCCGCCATCGCGCCGGCCAGCTCGCGAAGCTCGTGCGCCACGTAGTCGACGGAGTCCGCGCACACCTCGTAGGGCACGTCGACGAAGTAATGGGGCACGCCGAGCCGCTCGGACATCGACTTGAACGTGAGGCTGTTGGCGTCGCACGCGAGCGAGCAGCTGGCGATGAACGCCGGCGGCTGCACCACGCCCAGGTCGGAGGCGCCGATGAGCGCCTTGTGGAAGGAGCAGTACGTCTCGGCCACGCCCTCCGCCTCCGCCTCCGCGACAAAGGCCTGCTCGGCGTTCGCCGCGGTCACGAAGCCCGAGAGCGCCTCGGCCGAGTAGGGGAGCAGCCCCGCCGCGCGAAAGACCTCGGTGGGCATGAAGATGCTGGCCAGCACGGCACGCTCGGGGTGGGAGAGCGGGTCCACCATGTCGTCGAGCGCGATGCGGCTGGCGATGCGGCCCCAGCCCGGCTGGAACCTTCCCGGCAGATGGTGGGTCTGGAAGCGCTTGGCCCTGAACGCCGCGAGCAGCAGGTTGCGCGCCGCCGCCGGGTTGCCGCCCTGCGACTGCTCCCCGACCACCGCGCCGAAGCGGTCAACCACGGCCTTCTCGAAGTTCGCGATCGTGTCCGACATGTGCCTCCCTCGTCCGCGCGGCCCCGGGCCGCGTCCGTGAAAGGCTACTCTACCCCCTCTGCCCGCCCCGCCGACTCCCGTTTGCTGGGCGTTCGCGAAATGACTACGGCGGACCGTCGGGGGGCGGATGAGGGGGCGGACGAACGACGGGCGGGAGGCCCGAGGTCGCGCCTCGTCTGCCTCCCGCCCGTCTGTCTACTGATTTATCTGCTTGTTCGCGTGCCTGATTGTTCGCCTTACTTCTTCGCAGCGAGCTGCTCGCCGAGGACGTAGCCCAGGGTCAGGCAGCGGCCGTGGCTGATGCCGTTCAGGTCGTGGGGGTAGGAGTCGCTAAAC
>CAYMHQ010000146.1:0-7410 GCA_964390275.1 uncultured Coriobacteriaceae bacterium
GACGGCCCATCGTGAAGTTCCCCCTTAAAGTCCGTATGCGACGGCACAGGGCATGAAGTGGAACCTCTCGCGCAAACCCGGGACGTCGCGCAGGGGCACCCCCAGCCGCTCCGACTGGCAGGCGAGGAAGAACTGGTTGCCCATGCTCCCGTCGGCGATGGGGTGGATCAGCGCGGTCTTGTCGACATAGGTGAGCCCGCCCCTGCGAATCAGGGCGAAGTCGAACGTGTCGGTCGCAATCTTCTCCATATGCCGCGCCTCCGGGCTCGCCTGGTGGGACTCGTTTAGCCGTCGAGACATTGTAACGTCTCCATGCGCGGGCCGCCGGCGGGGCGCCGTGGGTTGACGGGATTGCCAGCAACCGAAGGCGCGCGGCGGGCCCGTCGTCGGCACTCAAGGGGGAAGGTGTGCCGCGGGCCCGCCGCGCTAAGGGGGAATGCCGAACGCGCCGGAGCAAGGGGGTTCTCCGCGGTCGGCCAAGTTTGGATGCAAGGGGTTCGGACGTCGGGAGGGGCGTGCCCCCCGTTCGACGATTGCTATAGTGCGCCACTCCGTTGACATGCCACATGCATCGGGGTGATGGGCAAACTCTGTCCTGCGCTATGCCTGCGCAGGCTCAATCTTCTCCATGTGGATGCGCGATTCGACGTAGATGAGTTCGCTAGTTCCTGCGGATTCAGCTTGCTCCCCTATCTCGCCGCAGCAGCGCTGGAGTGGCCTGCCACCATGCCGAAGACGATGGAGTCGCCGGTGCCACTGCCGTCGACGCGCTGGGTGCCGTGGAAGCCACCCGTCACCTCGCCGGCGGCGTAGAGGCCCTCGATGGGGTTCTCACCCTCGTCGAGCACGCGGGTGGTCTCGTCGATGAGCACGCCGCCCATGAAGTAGTGCGCGCCCACGCCGAACTTGTAGCCGTAGAGCGGCTCGTCGAGCGTGGTGCCGTTCTCGCGCCCGAACGCCGAGTCGGTGCCGGTCGCCGCGTCGGCGTTCCACAGGTCGATGGCCGCCTCCAGGTTGCCGCCGTCGAAGCCCAGCTCGTCGCCCAGCTCCCGGGCGCTGCTCGCCTCAACGACGTAGCCCTGCTCCATGAGGCCCTGCATGCGCTCGTCGAGGTTGTCCGAGTCGAAGACGGCGAACGCCTCGCCCTTGTCCTGCGCCAGGATCTGGTCGGGCACCTCGAAGGCCTCGGCGCAGAAGCGCTCGCCGGAGTTGTTGACGTAGATGGTGCCGTCCACGCCGAAGCCGCCGGCGGGGAACGACATGCCGTAGCCCTCGATGACCGAGGGGAAGGTCTGGATCTGGTCGAGGTCGACCGCCTTGGCGCCGATCTCCTGCGCCATGATGAGGCCGTCGCCGGTGGTGGGCGCCATCTCGTCGGTGATGCAGTTGGCGTAGGCGGGGGCGACCTGGGCGATCAGCTCCTTGTTCTTGCCGAAGCCGCCCGTGGTCAGAACGACCGCCTTGGCGGAGAACTCGACCTCCGAGCCGTCCTCGGCCTGGGCGACCACGCCGCATACGCGCCCGTCGGCGTCCTGCACCAGGCTCTGCGCGGCGACGTTGAAATACACCGGGATGCCCGCCTCGTCGATTGCCCCGGAGAGCGCGGTCACGACGTTGGACACGGTCGAGTTGCCGTCCGTCTCGCACTTGAGCAGGTAGTAGTTCTGCGACGAGTTGCGCCCGTCCTCGGAGATCTCCACCGTGAAGTCCACGCCCAGGCCCGAGATGTAGTCGATGGCCTCGGCGGAGTTGGAGATGAAGGCGTCCACCAGGTTCTTACGGCTGCGCTCGTTGGTCTGGAGGGCCTCGAAGCCCTCGAACGACGTGTCGGCGGCCTGGTAGGAGGCGTCGGCCAGCTGGACCTTGGAGTCGAAGGCGTTGATGCCGCCGACGGCGCACAGGGTGTTGCCGCCGACGAAGCCGCCCTTCTCGATGATGGCGACGCTGGCGCCGTCTGCCGCAGCGGTGAGGGCGGCCATCAGGCCGGCCCCGCCGGCACCCACGATCAGGACGTCGACGTCGGTCTGATAGGTAGCGGCGTCAGAGCCGGCGGCCTGCGCGCCTGCGGCCGAGTCGGCGCGGGCGGCTGCGGGCATCAGGGCATAGCCGGCAAGTGCTGCGGAGAGCCCCACGAAGGAGCGGCGGGAGAAGGCGACGGAATCAGAGAGCATCTCATACCTCGTTTCACTGGTTGGGTCGGGTGGCGGGGCGGATTGCCTGCGCCGTATCGTCCAAATCTTGCTACCATGGCCTCGCTGACCCAATCCACCGGCGGGTATATCCTGCCTGCAACCAGGGGTAGAGAAATCTCCACCTTCACGTTTGAGCTGCTATGATGCACGTCTGCTACAGTTGAGTGGTCAAGGTGGCGTGGCATGGGGAGAAGGGCGTCGGGGATGGCTGGGAGCGATAAGACGTCGATGGCCGTGACGGCTTCCGGGCCGCGGCGTGGCTTCTTGGCCGGCCATGCCGGCGCCGTGCTGTGCGCCCTGGGCGTCGCACTCATCACTCTGAGTGGCTGGTGCAATGAGCTGGTGGCCCCCGTCTCGCCCATCGAGAAGGTCTCCTGGGCCTCATGGCTTTCCAACGGCGCAGCGGCCCTCTCCTACCTGGCCTGCATCGTCGCGCATAGGCGGCTTGACTTGCTCTTCGACTCGCGGCTGGCGAAGCGGTTCCTGCTCGCCTGTGCCGCAATCGCCTGTGCGGGACGCGTGCTCTCGCTGCTTGCGGGCGCCGCGGGGCTGCCGCTTTGGGCGGCCTGCGCGGGGCGGATGGCCTACGAGGCGTGCCTGCCCGTCCTCTTTCTCGCCCTGCTCGGCGCATGCTGCCGCAACGAGGCGCGTTGGGCTGCCGGGCTCATACCTGCGGGATACGCCCTGGCAGCCGCGGTCCACCTGGTGCTGAGGGTGTGCCCCGTGCAGGCCAGCGTGGTCACAGCGCCGTTGTTGCCCCTCGCCGCAGGCGTCGTGTTCGCGGTCTACCTGCGCCAACGGGGGACTGGCGATGGGCAAACGGAGGCACGGGCGGGCGGCGATGCTTCCAGCGTGGCGCGTCTCGATGCCAGCTTCGACGACGAGGCGGGCGGGTCCGCGTCGGTACGCTGGACGTTCCCCTTCCGCCCCGTCGCCCTCATGTGCGCCTACGCCTTCGTGTTCAACTTCTCGCTACTGTTCTCAGCGGGTCCGAACCCCTACGGCATGGCGGGCATGCTCCTGGTCTCGGTCACGGCGCTTGCGGTGTCCGTGGCACGGCCGGGACGCTACTCCACCACCTTCCTGTACCGCATGGCCCTGCCCCTCATCGTGGCGGGCCTTGTCTGCCTGGGGTTTCTCGGCGAGGAACGTACGGCGGCCGTGCTGTTCGCCAACTCGGGCAACGTGGCGTTTGCCCTCTTCATGCTTATAACGCTTGCGGGCCTGTGCCACCGTCTGGGCGTGAGCCCCACCTGGATGTTCGGCATCGTCCAGCTGGCCTCGCGCTTGGCAGGTGCCATCGGCACGGCAGCGGGCGAAGCGCTCACGTCATCGTTTGAGGTGGGAAGCCAGCAGGCGAGCCTGGCCATGTGCGGCGCGGTCGTCGGTATCGTCGTGCTCTCGACGGTGTTCTTCAACGACACAGTGGTAGAGCGCTCATTCGGCCTGACGTCTGACGGCTACGGCGACAAGGCGGACGGCGCCTTGGGCGTGAAGGCGACCATGTCCTACTCCGAGCGCGTGGTGTGGCAGTGCTCCCAGGTGGCGCGCCGCTATGCCCTCACCCTGCGCGAGCAGGAGGTTCTTGAGCTGATGGTGCAGGGCGAGTCCGCCCAGGCAATCGCCGAGCGCACCTGCATCTCGTACGGCACCGTGAAGACCCACGTCAACCACATCTACCGCAAGCTCGACGTCCACAGCCGCGACGAGGCACTGGCGCTGCTGCGCAGGGAGACGGAGTAGGATGAGGCGATTGGCCGTCCCGTCCATCGCGCCGCTCTCGAACACGAGGCGCAAGTCCCTCCCGGTTTGGGGATCGTCGGCGTCCTGTCCATCGACCGCGATTTCCACGTGACGCGCGCCGACGGCACCGTCATCGAGGGCGCCATGGCCGCGGGCACCGACTGCATGGGCTACCAGCCCTTCTCGGCGCGAATCTGCCGGTCCGCCTCGTCAGCGTCGATAAAGTCGCCGGCGGAGAACTCCTCGATTCCCTGGACGATTCCCTGGTACGTGCTCATCTCCTGCTCGTGCAGTTCGTCGCGGGATGTTATCGCCTCATCGGTCTCCGATTTCGTCCCCGGTTTCCCGCCGAAGGTCCGGGCCGTGAGGGCGAAGGCCGAGGCGGTTCTCTCGCGCATGTCCGCGAAGAACGGCTCCGAGCCAACCGTTCTGGCGTAGGCGTCGGGCGTCAGGAACCTGAGCATCTGCTCTGCGAACCGACCGTCTGAGTAGGCCTCGCGTGCTCTCGCCGCGCCTCTCTCCATGAGGCTCGCGAGGCCCTCCTCGCAGCCGTAGTCGCCGTGCTTCCTCTCGAGGAACCCCAGCGTCTCCGGGCCAAGCGGGCCGAGACGGTCGATGAGCCAGGGGATGTCCCAGAGGTCGCGGTACCGCACGTGCTCCGCATTCGCAAACGAGACGAGCTTGTCGGCGAGGATCTCGCCGAGCGACTGACACGGGATGTAGACGGACGCGTACGAGTCCGGAAGCCCGGGGTAGTTCGTCCTCAGGCGCATCGCCTCGCGCGTGTACGCGGGGACTGAGTCTACCTCGAGCTTTATCTTCTGAGACGGCAGGTCCGGGCGCGCCGGTGCCATGTCTACAATAGTAAGCCACTTTTTGACCCCAACCTCGCCGTCGACGGGACTGGCCTTTGGCGGTCGCACACGCACGCTGACGTCGAAGCCGTCAAGGAGGTCGTTCTGAAGATCGGCGGCAATCTGCTCGGGGTCGAGGTCGTCGAAGGCGTTGCCCGCGGCGAAGTCGAGATCCTCGCTGTATCTCGGCGAACCATGGCATAGCCGCAGCGACGTGCCTCCTTGAAACGTCATCATCGTCAGGTATCCGCGGTTGGAAAGGGAGCAGAGAATCTCGTAGTGGATGATCTCCTTCTCGATGACGGGGAGCAGCCCGCTGGCTTGCTCTCCGTCCGCGAGCTCCCTCGCGTAGCGCCTGAAGTCAGTCTTCATCGTAAGCGGCCTCCCAGTCGATCAGATCCAAGCTCCGGCCTCTCTTCACGAGGTCGCGAAGCGTGCGCGCCTTGTTCGCGATGGGCAGCGCCGACCAGGGCTCCCTGCGTGCGAGGTCCTTGTAGAAGTCCGTCCCGCACTCGTCGGTGTGGCTGTACTCAACCACGCCATATGGGGTGCTGACCTCGCCGGACGCCCCGGTCGTGACGACCATGACGCGGCCGAGCGGAATCTGCGAGATGAACCCCCATTGCGAAGCCGCGGACTCAAGGCTCTCGTAGGCCCAGTCCCCGCGGCGCATGAAGGCGGCCACGTCGTACAGCACGTCGCGGTCGCCGCGTTTGACGAACGCGTACTTGTACGTGTTGCGCGCCAGACGCTCGAGTTTTCGTTGACTGGTGAGTCACAAGTTAAGTCTGGTTTTTTCAGAGACGAGGAATGCACGATACCGTTTTACCAGGTCTTCCGCTGACGAATCGCCTTCGCTCGGCATGTAGTAAATGAACGGCTCCATATCGCGGGGGTACCCGAAGTCGGCATAGACGCTTTCGACATCGTCAAGCAGCTCCTGGTCCTCAGTGTCCAGGCTCGCAAGAATCGCGTAGCGCAGAACATCGCGCCCCTGCCCGTCATCGGCATATCCGGCTTTGGCAAGGGCCGCGACGGCTTCTTCGGATGACCCCTCGAATAGGAGCAGTTCGGGCGAGCCATCGACTCTCGCGCTGCTAATCATATGCTCCTCGAACTCAGGTATAGCTGAAGTGGGAAGAAGACCTGCTTGAATGCCGTATGCGACCGCGTTCGCCTGCGGTTCGATTCCTGATTTTTCGAAAACAGCGAAACTGTACATGTCAATTACCTCAGTTCGCACTTGAGCGCTGGTTGGGTTTGCCTGTAATTATACCGTGGCCGATAAACCTTCGATGAATCACGCCTCGTGAGGGGTCACTATCGACAATCCACTCGAATACGCCGGGAACGCCGTTGAGCGATCCTTCTTCCTGCTGTTACCGGGGTATCCGGGCATGTTGGAGGACATGCTGGAGAGCCCTTGCCAAGGAAGAATCGAATTGTTTTACCCTCATTTTAGCGAACGATAAAATGAGGGTAAAACGAACCACATGGCTGTCTCCGACGCAGTGAAGAGAGCACGCCATGATTGCGAGCGGCGTATTCGCCAGCGTGCGCCCTTGATTCATGCCGCCTCGACGTAATCGGGCGCGATTCCACAGTTTCCGCTATGCTCATCGACGCCGTTTAACCCTACACTGTTCCGATTGCTGGAACGACCATCCTCCGAGCGCCGTCCGCCGGTCCGCCGCCGACCGCGCTCGGTTACCGCGCTGCACCTGTCCGCCTGTCCCGTCCGCACATGTTCCGCCCGTCTGTTCCGCCCGACGCACAAAGGAGCGCACCAACCGTGAGCTACGACGTCAAACTCAAAGAGGTCGCCCGGCTGAGCGACCACACCCACTTCGACATCCCCAAATGGGAGCTCGGCGCCCGTCGCGGGCCGTTCCCGTTCTACGGCGACCTGTTCGAGCGCTTCGAGGTCGACGACTACGGGGTCGACGCCCCGAGCGTCATCTTCATGGCGGCCGCCGGCAAGGTGGTCGACGCCGACGGGTTCCGTACGGCCCTCGAGCACGGCCGCTGTGGCTCGAACGGGTTCGCGCACGTCGTCGTGCCGCACGACCCCGCCGACGCCGCCTACATCCACGCCTGCCTGGCCTTTCACCCCCACGCGATCGAGTACGTGGGCGGCGCGAACCAACTTCAGACCCTCGACGAGCTCGCCGTTCTGCGCATCGAGCTGCCGTGGCCCGCGCGTCCCGTGCGTGACGCGTTCGTCGCGCGCCTTGCCGAGCTGACGGCCGAGGTCGAGGCCGCCCGCGAGGCGCATCGGGAGGTCGTCCGCGCGAACGGGTCCGATTCTGAGCAGATTGCGTCTGAGGCCAAGCTCAACGACGCCGTCCAGAGGCGCGTCATCCTCGTGCGCGACCTCATGGAGTGGGGCGTCCTGGGCGACTTCGACTGCACGCCGACCACCCCACAGTTCCCTGCGATTCCCGTGCCGTTCTCCGACGCCCGCGCTGAGCGCGCGAAGGCCGAGGTTCTCCAGAAGCTGCAGAATGAGGCTGCCGAGAAGGGCGGCATCGCTGTGGGTGCCGATGTTCTCGCGGCGCTCGGCCCGCTGGCGGGCATCGTCGAGACTGACGCGGTGGGTCTGACCAGCGCGGATGTCGCCT
>CAYMHQ010000147.1:0-7354 GCA_964390275.1 uncultured Coriobacteriaceae bacterium
GCGATGTGGTCGTCGGCTACCCTGGGATAGTCCTGGGGCAGGTATCCCGAATCGGCATACTCGTAGCGAACCTTGAGCGTGCTCTCCTGGAAGAGAAGCCCCTCCTTGCCCACATACGGCGACTCCCACGGGGGCGCGTCGAGATGACCGGGACCGATGAACAGCTTGGTGTACTCGTCGGAGATTGCCCCGAGTCGCGTCTCGAGGCGCGATTCGTCGCCCGTGAGCGTCGACACATACGACCGCATGCCGTCAAAAGCGTCGCCGGGCTCGCGCGAATACAGATCGAACAGCCCGTTCTGTACGCCGTCCTCGAGCGCCTTCACCAGCTCGCGAGAAGGCTTGCCGCCAAACACGCCGTGGAAAAGCGTGTACCAGTACTGGCGCGCCGCAAGGGCCACCTCGGCAGAACCGCCGTCAAGGTCAAGATCAATCGTCTTCATGCACACCTCCATGCACATCCTTCGCGCGTCACCCCGCGCACCTCCGCCGCAGCTGCAGGCCAACCTACAGGACGATGCGGGTGAA
The DNA here is from genome assembly GCA_964390275.1 of uncultured Coriobacteriaceae bacterium. GTDB lineage: Bacteria > Actinomycetota > Coriobacteriia > Coriobacteriales > UMGS124 > CAYMHQ01. The sequence goes on from CAYMHQ010000147.1 coordinate 529, forward strand.
CTCGTCTTTGAGCGCGTACTCCTCCGCCTTGACGATGGTGTGGGGCGTCGTGCCGCCGTCGGGCCATGCGGGCAGCTCGGAGACCAGGTCGTAGCCGTACTTCTCCGCCAGCTCGTCAAGGTCGCCAAAGTCCAGGGCGCGCATGACGCACGCGTCCACGCACACCGGGTTCCTGCCGTGCTGACGGTGAGCGATGCACGCGTCGCACTTGCGGACGATGCCGTCGTCCTCGAAGTACTTCGGGACCTCGTACGGGCAGCTGCTCACGCACGCCTGGCACCCGATGCACGCCTCGTCGTCATGCTGCACGGTGCCGTCGGCGGCCTTGTACATCGCGCCTACGGGGCAGATCGCGACGCAGGCGGGGTTTTCGCAGTGGTTGCACGTCGTCGCAAGATGGTAGACGCCGGGCTTGGGGAACGAGCCCGACTCATAGGAGCGGACGGTTCGGAACGTGATGCCCGGCTCCATGATGCGGTTCTTGTCCTTGCAGGCGATCTGGCACGTTCGGCAGCCTATGCATCTGGTTTCGTCAAAATAGAAGCCAAGTCCTGACATTGTGGCCTCCCCTTTCCTAAATTAGGCCCTAAACAGCAGGAATGAACGTTTTCTCGTAGTCGTACGGAATCGGCTCCGCGTACTTCTCCACCTTCAGGAGGCAGCTGTTGTACCCGGAGGTGTGCGGGAAGTAGTTCGACATGACGGGTCCGAGCAGGGTGTTCTCGCTGCCGCCGGTGTCGATTCCGGTTGCCTCGTCAAAGTCTGAGCGCACGCCGTGCGGGACGCCGATGCATCCGGGCATCACCGACTCGAGCAGGCTCACGTGGCGCAGAACCTTGCCCCACTTGCTCGAGACCAGGACGGTGTCGCCGTTCTGGAGACCGAGGGCCTTGCCGTCGTCGGCGTTCATGAAGACGGGGTTCTCGAACGCCTCCTGCAGCCAGGGCAGGTTGTCGAGCGTGGTGTGGGAGCGGCGCGCGTAGTGGGGCGTGTACATCTGGAAGGGGTACTCGCCCTTGGTCTTGCTGTCCCAGTCGTCGAAGCTCGCCTCGTACCCCTCGTTGGGCACGATGTAGTTGGGGTACGGCTTGATCTCCACCGGGTTGATCCCAACGCTGTTGAGCAGGTCGGCCTTCGCCTGCGAGTAGATCTCGAACTTGCCCGACTTGGAGGGGCGCGGGTTGTTCTCGGGGTCGTCGATGAAGTCCTTGTAGCCGATCCAGCGCTTCTCCTCGGTCAGCTCGACCTGGTAGACACCCTGCTTACGCAGCTCGTCGAAGCTAATCACACCCTCCTGGGGCGTGCCCTCGACCCCAAAGCTGTCGATGTCCTCCTGGGTGATCGTGACCAGCGGCTTCCACTCCTCGGTGTACGCCGACATGTCGGGCTCCTTGCCCTCGGCCTGCGCCTTCGAGATTGCGCTCAGAACCGCGGTCGACCTCTGGGTGGGCATGAGCTTGCCTCCCGTGAAGATCTTGGCGCCGGCAATCGTTTCGTAGTAGCCCTGCTTATCGCTGATGGGGAGCAGTTCCTCGGTCGGCAGGCCAAGACGGTCCATGAGCTGCCTGCCGATCCACGTGTCAAAATGCGACTCGAACAGGGGCTCCTCGAGCACCGGCGAGCTGAACCACTGGGTCTCGCGGTTGATCCACGTCGCCGACTGCTCGGGCTTGTACTCCTCCCAGCGCGTGGAGACGGGCAGCACGATGTCGGCGTACTGGCAGCTCAGCGACAGCTTGTAGTCGCAGGCGAGCACGAAGTCGACCCTGCGGTGGGCGCGGATGCCGTCGTTCACGTTCATCTTGGACTGCAGGAAGTTGTTCGACGTGGACACGATGAGGCGCACGTCGATGTCGCGCTCCTCGGCCGGCGCGAGCGCGGTGCTCGACATGCCCGACGCGTAGCCGGCGCGCGTGTAGTGCCCGTCGGCGATGGCCTTCCACACCTCGGGGCCCGGGATCACGTCGTCCACGGGGTTCATCACGTATTTCGAGCGCGGCGTGCCCGCCTTGATGAGGCGCGGGCCGGCGTTGCCCGACTCGTAATGGTAGGTGCCGCCGGTCGCGTTGCCCGAGCGCCCGATGTGGCCGCCCATGCAGCCGATGGTGAGGAACAGCTGCGGCAGGTTCTCGGAGCCGTTGGTGCGCGCGGCGGCGTAGCTGTGGAGCAGCATCACGTCGTGCGCCTTGCCGACCGTCTGCGCGTACCATTCGATGTCCTCGACGGGCGTCCCGCAGATCTCGGTGGCCCATTCAGGGGTCTTCGGCTGGCCGTCGTACTCACCGAGCACGTAGCTGCGGAAGTTCTCGTCGAGCCTCGCGTCCTCGGGCATCGACTCGGCGTCGTAGCCAACGCAGTACTTGTGCAGGAAATCGATGTCGACCAGGTCGTCCTCCTGCTGGATCATGCAGTAGGCCACCGCCAGCAGAAAGGCCGTGTCGGTGCCGGGGCGCACGGGGATCCAGCGGGCGCCGAGCATGCTCGCGGAGATGTTGCGGCTCGGCCCCACGTACACGAAGCTCGTGCCCGCCTCCCTCGCCTTCCAGAAGTGCCAGCTCGGACTGCCGCCCGAGGCCCAGCTGGGGTTGCAGCCGTACAGGACGATGGTCTCAGCGTTCGGCAGGTCGAGCCTGTCGTTGCCCGTCTCGATGTCGGGGTTGTAGTTGACGTACGTCGTGCCGATGGCGTCGGTCGCGAGCAGCCAGTTGCCGTACGACTCGGTGGAGTCGGCCAGGATGTAGCCGCCCATGGAGCACATCACGTTGTGCATGGGGCCGCCCGAGTAGCCGCTGTAGAAGGCGCTGCGGGGGCCGTACTCGCCGTAGATGCGGGCGAACTCGCTCGCGACCATGTCGAGGGCCTCGTCCCAGCTGATACGCTCCCACTCGTCGATGCCGCGCAGATCGCCGTTGACGTTGTCGCCGCCACCGGGCTGCCAGTTCTTACGCTTCATGGGGTACTTCAGGCGGTCGGCACCGAAGCACTGCTGCTGCTGGGCGTGCCCGCGCTGGCACGAACGGCTCTGGAAATGGTTGTTCTCGCCGTCGGTATAGATGTCGTCGGTCTTCTGGCGGATCACCACGCCGTCCTTGACGAGCGCCTTGTTGCAGCACCTGCCGCCGCAGTTGTGCCAGCACGCGACGGGAACCCACGTCCCCTCCGCGTCGGGGTCCGGCAGCGTGACGCTCTCCGGCTTCTCCGCAACCTTGCTCTCCGAGGCGACTCCCACGTTCGCGGCCCAGGCCGCGCTTGCCGTGGCGACCGCCGCCCCCTTCAGGAACGTGCGCCTGTCGAAGCCCTTGCTCGCGACCTTATCGAACAAACCTGCCATGCCTCTCCTCCTATCTCCGCACTCCTCGCTTCACGCGAATGCAGACACCTTACGGATGGGAAGAGGGACGAATCGACTGCCAACGTTGTACGAATTCCCCAACAAAGGGACTCATACAATTATTGTATAGCCGTTTACCTGGGCAAACGATATATGGCAGCGCTGGGCCGGCGCCCCGCTGGGCCGGGCGGCTAGATCTGCTCGACGCGCTCCACGGCCTCGTCGCGGACGAGGGCAATGAGCTCCGCGTTCGAGTGGACGCCGAGCTTGCGGTAGATCTGGTTCACGTGCCCCCGCACCGTTCCCTGCGAGAGCACCAGCTTGTCCGCGATGTAGCTGACGCGCTCGCCCCGGGCCAGCATGAGTACGATCTCCTTCTGCCTCGGGGTCAGACCGTGCTCCTCCGCGAGCTGCAGGCACCGAATCTGGTTCGACTTCTCGTCGGGAACCCAGCCCATCTTCTTGTCGACGGGGAACAGGGTCTGCTTGTTGAACAGAAACACGCCCGCGACCATGAAGAACGAGATCGCGACAAAGAGCACCATGGTCTTGATCTCCGAGTCGATGTACGTCACGAGTATGTGCAGCGCCACCCCAAGCGCGACGCCGAACCCGTCGGAGACGAGCGCGACCGCGACAAGCACCGACGGGTCGTGAATCGTCTGATAATGGGAGACCGTGACGTAGAAGATGAGCATCACGGCGAGAAAGACCACGTACGAAGCAAAGAGGGTAGCAGTGGAGAGCGCCTCGTTGTCGCCGGGGACGAGCTGCAGCAGCAGGCTCAGCGCCGCGACGACGATACACAGCTTGCCGCATTGGAGGATGTCGGCGACCTTGAAGTGGGTCCTCGACCAGAGTTCGAAGAGGGCCATCGCGAGAATGGCCAGGGCCACCACCGTCGCGCCAAGTGCACTTGCATACTCGCCCTTAATCGACCGCATGCCCAGGCCGACCATCGCACCGAACGTCACCATGGTGAACGAGACCCTCAGCAGGGAGACCCGAAGGGGTGCCTTCTCCAGCAGGCCGGCTTTCGCGGCGGGGCGTTCGCACGCTGAGTGTGCGCGAAGAAACAGGGGGATGGAGGCAACAGCGAAGGCGGACTCCAGGCATCCGAACAGAACGGTGCTCGCCTGCATGATGGGGATGCAGACGAGGTTGAGCAACAGGCCAACACCCATGGAAGCCGCAACCACAAAGCGCATGTCCGCAAGCTTCCCGCAGGTCACCACCCGGAAGAACATGAAGAGGCACATCCCGTTGCCAAAGCCAAAAACGGCGCTAGCAATCGCGGAGACCCCGTACGAAGACGAAATGGAACCGCCAAAGAACGCCATTGCCGTGCCGCCGGACAGGGCGACGGCGGAGACTGCATACGCCAGGACCGGGAACGCCGCACCGCGGCGCCTCGCGACGAACACGCACCCGGAAAGCGTCGCGACGCACGACAGGAGCGTCACCACTCTCCCCAGAAAGGCGTTGTAGAAGCCGGACCCCGGGAACAGGATGACGTCGAACCAGTAGAACCACAGAAGGCCGATTCCGATCGCGCACCGGAGACGGGCCGCGTCGTGCGACACGAGCGAGCGCATCATTCCGAACGAGTGCATCATGCCATCTCCTGCAGGATCCGGGCGTCCACCTCGCGCACCCGCGGGGAACCCGAGTCGTCGAGCTCGACCACGTTCAGGCTCTCGATGAGCCGCGCCCCGGGAAACGACCCCCTCGCCTCGCCGAGCCACGCACGCGGGAAGGACAGGACACCCGTCTCCGCGTCGCGTTCGACCAGCTTCACGCGGCCACCCTCCGCATCAGTCCCGGCGGCGGCCCTCCCCTCCGCCCACGCGCGCATCGCCTTGGCGTCCGCGCCCGCGACTTTCAGGCATTTGAGGAAGTAGTCGCTCCCGTCGAAGTCGAGCCAGGCGTGCGCCGCCGCAAAACGCCGGTCGGTCAGGAAGCCCTTGTTCTGCTGGTAGATCTGCCCCGTGTTCTTGTTGTCGAGCGAGCAGTAGTGCACCCCGAGGCGCAGCCCGCACTCGTGCGCGAACTCGAGCAGGCGCAGGCACGCCGCCTCGCTGCCGGAGATCGGCAGGCCGCCCGCATACCAGTAGTTGTACAGGACAGGATACGGATTGCGCCGGAGTTCGAGCCCGCGCTTGGCGAACTCCTCGGCGTTGTGCAGCGGAAAGCCGAACTCCAGCAGGTTCACGCCGCGCACGCCCGCCGCGTCGAGCCGCACGAGCAGCTCCTCCATCGCGCGGATATCGTGCGGTCCCACGGGCATCTCCACCATCACATCGGGGATGTACGCCACGGCGCGCTCGATAGCCTCCAGCGTTCGGGCATGCCCCGCAGCGAGCGCCTCCTCCCCATCGAGCTTCACGCTGAATCGAATCTCGCGCAGGCCGTGGTCGCGCAGTTCGCGCAGGCAGTCGTCGTCGAGGAAGTCGCCGCACGTGTACAGGCGAACATGGGCGGAGGGGTACAGTTCGCGCGCTGCGGCCAGAAAGGCGTAGACGTCCTCCTTGAACAGCAGCGGCTCGCCGCCCGTGACCGCCAGGCAGTCGAACCGCGCGCCCGCGGAATGCGCCGCCCGCAGTTCGGCCGCGATGTCGCGCTTGTGCGAGAGCCAGTGCTCGTAGTCCTCCTGATTGGGGTTGAAGCAGAAGTAGCAATGGCGCGAGCATCTCAGGGACACAAAGAACGTCGCCGTGCGCTCGCCTGTGCGACAGGCCACGCACGCAGGCGAGATCCAGTTGCGCCACACGCTCGCGCCGCCATTGTCGCAATGACACCCGCACCGCGAGGCAACCTGCGACCGCAGCACGCGGGACTCGGACTCCTCCGCCTCGAACGGCAGGCCGAAGTCCAGAACCGTCCTCTCAAAGTCGGCCTTCACCTCATCGTATACGGCGACGTACTCTTTAGCATCCATGCAGCTGCCCTCCACAGCGCCGACGGAATCGCATGCACCAGCGGTAACCCCGCAATAGAGCGCCTCGAGAGTTTACGCCGGCTCCCATTCCACCCGGCCCCAGCTATGCCCCGACAAGCCGACAACCCGGCAAATCCGCAAACCGACGCAAGCCGGCAGAGCGACAACCTGGCAAACCGGCGACTCGACAAACCAACCGGTATATCAAATCATAAACGAGACTTGGCCCGCATGTGACCGCCGCGCGCCTTGTGCTCCTTGACCGGAACTGCGCAATCCTGCAACCACAGACAAACGGGTTTACGTGGGAGGGAGAGCCATGAGGGAAGCACGCCACCAGAAGCGCGGGGATGAAGAGCCCGTCCGCCACGGGCGCCCCGAGCCGCAGATACACCTTGGCGACTCACCGCCCCTGCACGCCGCCTCCCCGCGCATGTGCTAGACTCACGCTCACGGCTTCCTTCCTTTCGCCCCGCTTTGATTCGACCATCGCGGCGGGGCGTCACGGGGAGGAGGCCTTTTCGTTTGCAGGTGCGACGCGCGGCGGGGTGCGCGGA
>CAYMHQ010000148.1:0-2637 GCA_964390275.1 uncultured Coriobacteriaceae bacterium
GATGGTGTCGCAGTGCAGGTCGAACACCCTCGTCTTCCGGTCGGTCATCGTCGTCATCCCCATCGCCATCCCCAGTCCTTCCCGGCTCCCTACCCCACGCGCTCCATCGAGACGACCTCGACGGGACGGTTGAGGTGGTCGCTCGTGACGCCCACGCCGTCGACGCTCATCTCGCCGCGCTGGTTGTCGAACGGGTCGTCGCGCATGCCGTCGAAGGGCGGCGCGAGCGGGGCGAAGAACTCGCCGTTCGAGACCATGCGCCACGGGTCGAGGTTGCCAAAGTAGTGCTCGCGTTTGCGCTGGTCGCCGGTGCGCCGGCCGGCCGAGCCGAACGAGCAGTCGGCCCAGAGCCAGCCCGCGGCGGGCGAGTAGAACTGCGCCCAGTCGTGACCGCTCGCCTCGCCGGGACGAACGTAGAGGCCGCTCTGCCAGCGCGCGGGGACGCCGGCAATGCGGCAGAGGGTGATAAACGTGAGCGCGAAGACGCCGCAGTCGGCCCGCAGCTCCGTCGCCGCCATCTGGGGGATGCAGTCGAGCAGGATGTAGGGCGGCTGGTAGCGGTAGTCGATCGTCTCCGTCACCCAGCGGTAGATCGCGTGCGCCTTCTGGGTGGGCGTGACCGCGCCCGCCTCGGCCACGATGCGGGCGGAAAGCTCGCGCAGGTAGGGCGTGAACACGATGTGCGGCTCCTGTTCGCCCAGGTAGGGGGCGAGTTCGGGGGCGCTGAGGAGGGATTCGGCCTGCCGGGGGCCAAGCTCGGCCTCCTCAGCCTCCACCGCCGCCATGTCGTGCCACGGGGCGCGGGCGGTGTAGGCGTAGGTGACCTCGCAATGGGACAGCGCCGGGGTCTCGTCGCCGCGCGCCTCCCAGTAGATCGTGCGCTGGGGGGCGTCCTCGGGGGCGATGCGGGCGCCGGCGGGCGAGGCGCCGAGGATGACGATGTCGCTCTGCTGCTGGCAGGCCGCGGGGAGCGGGAGCCACGCGCGAACCACGTCGGCGTCGGAGAGGCGTTCGAGCAGAGCGTCCTCACCCTCGGCCACCTCGAGCGTCGCGCGCAGCACGATCCGGCGGGCGGCGTAGCCCTGCTCGCACATCTCGTTGAGCATCGCGTCGCGCTCGGCGAGGTTCTGCGCGGGGCCGGGCTCCATCCCCGGGACCTCGCTGGCGTAGATGCGCACGGAGTCGAGGAAGCTCTCGATGAGACGCTGCTCGCCGTTCACGTAGCGCCAGTCGATGCGCCGGCGGTCGATCAGCTCGTCGAGCTGGGCCTCGGTGAAGTCGGGCAGCTCGGCGCGGATGAGGTCGAGCGCGGCGGCGCGGGTGTAGGGGAAGGCGTGCGGGATGAGCGCCATGCGCGCGCGTTCGACGAGCATGACCTGGGCGAGCTCGGGGGTGGTCCCGGCCTCCAGCGCCTCGTCGATGAGCCGCGTCGCGCGGTCGAAGTCGCCCACGGCCTTGAGGCGCGCGAGCTGCGGCGGCAGGCCGTCGTTCAGGTGTTCGAACCAGCGGCTCGGCGCCACGCCCGTCCCGCACGTCGGGTCGAACGTCTCCCCGGACGCCTGCCCGAGCGCTCCCTCGAACTGCTCTTCCATGCGCGTACCTTCCCTTCTCTGCTCGCTACATCGCCACGTCGCCGATGATCTCGGCCTCGGAGAACAGGGCCGTCGCGCCGCCGGTGTGCCAGAAGACGACGGTGCTCCCCTGCGGGACGATGCCGCGCTCGATGTGGTCGAGCAGGCCGCCGAAACCCTTGCCGGAGTAGACCGTGTCCATGAGGACGCCCTCGGTGCGGGCGAGGCGGCGGATCGCGTTGTTGCCCCAGGCGTTGGGGATCTCGTACCCGGGCGCGAAGTAGCCGCGCTCCACCTGCAGGTCCTCGGGCGCCACGCGAACGTCGGCCGGGGCGCCGAGGGTGGCGAGCGCGCGGTTGGCGAGGTCGGAGGTGCGCGTCTCGTACCCGGCGTCCTTGGGGCTCACCGCGACCGAGACGATGCGCATGTCCGAGCCAACGAGCGCGCGACCTGCGGCGAGGCCTGCGAGCGTTCCACCGGTGCCCGATGCGTGGTACAGGTAGCCCGGCGCGATGCCGAGCGCGGCGCACTGCTGCTCGAGCTCGACGAAGCCTCCGATGAAGCCGACCGAGCCCACGTCGCTCGCCCCGCCCATCGGCACGATGTAGGGGTGCCTCCCCTCGGCGCGCAGACGGGCGGCGTGCTCCTCGCCCATCACGAACGAGCGGGCCTCGGCGTCGGCCTCCTGCTCGCCCTCCTCGATCCGCACGATGTGGATCTCAGCCCCGTAGATGCGGTCGAGCAGCAGGTTGGCGCGCAGGGCCTCCTCGTCGGGCTCGACGACGCTCACCAGGTAGAGCACAGGGTGCAGCCCGCAGCGGCACGCGGCGGCGACGGTCTGCATGGCGTGGTTCGACTGCGTGGCGCCGTAGGTGAAGACGGTGTCGGCCCCCTGCGCGCACGCGTCGCCGAGCAGGTACTCGAGCTTGCGCATCTTGTTGCCGCCGAACGTGCTCATGCCGGAGAGGTCGTCGCGCTTGAGGTAGATGTCGACGCCCGTCTCGGCCGAGAGGCGCTCGAGCTTGTGGAGGGGCGTGGGATAGAAGCCGAGGTCGCGGCGCGGCAG
>CAYMHQ010000148.1:2737-7296 GCA_964390275.1 uncultured Coriobacteriaceae bacterium
GGCGCTCGAGCTTGTGGAGGGGCGTGGGATAGAAGCCGAGGTCGCGGCGCGGCAGGCGGCCAAGCAGCTCCCGGGCCTCGTCGACGCTGATGGACATGGCGGTTCTCCTTTCGAAGGATGCTGAGTCAGGTCGCGCGCTACACCTCGTGGCAGGCGACCATGTGCCCCGGGGCGACCTCGCGCAGCTCGGGCAGCTCAGCCCGGCAGCGATCGTTCGCGAAGGGGCACCGCGAGGCGAAGCGGCAGCCCGGCGGCATGTTGAGCGGGCTGGGAATCTCGCCGGTGAGGAGCTTGGGCTTCTCGGCCTTGCCGCGCACCGGGTCGAGGATGGGCACGGCCGACATGAGCGCCTTGGTGTAGGGGTGCTGCGGGTGCTCGTACACCTCGTCGGAGGCGGCGGTCTCCACGAGCGACCCCAGGTACATGACGCCCACGCGGGTCGAGATATGGCGCACCATCGAAAGGTCATGCGCCACAAAGAGGTACGTGAGGCCCAGCTGCTGCTGCAGGTCCTCGAGCATGTTGACGACCTGCGCCTGGATGGACACGTCGAGGGCCGAGATGGGCTCGTCGCACACGATGAACTCGGGGTCGCTCGCCAGGGCGCGCGCGATGCCGATGCGCTGCCGCTGGCCGCCCGAGAACTCGTGGGCGTAGCGGTTCGCGTGGTCGCGCGACAGGCCCACGCGTTCGAGCAGCTCGTACACGCGGTCGGCGCGGTCCTTGCCCGTGAGCGTGCCGGCGATGTCGATGGGCTCGGCGACGAGGTCCATCACCGTGAGGCGCGGGTTGAGGCTCGCGTACGGGTCCTGGAAGATCATCTGCAGGCGGCGGCGGTACGGCTTGAGCTCGCGGTTCGAGAGCCCCGCGAGGTCGACGCCGTCGTAGACCACCTGGCCCGAGGTGGGCTTGTAGAGGCGGATAATCGCGAGGCCGGTGGTCGACTTGCCGCAGCCCGACTCGCCTACCAGGCCGAACGTCTCGCCGCGGTTGATGTCGAACGAGACGCCGTCGACCGCCTTGACGTAGCTCGGCTTGCTCCCGAGGAACCCGCCGCCCTTCTTGAAGTACATCTTGAGGTCGCGCACCTGCAGCAGCGGTGCCGCCTGACCGTTCTCGTTAGCCACGCGAGATCCCTCCCTTCTGCGCCTCGTAGGCCTCGTTCTTCGGCGCGTCGGGATGGCAGAGCCAGCATTTGCTGGTGTGGCCCTCCCCCACCTCGAAGTACGGCACCTCGCGGCTCGCGCACACCTTCATCGCAAAGGGGCAGCGCGGATAGAACGGGCAGCCCGTGGGCGGGTTGAGCAGGTCGGGCGGCGTCCCCTGGATGGGCACGAGACGCCGGCGCCCGGCCTCCACGCTGCGGCGCGGCACCGAGTTGAGCAGGCCCATCGTGTAGGGATGGCGCGGGCGGTAGAAGAGGTCCTCGTCGCTGCCGGTCTCCATGAGCTGGCCGCCGTACATCACGAGCACGCGGCTGCAGGTGGAGGCCACGCAGGCGAGGTCGTGGGTGATGAGGATCGTCGACATGCCCAGCTCGGCGTTGAGCGACTTGAGCAGCTCGAGCACCTGTGCCTGCACCGTCACGTCGAGCGCCGTGGTGGGCTCGTCGGCGATGAGCAGGCGCGGACGGCACGAGAGCGCCATGGCGATCATCGCGCGCTGGCGCATGCCGCCCGAGAACTCGTGCGGATACTGCTTCATGCGCTCCTCGGGGCTGGGGATGCCCACCATCGTGAGCATCTCCACGGCGCGGCGGCGCGCCTCCTCCTTCGAGACCTTCTGGTGCTCGGTCACCGTCTCGACGATCTGGTCGCCCACGGTGAACAGCGGGTCGAGGGCCGTCATGGGGTCCTGGAACACCATCGCGATCTGGGCCCCGCGCACCCGGCGCATCTCGGAGCGGCGCTTCTTGAGCAGGTCCTCCCCGTCGAAGAGAATCTCGCCGCCCACCACCTTGCCCGGGTCCTGGAGCAGGCCCATCACGGAGAGCGACGTCACGCTCTTGCCGCTGCCCGACTCTCCCACGATGCCCACGATCTCGCCGTGGCCCACGGAGAAGCTCACGTCGCGGATGGCCTTGACCTCGCCCGCGTGCGTGAAGAACGACGTCCGCAGGTTGCGCACCTCGAGCAGGGGCCGGTCGGTGCTCGCGTTATCCATACCTCGTTCGCCTCCCTTGGTCCTAGTTCTTCTGCTTGGGGTCGAGTGCGTCGCGCAGGCCGTCGCTCAGCAGGTTGAGCGAGAGGATGGTGATGGAGATGGCGATCGCGGGCACGAACATCTGGTACGGGTAGACGTAGAGGCTCGAGAGCGCGTCGTTGCAGAGCGTGCCCCACGAGGCCTGCGGCGCCGAGACGCCCAGGCCGATGAAGCTCAGGAACGCCTCCTCAAAGATGGCGCTGGGGATCTGCATCGAGACGGCCACCATGATCGGCCCCATCATGTTGGGGATGAGGTCTCGCCGAATGATGCGTCCCATGCCGGCGCCCATGAGCGTCGACGCCTTCACGAACTCCTGGCTCTTGAGCGTGAGCACCTGGCCGCGCACGATGCGCGCCATGCGGATCCACATCGTGAGGCCCAGCGCGAGCACGATGGGCAGCAGGCCCGAGCCCACGATCACCATGATGAGGATGACGTAGAGCGTCGTGGGGATCGAGTCCACCGCGTCCACGATGCGCATCATGATGTTGTCGACGCGCCCGCCCACGAAGCCGGCGATGCTGCCGTACGTCACGCCCACCACAAAGTTGAGGATCGCGGCGAGCAGGCCCACGAGCAGCGAGATGCGGCCGCCGTACACCACGCGGATGAAGAGGTCGCGCCCCAGGCTGTCGGTGCCAAAGATGTACGTCTTGTTGCGCAGGTGCACCGTCTCGGTCACCGGCTCGCCGTCGTAGGTGAGGCTCACCTTCTGCACGTCGTTCTCGAGGATCGAGTAGGCGCGCTCGAGCGTGACCTCGGTCGTGTCGGGGTCGTCGGCGAAGTATTCCTGCAGATAGGAGGCGTCGGCAACCTGAACCATGTCGGTCCCGGCCTCCTTGCACGCCGCCTCGAGCGCGTTGTACTCGGTGAGCGCGGACTTGTACATGCCGTAGCTCAGCTGGAGCACCTTGCCGTCGACCTCGTAGAGGTTCACGAGGTTCACGGTGTCCTTGCGCCGCGGGGAGAGCGCCTCGACCGGCGCGCCCTCGTCGTCGACCAGGATCACGCTGTACTGCGCGGTCACAAAGTAGTTGCGGCCGGAGCCCAGCGTGTAGCAGTCGTAGCTCGGCGGCAGGCTCACCATCGAGAGGTTCTGCTCGTCATAGGAGAAGCGCCAGAACATCGGCACGAAAATCGAGATCAGCGCGATGAGCACGATGACCACGAGCGAGACCATGGCGACCTTGTTGCGCCGCAGCCGGCGCCAGGCGTCCTGGAAGAACGTCGTACTGGGACGCGCGATGGCCTCGGCGTCCTTGTCCTCGCACGGCAGCGGTTCCCACAGCGCGGGGTCCACCTTCTCAACCTCTTGCATGGGAAGCACCTACTCGTCCAGCTTGATTCGGGGGTCGATAAGCACGTACAGAATGTCGATGAAGAGCACGCACGCCACCAGGATGATGGCAAAGAAGACCGTGGTCCCCATGATGAGCGTGTAGTCGCGGTTGAGCACGCTCGTGGTGAACAGGCTGCCGATGCCGGGCACGCTAAAGACCTTCTCCACGACGAACGAGCCGGTGATGAGGGCCGCGAACATCGTGCCGATGTAGGTCACCACGGGCAGCAGGGCGTTGCGCAGGCCGTGCTTGCCCACCACCTTCCACTCGGGCAGACCCTTGGCGCGCGCCGTGCGGATGTAGTCCTGCCCCAGCACGTCGAGCATCGAGGAGCGCATGAGGCGCGTCACGTACGCGAGCGGGAAGAGCGAGAGCACCACGGCCGGCCCGATGTAGCCGCGCCAGTCGGCGACGCCGTACGTGGGCACGAGGCCGAGCATCTTGCTGAAGACGTACAGGAAGAGCGTGGCGAACACGAACGTGGGTATCGTCGCGCCCAGCGTCGACAGGAACATCAGGAACCGGTCGACTAATCGGTTGTGTCTGAGCGCCGCGAGCAGGCCGAACGAGATGCCGAGCACAATGACCGCCGCCGAAGCGTATAGGCCGATGCGCAGCGAGTACGGGAAGCCCGACTCGATAATCTCGTTGGTGGTGAGGCCGCGCTTCTTGTAGGACGTGCCAAAGTCGCCCTGCGCGTAGTTGGACAGGCTCGTGATGTACTGGACCCACAGCGGCTGGTCGAGGCCGTACTTCTCGTACATGGCCGCGCGCAGCTCGGGGTCGGGCATCTTCTCCGCGTTGAACGGGTCGCCCGGGATGGCGTGCATGAGGAAGAACGTCGCCGTCATGACGAACCAGATGGTGACGAGCGCGGCCAGAACGCGCTTGACGATGTACTTGAACATAGGCCGTCCTTTACACGACAGAGGGGGACGAGCGGAGGGAGCCGAGCCGAGCGGGGGCCGAGGGGGCGGGGCACTGGGGGAACGATGGCCAAAAAGTCAACTTTCC
>CAYMHQ010000149.1:0-1705 GCA_964390275.1 uncultured Coriobacteriaceae bacterium
GTCATTCTCGCTCCTCCTCCCTTACTGCTGCGTGCTCATGACGTTGCGCGTCTCCATGCCCAGGCGCGACGAGAGGAACGACAGCAGCTTGTTCGCCACGAGCGTGAGGACCAGGTACGTGATGGCGGTCAGAACGTAGAGCTCCATCTGCTTGAAGTAGATGCCGGCGACCGAGGTGGTGGCGTACATCAGGTCGAACACGCCGATGACCGAGAGCACCGAGGAGTCCTTGATGTTGATGATGAACTCGTTCGAGATGGCGGGGATCGCGTTCTTCACGCCCTGCGGGAACACGACCTTGCGCATCGCCTGCCACTGCGAGAGGCCCAGGCTGCGGGCGGCCTCCATCTGCCCCGCGTCGATCGCCTCGATGGAGGCGCGCAGGACCTCGGCCATGTAGGCGGCCGAGCAGCACGAGACGGTGGTGAGGCCGGCGACAAAGAAGCTCCAGATCTGCTGCGTCTCGCTGATGCTCAGCCCAAACCCGCGCACGAGCCCAAATCCGGCGTAGTAGATGATGAGTCCCTGCACCATCATGGGGGTGCCGCGGATCACGGTCGAGTAGAGCCGGGCGAACCCGTTGCCCACCGTCTTGAGGAACCGCACGAAGTCGTTGTCCGAGCGGTCGGGCGTCTGGATGCGCAGAAAGACGAGCAGCAGCGCCAGCACAAAGGCGATGAGCGTGCCGAAGAGGGCGAGCTCGATCGTCACCTCGATGCCGTGCAGGTAGATGCCGCTGCTGTTGTACGCCATGTAGAAGGCGCTCGCGATGGGGTCGGAGGGGTTCTTCGTCATCGTGGTGACCGAGACGGCGCACGCCACGAGCCCCAGGATCACGCGGTCCACAAGCAGCAGCACCGCGACCGCCCACACCACGTAGGACGCGATGCGCAGGTCGCGCTTGACGGCGGGCCTGACGAAGGGCGCGACCTCGGCGTAGGTCTTCCAGTGGGCGAGCTTGTAGACGAGCGCCGCGACGGCGAGCGCGATCCAGGCGGCGCAGACCACCTGGAGCCCCACGCCCACCGTGGGCACGGCGGCGAGGAAGCTCATCGAGGAGGGTTCGACCGTCGAGAGCTCGAGCGCGCCGGCCGCCACGACCGCGGTGCCGAGCAGCACGTAGCGGTGGTCGGACGCGACGAAGCGCGCGAACTTGCCCCACGACGAGAGGGACTTGCCCTTCGCCTTTCCTGTCTTGGGGGCCGCCGCGGGGACGGCCGATGTGGTGGGAGTCGCCATGGTGACCCTACGCCTTCCCGTGCCAGCGGTTGTCGATGAACACGCTGACCTCGGCCCACGGCAGCTCGATGTCGACCCAGAAGCTCATCTGCATCACAAAGCGCTGGAGCGTGCGCGCGAGCTTGGCGAACTCGGCGTGGCTCCCCACGCGCTCGAACCCCTCGGCCGCCTCGAGCAGCAGCGTGTACGTGTCGCTCATGTGCGCCGAGTGCTCGAAGCTCCCGCTGTAGCGGCGGCACTGGCGCGCGGCGAGGAACTTGAGCGTCTCGAGGTCGCCCTCGCCGGCGTTGCCCACCTGGAAGTACTCGTACATGAGGTCGCCCAGGTTGCTGAGGTACCCCCACGAGTACGCCCAGACGCTGAACTCCTTGCCGGTCTCGTAGTTGCGGCCGATCATGCGGTCGACGTCCTCGGGCCGCTCGGTCCAGATGGACTGGGTGGCCTCGGCGATCTTGGCGATGAGGGC
>CAYMHQ010000149.1:1805-3542 GCA_964390275.1 uncultured Coriobacteriaceae bacterium
GCGCACTCGGAGCCTGCCGCGCACCCGCACTCGGTCTCGGCCTCGTCATCGCACTCGACCTCGACGATCGCGGTGGTGACGCTGCCGCCCTGGGTGTGCCAGACCTTGTCGGCCTCGGCGATGAACCCGGGCAGGTCGGCGTCGACGACCTTGGCGAACTTGGTGCACCAGCCGGCGGGCTCGGTCGGGCCAAAGAACGCGCAGATGCAGCCCCACGGCGGGTAGAACACGATGTTGCCCGGGTCCTCGTAGAAGACCTTGTTCTCGAGCACGTCGAGCTCCTCGACCGGCGTGTTCCACGTGACCTCGTTGCTGCAGATGTTCGCGGCGAAGATGAAGCTGGTGAACGGGCCTGCCGCCTCGAACGCGGCTACCGTCTGCGGGGCCTCCTCGCAGCAGAGGTCGGCCATGAAGTCCCTGCCGCCCAGCGTGATCTTGAGCATCTTCTTCGTGCGTTTCATGCGGACGTCCTTTCTCCTCGTTTTCTCGTGCCGAATACGGAAGCGGGCCCCCAGAAGGGAGCCCGCGGGAATCGCAGGTTGTCTCGGACGTTACTCCGGGGCGCGCTCGGTGCAGGCGTCCCACAGCTCCTGCTGCTGCTCCTCGGTGCCGAGGTTTTCGGCGATCACCTGGTTGATCGTGTCGAGGATGCCCTGCGGGTCGTCCTTGGCAACGGCGACGCACGGGTCCACGCCGGGCGTGTCGAAGCCCTTGCCGTCCTCGAAGACGATGACCTTGAAGTCGGGGTAGGTCTCCTCGTAGAGGTTCTTGTTGTTCTGGTCGACCACCACGGCGTCGACGGTGCCGTTGAGCAGGCGCGCGATCGAGTCGGGGATGAAGTCGACCGGGTCGAGGTGGTTGACCTCGGGAATCTGGTCGATCACCGAGTCGGGCAGCGACGACTTCTGGCCCAGGACGCTCGCGCCCCTGAAGTCCTCGAGGCTCGTGGCGTCGGCGTACTCGGAGTCGCGCGCGACCATGATGGCAACGCCGCTCTTGAGGTAGGGGTCGCTGAAGTCGACCGAGCTCTTGCGCTCCTCGGTGGCCGACATACCGGCGCAGATGGCGTCGATCTGGCCGGCCTGCAGCGCGGAGATGAGCCCCGTGAACGACATGTTGACGACGACGGGCGTGCGGCCGAGCGCCTCGCCGATCATCTTCATGAGCTGGATGTCGTAGCCGTCGGCGTAGGCGCCGTCCATGTTCTCGATGGGCAGGGTGTACTCGGTCTCCTTGTCCTGCTTCCACTCGTACGGCGCGTACGCGGCCTCGCACCCGAAGCGGATGATGGACTCGTCGCCGGTCGCGGTGGCGGTGTCCGAGGACTCGGCGTCGGCCGCGGTTGCCTCGGCGGCGGCGTCGGCGTCAGACGCGGAGGAATCTGCCGCGGCGTCGGTGTCGGAGCTGGTGGAGCCGGAGTCGGCGGAGCTGCCGCAGCCGGCGAGCGCGAAGAGCGCCGCGGCGCTGGCGAGGCCGGCGGCCCCGATGAAGCTGCGGCGGGACACGCTCGCCGCGGAGAGGTTCTTTTTCATGACGCACTTCCTTTTGACGACCGGTGGGAGCTCTCCCTCGACCCCGATGCCGGCCATCGGCCCCCTGGCCGATGTAATGTGGCGCACAAGATAGCGCTTCGCATTTTGTCGACTTGCGCCCAGTCTGAAACGAAATCAACTGTTAACGGATTTGCCCCCGTCGCAACACGGCACGTCGATTCGATAAAACAGGTGTCGTATGGAG
>CAYMHQ010000149.1:3642-7156 GCA_964390275.1 uncultured Coriobacteriaceae bacterium
TTTTTTGACCAGAATTCGCCCCGCACCGCGCGCGGCCCTTCTGGTTCGCCCGGTGAACCGCCTCGCCGCCGCTCTCGTTGCTCGCCGTCGAGATTCTCCGTGTAACAAATTTGTGACATTCCCCGATGTGCCAAATATGTTACATTGTCTTCTGCTATGTTCGACCGATATCGTGGACCCGCTCTTGGCCCGACTGTAGCTCGGCCGAGACTTGCCGCACATCTTCCGACGGACGAGAGGACTTCCCGTGCTGCATCGCATCGTGATTCCCAGAATGATGAGCTATCCGGTACGGGAGCGCCGCGAGGAGCTCGGGCTGACCCAGGACGAACTTGCAAGCCGGTCCGGGGTTTCTCGACAGTTCATTCTGAGGCTCGAGGCCGGCAAGGCCCCCGGAGTCAGTGTCGACAAGCTCATGCGCGTGCTCGACCAACTTGACCTGGCTCTTTTTGTGGGGGTTGCTGGCTCGAATGACGACAGGTTCGAGGAAGTCGACATTTCTGATGCCGAGGTCAAGGAAGCAGCTCGATTGAGGGCAGAGCGGCGCGAGGAGTACGCCCGGGCTTATGCGCTGAACCGGGAGCACTATAAGTTCGACGTGTCCCTGTTCCCCTCGGGTAGCCTTTCTCTGAAAATGGGCGTCAGGACCGCGACGGACGCGGCAGACGCGACGGATACGGCGGGCGCGGCGGACACTGCGGATGCGGCGCATGATGCCGTGGCCTGCGACAATGGATAACGGACGGAGGCTTCTCATGACAGGCGCTTCGAACCAGCGTCTTACGGTGTTTATCGGCGGAGATAAGGCCGGCTACCTGGACAGGGACGCCTCGGGGCTGGAGACGTTCCTATACGTACCGGGATATGCGGGGGTGCCCCTGTCGCTCTCGATGCCGCTGTCCTCCTCGCCGTACGGTTTTCGTGTCGTGCGTCCGTACCTGCAGGGATTGCTACCCGACGGTCGCGCTGTGCGCCGGTCTCTCGGGTCGCGCTACGGGGTTTCCGGTGAGAACCCGCTTGCGCTGCTAGCTCATATCGGACTCGACTGCCCCGGCGCGGTGCAGATCTGCCCGGCGGGGCACGACGAGGACGTTCTGCTTCGCGACGAAATACTCGTTCCCGTTTCCGATGCAGACATTGCCTCTCGCCTTAGGTCCCTCACGTCCAACGCGCAGACAGTATGGTTGCAGGAGGGTGAGCATTGGTCGCTCGGCGGCGCACAGGAGAAGTTCGCGCTGCAGCGCCGCAACGGGCGATGGTACCGCTGCGAGGGGTCTGCGGCCACGACGCATATCTTCAAGCCGGGTGTCGCGGGGTATGAGTGGCAGGCGCTCAACGAGTATGCGTGCATGCGTTTAGCCGCGATGTCAGGTCTCGAGGCGGCGCAGGTGTCGTACGAGACGTTCGAGGGCCAGGGTGCCATCGTGGTGGAGCGCTTCGACCGGAGGATGTCTGGCCGGGGGTTGTCCGACGAGTTCGGAGACCGTGGGGCCGCGCGCCGTGGGGATGGCCAATCTCGCGTGGCCGAGGTGGTGCGTCTCCACCAAGAGGATCTCTGTCAGGCGCTCAGCGTGTCTCCGGAGCAGAAGTACACCTCCGACGGTGGGCCGAGCACGGGTGACATTGTCCAGCTTCTAGCGACAAAGACGGAGCCGGCGGCGGAGAATGTCGCCCGGTTCACGGCGATGCTGTTTTTCAACTATCTTGTCGGCGCGCCCGATGCTCACGCGAAGAACTACTCGGTTCTATTCGGCGAGGACGGCAGTGTGACCCTCGCCCCGCTCTACGATGTCGCGTCTGCGTATCCGTACATCGATGATGTCGCCCACACCAAGTTTCGCCTTGCCATGAGTATCGGTGGCGAGAACCGCCTCGGAAGGCTCACGAAAGGTGGCGTGCGGAGGTACGCTGAGCTAAACGGGCTTGACGGTCCGGAATGCATCTCGCTGATGGGCAATCTAGCAGGGCGTTTGCTGAGGGGGCTCGACCCTCTGCGCGATGAGTTGGCAGACATCCCCGGCGGTAACGAACTCTCGGAGAAGCTGACGGGTCCCATCGAACGCGCATGCCTCGACATGGTTGCCGCGCTGTCGTAATTGCTGCCCCCGCTCCGCCGCTCCGCTCTTCCCCTCCCTCGCCTCCGGATGCGTTTCGTCCGACATTCGTCCGACTTCCCGCAGATTCTCGCTTGCGCCCGGCGAGGTTGCGCTATACTGCCGCGCGGCGCAACAGACGCCTACCAACGACATAGGAGGTTCGTTTCATCATGAAGATGAAGCCGTCCCAGCACGAGGCGATTCTCAAGGAACTCGCCACCATTCAGGAGCGCAGCCCGTTCTACGCCAAGAAGTTCGCCGGCATCGACATGGCGTCGATCCGCACGCAGGAAGACTTCGAGCGCCTCCCCTTCTCCGAGAAAGCCGACCTCCGCGAGGCGTATCCCCTGGGAATCCAGGCCGTCCCCGACGAGAAGATCGTCCGCATCCACTCCTCCAGCGGCACCACCGGCACGCCCGTCATCATCCCCTACACCCAGAAGGACGTCGACGACTGGGCCGAGATGTTCGCGCGCTGCTACCGCTTCATCGGCTGCACCGAGAAGGACCGCATCCACATCACCCCTGGTTACGGCCTGTGGACGGCGGGCATCGGGTTCCAGCTGGGCGCCGAGCGCATGGGCGCCATGGCCATCCCCATGGGACCGGGCAACACCGAGAAGCAGCTGCGCATGATGGAAGACCTGCAGTCGACCGTCCTCTGCGCGACGTCGAGCTACGCGCTGCTGCTGGCCGAGCGCATCGCCCAGGAGGGCATCCGCGACAGGCTCGCCCTCAAGAAGGGCCTCATCGGCAGCGAGCGCTGGGGCAAGAAGATGCGCGAGCGCATCGCCGACGAGCTGGGCGTGAAGCTCTACGACATCTATGGCTTGACCGAGATCTACGGCCCCGGCGTGGGCGTGAGCTGCGACTACGACTGCGGCATCCACGTGTGGGACGACTTTGTGTACCTCGAGGTCATCGACCCCAAGACCGGCAAGAACGTGCCCGACGGCGAGGTGGGCGAGCTCGTCATCACCACGCTGGTCAAGGAGGGCGCGCCGCTCATCCGCTACCGCACCCACGACCTCACGAGCATCATCCCCGGCGACTGCCCCTGCGGCTGCAAGCACACGCGCATCTCGCAGCTCGTGGGCCGCACCGACGACATGTTCAAGGTGAAGGGCGTGAACATGTTCCCCGCCCAGGTCGAGGAGGTGTGCGCCGCCATCGACGGCGTGTCGAGCGAGTACCAGGTCATGATCGACCACCTCAACGGCAAGGACATCATGACGGTCTACTTTGAGTGCGAGAGCAGCGATCCCATCCGCCGCCGCGACATCGAGGCCGCGATGGTCGAGACGTTCAAGAACCGCATCGGCGTGACGATCGTGCCCAAGGCCTGCGGCATCGGCGACCTGCCCCGTTCCGAGAAGAAGTCGACGCGCATCCTCGACAACCGGTACTAGGCGAGCGCG
>CAYMHQ010000150.1:0-7151 GCA_964390275.1 uncultured Coriobacteriaceae bacterium
CGGGGTGCGGCGCGACGGAGGGTGCCGGAACCGGCGGCCAATCCTCGACGGGCGACCCCTCGGCTGTCTCGGTCGAGGTCATATGCGAATCGGAGGGCGTCTACAAGCTCTTCTACACCCTGTATCTGAACGGCGAGAGCTACAGCATAGGAGGATGGGCGGACTACGACCACGAGTCGCTCACCGGGAGGACCCTCTCGTGCAGCTTCTCGCGAGACTACTTTGAGGACGCGGACGTTTCGACGCTCGCGATGGACTTCTCACCGTACGGCGAGGACGACACGAGCGAAATCGCGACCACCGACCCCGTCGAGCTGCACGCGGAGTACGGCGGCACCTACACGATCGTGTTCTCGGGCGACGAGGCGAGCGGGTTTACCGCTGAGCTGAGGGAGTCGGATTTGGAGCCTCAGGAGTCGGAGTCTGACCCTCGGGAGTCGGCGTAAGGGAGGGCGCCGGAACTGGCGTCGAGGTGGAGGCCGAGCCGGGAGCCGATGCCAGCCTGTCCCATCGACGCACCAGGATACTGCCGACGAGGAACGCGACGAAGGTGATCGCGAACCCAAAGGTCACGTCGCTCAGGAAGTGCGCGCCGATCACGATACGCCCCCACGACACGAACGCGCAGACCGCCGCGCCGCTCCAGAAGAGTCGCGAGCGGACCCTGCCGAGCGCGGGGTTGAGCAGGGGCAGCGCGGCTAGAAGGGCGAGCGCGCAGGCCGAGTTCGAGGCGTGCCCGCTCGGGAACGAGCGGAAGTCGTCCTTCGCGGCGCCCTCCGCGACGAGCTGGTCGCGCAGGTCGCAGCCCATCTGCCACCATGGCTGGAAGTCGACGCTGCCGCCGCCCGCGACGCCCCACGCGCTCTGGATGAGCCGCATCCGGGGCCGCTCCCAGACCTCCTTGAGCCCAAAGACGAGCGCGGCGTCGACCGCCACCACGAAGAGGGCGAGCAGCGCGTACCTTATCAGCGCGCCCCTCTCGGCGTCCGGCGTGACGCGGCACACGATGTAGTTGACGAGTCCGAGCAGCAGCAGGTTGACCAGGGCGATCAGGACGACCGGCGCGTCGAGGACCAGCAGCGCCTCGTACGTCATGTAGGCGTCGGCGCCCGCGAACATCCCCAGGCCGAGGACGAGGAGGGCGACCGTCCCCGGCGTGACCCCCGTCATGCCGGCGCGCCCCGCGAGCGCTGCGCGAGCGAACGAAATGCCTGCTACGGAGGCCAGTGCGGTCACGGGGAACTCCCCGTACGCCTCGATGGCGACCGCGAGGGCGTTCGAGGGGTCGTAGAGCGCGTTCGAGATGGCGAGGTCGAACGCCGAACCCGCGACCAGGCAGACGAGCAGGATAACCCCGAGCGCGATCGCGTCGCGAGGGGAGACGAGGCCGTCGCGCGTCGCCGGGGCGAGCCCGGTCGAGGGGGACTTTGCCGGAGCTGAGGAGCGGTTCGAGAACATGGCGTGGCGGTCCTTTCGGGCGACGTTCGAGCTCGGGCGAAGAGATGAAGGGCACAGGATAGCACGGTTCGGCGGCCGGCGCCGGCGGCGGGTCGGGTTCATGGGCGGCCCGTGCGTTCTCGCTGGGCGAGAGGCTCGTCCGCGGGCGAGTGGTCTTGGCGGACCCAATTTCGTAATGCATCAAACTGGTGTTTGATGCAAGATTGCGCATACCGATGCGAACAGCGGTCTCCGTGCGGTGCTCGCTGGTCATGAGACCCGAGCACATCTGCTCATTTTTGCGAGAAGTGTATTGCGCTACGCCAATAGAATACGTTCGATAACGGGCTTGTATACGGTCTCGCGAGCCTTTGAGGCGCATTCACGTACGAAGTGCCAAAGGGTTTCATTGAGATCTGCCTCTGTGATCGACATTTGGGTTTATGCACGGCGGTTTTGGCGGCGCGCCCAATACACTTCTCGCAATTTTGAGCAGCAGAGAATGGGAGACCCGCCGAACTGCCGAATTCCGTTTAATGTTTGATATCGAGTGTCATCCGTCTATACATTTGCAGTGGTATTTTATGCAAAACTTGCTGCCGCTCGGTTTTCTGCGGACTCTGGCACCGCCCTCCGGCAGGCGGCCTCGCCGCTTCACGTCGCACCGCACTCGCGCGCCGGGCCCTCCCGCACGCAAACCGCCCCGGAATCCCACGCGGGACCCCGGGGCGGCTCTTCCCTCACTCGCTTGCTACACGGCCGTCGGCCTTCCGGTCCGCCGGCATTTCGTGCTCGTTACCCTATTTCCCCAGGTACTCGGCGGCCTGCATGGCGATGATGCGGCCGGAGTTGTTGGCCCAGGAGGCCTGGCTGCCGGGGGCGAGGCTCACGTCGTAGGAGTCGCCGTAGAGGCAGCCCGCGTCGGAGCCGCCGGCGTAGAGGCCCGGGATGACCTGGTGGTCGGCGTTCTCAACCTCGCAGTTGTGGTTGATCATGATGCCGCCGCAGGTGGTGTAGTACCCGTCGCCGGTCTGGCCGATGTAGTACGGGGCCTCGATCTTGCGCAGGTGCTCGGCAGCCTTGCCAAAGTCGGGGTCCTCGCCGGCCTCGCAGTAGCCGTTGTACTGGTCGATGCACGCCTGGAGCGCCGCGGCGTCGAGACCCTCGGCCTCGGCCATCTCCTCGACGGTCTCGCACTTGTGGACGTTGCCGTCGGCGATGAGGTCCTCGATCTGCTCGCGGACGCCCACCATGGGGTTGCCGGGCGAGGTGAAGGAGAAGACCATGCCGTAGGGGCCCACGTTCTCCCACTCGGTGAGGTCGTTCTCGGTGAAGATGATGAACGTCTTGTCCTGGTTGCGCTGCGCGAGGCCAACGCCGGCGAAGTCGCTGATCCAGCGGTCCTCGTTGATCCAGCGCTCGCAGTCGCCGTTGATCCACAGGGTCGGCTGGACGGAGGCGCAGTAGTCCATGTGCGTCCAGACGGCGCCCTTCATGCAGGGGCCGCACCACATGACGGTGCCCAGGCCCTCGGCCATGTACGCGCCGGCCTCGCGGGCCATCTTGATGCCGTCGGCGTCGTTGCCGGGCACGCCCTGCGGGAGGATGAGCTCGTTGCGGGTCTCGGACACGGCGTAGAGGAAGTCCTTGTTCTGCGGGTAGCCGCCCGTGGCGACGGCGACGCAGGGGGCGTTCACCTTGACGTAGGTCCCGTCGGCGCGCTGGGCCAGGACGCCCACGGCCTTGCCGTCCTCGACGAGAATCCGCTTGACGGGGGTCTCGAGCTCGATCTGCACGCCGAGGTTCTGGGCGGCGACGAGCATGCTCTCCTGGAACGTGGCGCCCGGGCCCTTCTCGAGGTCGCGCTCGTAGACGTGCCAGCACTTCTCGCCGTTACCGATCGCGATGGCGCCCTGGAAGCCGACGCCCAGGTCCTCGAGCCACTGGACCGTCTCGGCGGTCTGGTTAAAGAAGCGCTGGTAGAGCTTGTGGTTGGGGATGAAGTGGTGGTAGACCATCGTGTTGACGATGGCTTCCTGGACGGTCAGCGTGCAGCCGGACTCCTCGGTGTACTTGGTGCCGAGCGCGAAGAGGCCCTCGGTGCCGATGAACGACCCGCCGGTGACGTCGCGCTTCTCGAGGACGATGGGCTCGAGGCCGAGCTGCTTGGCCTGGCACGCGCACGCCATGCCGGTGCCGCCCGCGCCGATGATCGCGATGTCGCAGCTGAGCTCCTCGGTGGGCTCGCCGACCTCCTCGAGGTCCCAGACGCTGCTGGACTCGGCGATGATCTTGGCCTCGGCGGCCTTGGGGGCGAGGGCCGAGACGGCAGCGGCGGCGGTGCCGGCCGCGACGGTGCCTGCGACGAAGCTGCGGCGGGACATGGTGTTCTCGGACATGCTGATCCTCCTTCTCGTTCCGCCGGACCGTTCCGGCGGAGATGTCTGACGAGCATGACGTGCGTGGAGATGACGTGCGCGAACTCGGGCCGGCCTGGCGCGCTCCGGCCTGTCGTACCTGTGCCATGGCGCCTATAATGATTGCGATTTGCGGGGTCCGGCTTCAACGGATTCGGCTGAAACCGATGGTAACAGCCTGTTCCGTATCGTTTCACCGGCTGGGTTTGCGGTCGCCGGCCGTCCGGGACTAAGATGCGGAATCTGCCCGGTAGCAGCGGGAACGGCTTTCAGGGGAGCGCCGGCGGCGCTGCGGGCGGGCGGACAGGCAGCCGTCCGACGGGTGCGGGGCGGCGTCGAGGGAAGGGACGCGATGAACACCGAGCAGCTGCGGTACTTCGAGCTGGCCTACACGTGCAAGAACTTCTCCGTGGCCGCGCGCAAGGTGCCCATGTCGCCGCAGGGGTTCGCCAAGGCGATCCACGCGCTCGAGAAGGAGCTCGACGTCCCGCTGTTCGAGAGCGACGAGGCGAGCGGCTTGCCCGTCCCCACCGCGTACGCCGACGAGTTCGCCCAGTACGTCACCGTGTCCAGCAACAACCGGCGCCTGCTGCAGGAGGCGTTCGACCGCATCCGGGGCGAGCATCGGAGCCGGGTCCGGGTGGGGTGCTCGCTCGGCGTGATAGGCATGATGGGGCCGAGGTTCCTGCAGGGCTTCTCCGACCGCCATCCCGACGTCGAGGTCGACTACTGGGAGGCCCGCGACGCCCAGATCGAGGCCGACCTGCGCGACGGCGCGTGCGACCTCGCCCTCGTCGTGGGCCCCTACCAGAGCGCCGCCGCCGTGCGCGAGTTCTACCGCTGCCCCGTCTACTACTGGGTGCGCGCCGACGACCCCCTCGCGCGCCGCCCACGGCTCGAGCCCTCCGATTTCGCGGGCCGCAACGTGGCGATTCCCGGCGAGGGCTTCCACTGCTACGACATCCTGTTGCGCACGATGGCGGAGAACGGCGTGAAGCTCGGCCACGTGTTCCAGATGAGCGAGATCTTCCAGCTCTACGAGTTCGCCGACTCGGGGGAGGGGCTCGGCTTCACGGTGCGCCACCTGGTCGAGCTGCCCATCTTCAAACGGGACGCGTCGGTCGTGGCGGTCCCGATGGCGGGCGTGGGCTGGACCGTGGGCATCGAGCGGCTCGAGACGCACATGCCGGGCGACGCCGAACGCAAGTTCTGGGACTGGTGCGTCGAGTACGCCGAGCAGCTGCCGAGGGATTCGGGGATGTACTGGTAGGGGAGCGGGACCGGGGAGGGTGCCGAGCGGACGGAAACTTGGCTTTTTGCCCGGCGTGCCCCGTCTGACCGTCGGGCGCATCCCCGCAGGTGCTATGCTACCCGCCTACCGCAACCCGAGTGCCGGCCCGAGCCGGCGGGGAGTCGAATGCCCAGCCTTAGCCTCAGCCCCAGTTTCATCTTCAGCCTCAACTTTAACTTCAGCCTCGGTCTCAGCCTCAGCCCCAGCCTCTGGCAGGTCGACGAGACGA
Source organism: uncultured Coriobacteriaceae bacterium (assembly GCA_964390275.1). Taxonomy (GTDB): domain Bacteria; phylum Actinomycetota; class Coriobacteriia; order Coriobacteriales; family UMGS124; genus CAYMHQ01. The sequence goes on from CAYMHQ010000150.1 coordinate 5,375, forward strand.
CGCTCTACAGCGCCCTGTGCACCTTGGTGCCCTGCATCGTGTTCCTGCTGGTAAAGCAGAAGGTTGCCGCCGTGTTCCGCGGAAAGAAGGCCCTCGTTCACGCGGCGCTGGTCGTCGTGTTCGCGGTCTACTGCTGGCAGGTGTACGACGTGACGGGCGCCGGCGACCTCGGCAACCTGCTGCGCGCGTTCCAGAACGGCATCGCGGCGCCCCTGTACCGCGGAACGTACAACCTGATCCCGTTCCACCAGGTGACCGAGGGCTTCTGGCTCAACGTCCTCATGTGCGTCCCGCTCGGCTTTCTGCTGCCGCTCATCTGGAAGGGCTACCGGCGACTCTGGGTCTCGGCCCTCACCGGCGCCTCGTTCTCGCTGCTCATCGAGCTGTCGCAGCTGGTGACCGTGCGCGCGACCGACGTCGACGACCTCATCGCGAACACCGGCGGCACGGTGGCGGGCTATCTCGTGTGGCGCGCGTTCTCGCGGCTCTTCGGCGTGCGGGCGCGCACGACGGCGGGCGGCCTCAGGGAGGCGGCGTCGTTCATCGGGGTCAGCTTCGCAGGGAGGTTCCTCCTCTACGACCCCACGTGGTTCAGCCAGTACGTCGCGCCGCTGCTCTTCGGGTGATTGAGCCTGGCTGCCGAGGAGCGGTGCCGTTGCGGTGTCACCGGCAGTGTCGCGTGCGGCCTGCCGGGCGGGCGGTCGGCCTACCTCGCCAACCTCCGGATGCGCTCGAGGAACGCCAGATGGGTGTTGAACAGGTTGACGACCTTGCCCACCGCGACGGCCGAGATGACGGTGCCGAGGCCCAATCCGCGGATCCCTCCGAAAAAGACGAGCGACAGGACGAGCGCGATGGCGACGAGGCTCAGGTCGAAGCAGGTCTTCACCGTGCCGAACCGCGCGCCGCTCACTGCCGCGATGGCGCGCACGGCCCCCTCGCCCGGCACGACGAGGACGTTGGGCGCGATCTCGACGCAGATTCCGAACGCCAGCACCGCGCACCCCAGCACCACGCATGCGAGCTGAACGGGGAACGCGTCGGCCTCGAAGAATCCAAACGCGGCGGTGCTCAGGTCGATGAACCAGCTGAACACGACGGTTGCGAGCACCTGGAGCAGCTGGACCGGCTGAAAGTCGCGCCGCAGCAGCGCCGCCTGGATGGCGATGAACACGAGATTGACGACGAACGTGGTCGCGCCGAAGCTGAACGCCGTGAACCGGAGGCAGAGCACGTACGGCAGGCTCGAGATGGGCGATGTGCCGAGTGCTCCCTTGGTGATGAGGGCGATGCCGAACGAGTTGACGATGACGCCGAGCGCGAAGACGAGGTAGCGCATGGGGAGGTTCTCGGCCGAGTAGCTCGAGGTCTCCTGGACGTCGGCGGGCTGGGCGGGTCGGTGGGACTGGTGGGACTGCGGATGAGAGAGCGATTCCGCCTGTGCCTGCTTCGTCTGACGTTTCCCCAGGTAACCCATGGTGCTCTGCCTGCCTTCGTTCTTGTTCGCGCACCGATACCAAAGACGCCCGGGGCCGTTTGGCGGCCGGCCGGGCGTCGCGTGGTGTGCGTCTTGGTGGTGCTGTCGTGCGGTGTTGCGTGCGATCTACCAGCGGGGACCGCGGCCGCGGGACGAGCTGTCCTCGTTCATCCACGCGTTGCGGCCGCCGCGGGACTGGCCCTCGCCCGGCTTGCGCGAGGAGGCGGGACGGTCGCCGCGATCTCCGCGGTCGGCGCGCTCGCCACGGCTGCCACGGTCATCGCGGTCCCAGCCGCCGCG
>CAYMHQ010000151.1:0-7141 GCA_964390275.1 uncultured Coriobacteriaceae bacterium
GCGACCGGGCCCTGCGTGGTCTGGAAGTTCTTGGCCATGTCGGGATAGAAGTAGTTCTTGCGGTAGAACATCGAGTGCTTCATGATCTGGCAGTTGGTGGCCAGGCCGGCGAGCACGATGCTCTGGATCGCCGCGCGGTTGGGCACGGGCAGCGCGCCCGGCAGGCCGAGGCAGACGGGGCACACGTTGGCGTTGGGCTCGTCGGTGTGGCTGAGCCTGCACCCGCAGAACATCTTGGTCTTGAGCGTGGTGAGCTCGGTGTGGATCTCGAGCCCGATGACCGGCTCCCAGTCCTTGAGAACCTCCTGAAGCGTCTTCATTACAGCACGCCCCCCTTCCCGGCGAACGCCTCGGCGACGGGCGCCGGGCCGTAGAATCCCTGCAGCGACGCGGCGACGCGGAGCAGCCTGTCGTCCTGGAACGCGGGGCCGATGAGCTGCGCGCCCACCGGCATGCCGCTCTGGGACCCCACGCCCACGGGCACGTTGATGCCGCAGTTGCCCGCGATGTTGAGCGAGATCGTGAACATGTCCGAGAGGTACATCTGCGTGGGGTCGGAGAGCTCGCCGAACCGGAAGGCGACCGTGGGGCTCGGCGGCATGAGGATGGCGTCGACGCGCTCGAACGCGCTGCGGTAGTCCTGCGTGATGAGCGCGCGGACCTGCTGCGCCGGGTAGTAGTACTCGTCGTAGACGCCGCTCGAGAGCAGGTAGGCGCCCAGCATGATGCGGCGCTTGACCTCCGCGCCGAAGCCGATGGCGCGCGACTTGGAGCTCATCTCCGAGAGGTCGCGCGCGTCGGGGTAGCGATACCCGTAGCGCACGCCGTCGAAGCGCGCGAGGTTCGAGAACGCCTCGCAGGGGGCGAGGACGTAGTAGGCGCTGATCGCCGCGGCGGCGTGGGGCAGCTCGACCTCCACCAGCTCGGCGCCGGCGGACACGAGGTTCGCGGCGGCCTTGTCGAGCGCCTCGACGACCTCGGGCGTCACGCCCTCGGCATGGGTGAGCGACGGGATGACGCCGATCCTCATGCCCTCCACGCCGTCGTGCAGATGCTCGGTGAAGTCGACCGACCACTCCTGCGAGGTGCAGTCGAGCGGGTCGCGGCCGGCGAGCGCGTTGAGCGAGAGGGCCACGTCGTCGACAGTGCGGCCGAAGGGGCCCACCTGGTCGAGCGAGGAGCCGAACGCGACGACGCCGTAGCGCGAGACGAGGCCGTACGTCGGCTTCATGCCCACGACGCCGCAGAACGCCGCAGGCTGGCGGATGGAGCCGCCCGTGTCGGACCCCAGCGTCACGGGGGTCATGCCCGAGGCGACCGCCGCGGCCGAGCCGCCCGAGGAGCCGCCCGGCACGCGCGCAAGGTCGTGGGGGTTGTACGTCCTGCCGAAGTGGCTCGACTCGGTCGAGGAGCCAAAGGCGAACTCGTCCATGTTCGTCTTGCCCACCGGCAGGCAGCCGGCGTCGAGCATGCGCTGCACGCATGTCGCGGTGTAGGCGCTCTCGTAGTTCTCGAGCATCTTGGAGGCGCACGTGGTGCGCGTGCCCCTGAGGTGCATGTTGTCCTTGAACGCCACGGGGACGCCGGCCATGGGGGCGAGACGCTCCCCCGCCGCGCGCGCCGCGTCGACGCGGTCGGCCGCCGCGAGCGCAAGCTCGGGCGTCACCTGGATGAACGCGCGCACGTCGCCGTCGCGCGCCTCGATGGCGTCGAGCGACGCCTGGGCGACCTCGCGCGCGGAGACCTCCCCCGCGGCGACCAGGTCGCGGATGGCGAGGGCGGTGAGCCCGTCGAAGGAAACTGCCATCTTACGCCTCGCCTCCGTTCCCGAGAATCGCGGGGACGCGGAAGAAGCGCCCCTCCGTCTGCCCGGCGTTCTCAAGGGCGACGTCGAGGGGCAGGCCCTCGACCGGGACGTCCTCGCGCATGACGTTCGACAGGTCCCCGATGGGGTGGAAGACGGGCTCGACCCCCTGCAGGTCGTACGACCTGATGGGAGAGAGCACGTTGGCTATCGCGTCGTTCAGGTAATCGGTCATCCCGACGAGCTCCTCGTCGGTGAGGGCGACGCGCGCATAGTCGGCTATGCCGCGCACGTCTTTCTGGGTCAGGCTCATGAGAATCCCCGCCGGTCCTCGGATAGGGCGCCGCCGGTCGCGCAAAGGCGCGGGGCGGCGCGTCACGTATAGTTCGCAATCCGAGTCATTCTAAAGTACGTGCACGGCGTTGGGGGCGTGAAGGAACCGTGTGCCGCAAATGCACACCGCGCGGGGAGGGTCCGTGTGCGGGGCCCGGGCGGAACCCGACGAGACGGGCTACACGCCCTGGGCCAGAGGGGCGCCGAAGACCCGCTGCTCCGCGCGGCGCAGCTCCTCGGGGGTGTTGCAGTTCGCGAAGCAGCCGCCGTCGGGCACGACCTCGAACACCTCGCGCATGGGGAAGTAGCAGACGTCGAGGTCGGGGTTGAGGACCATGCCCTTCTTGAGGCTGCGGTCGCCACGACCCAGCGCCGCCACGACGGCCTCGAGGCAGGTCGGGCGACGGTAGACGGCGTGGAAGGGCTCGAAGCCCTGGTCGTTCACGGGGACCACGACGTCGTGCCCGCCAGCGACGGCGCGCTCAAGCTCGGCGGAGAACAGGGCGGCGCTCACGTCCATCATGTCGCACGCGCACACGGCGACGAAGTCGTTGGACGCCTTGGAGAGAGCGGTGTAGAGCCCCGCGAGCGATCCGCGGAAGTCGCAGACGTCGCGCTCGAGCCTGATGCGCGGCGCCTGGGGCATGTCAGAAAGAAAGCCGAGGTTCTCGGGCTCGTTCGTCGTGATGAGGATCTCGCCGGCGATGGGATCGACCCGCTCGACGAGGCGGCAGATGAGCGGCCGGCCCCCAAAGGGCACCGTCGCCTTGGAGCGGCCCATGCGGCGCGACTCCCCGCCCGCCTGGATCGCGACCGTCAGCGGGGGAAGCGCCCCGGAGCCGGGTCGCGCGGTATCGCCAGCCTGCATGGAGCCCTCCCTCCCAGTCGTTGCGCGGCCCTCCGCCGCGGGTGGAGCGTAGTGTACATCAACACCCGCGGGCGCGGGCCGGGCACTGCGCGGGGCGCCCCATAAAAACGGTGGGGCGCCGAACGAGTCCGGCGCCCCGAAAGGTCGAGCTGTGATTCTCGGGCGGTCCCGCGGGCCGAAACCCCCCGGACCTACGCCGCGCTGCCCGAAGAGGCGGCCTCAGCGGAATCGTCGGCATCGTCGGCAGCCTCGGAATCGCCGGCCTCCTCGGCATCGTCGCCCGCGAACGAGGTCGCCACGCGTGTGCTCGTCCCGTCGACGTAGGCGAACGAGATCTCGTCGCCCACCTGGTACCTCACGATGGGCAGCATGTCGGAGATCGAGAAGTCGTAGATGGCGTCGTCGCCCCTGAGCGTCACGTAGAAGTGCGAGTTGCCGTCGATGACGCCCTGGGCGATGGTCGCAATCACGCCCGACGTCTCGGTCCCCACGACCGCGCTCGCGTCGACGACGCCGGTCAGCGCGCCGTCCTCGGCGAGGAGCTGCACGTACTCACGCTGGCACTGCGCCACCGTGTCGCCCACCGCGACGGTCTGGTAGCGCTCGATGTCGATCATCGCGTACTTCTTGACGAGGCCCGCGCTGTCCTTGAGCGCCATGAAGTACGTGGGGCGACCCTCGATGTTGAGGAGCAGCGGGAACGTCGCGCTGTACTTGAGATGCTGGACCTGACCCTCGGCCGACGCCATCGCCGAGTCCTCCGTGGCGCCCGCGACCGAGAAGAACCGCGACTCGGCGGTGCGCTGGTTGATGAGGATGAAGCCGATGATCGAGTTGTCCGCCGTGACGGAGCTCACGCCGGAGTACAGGTAGACGTCGTCGTTCTGCGCGATGTAGTTGTAGCCGAGCTGGCCGTTGGTGCCGGGCGTGGTCTGGACGACGCCCTTCTGGCCGAGCCACGAGTTGAGCCAGCCGCCCGAGTAGAGGCCGCTCCAGTTGTACTGCTGTACGAGCAGGTCGCTCGGGTAGGCGCGGTCGACCCACTGGGGGCAGTCCTCGATCGCGTAGTCGACGGTCTCGCCGGTGCAGGCGTTCACGAGCACGACGCGCTGGATGGTGGTGCCGTTGAAGAGGCCCACGGTGCGCTTCTGCACGGGGAACACCCACCAGGGGGTGCCGTCCTCGTCGAGCTCGAACGACTTCTCGTCGAACATGTAGAACGGGTACTTGAGCTGGACGTAGCGGTCGATGTTGCGCGCCAGGGGCTCGGAGTCGCTGTAGAGGATCGGCTCCTCGAGACGGACGACCTGGGCGTCCTGCGTCGTCATGTCGACGATGACGTAGGCGGGGATGCCGTCGGAGCGGTTGATGAACCACTTGAAGAGGTCGGCGTACGCGAGCGGGCTCACGCGCACCGGATGGCCCTGGTAGTTGATCTGGCTGTAGACGTCGCTGATCTCGAACTGGCTCACGTACTCGGGGATCGAGCCCATGGCGCGGTTGCCGAGCAGGACGGCGGAGTCGCGGTCGATGACGGGAATCTCGGAGTAGTTGACCTCCTCGATGTCCTCGGTGAAGTTGCCGTCGACCGTCTCGAGGATGCTCGCGTAGCGCGCGGCGTTGCCCGGGATGAACGAGAACCCGGCGACCTGGCCGATGAGGTACGCGGCGATCACCGCGAGGGGGATGAAGCACAGACGGTGGAAGAGCTTCTTCCTGTCCTCGTGCCTGATGCCCATGATCCAGAAGAGGGCGATGGCGACGAGCGCGATGAGGATGATCCAGTCCCACACCTGCGTGCTGTGCAGGTTGATGGCGGGGTGGAACCACCAGTAGCAGAAGACGAGGGCGATGACCGCCACGATGGCGAGCGCGATGAACGCCCTGCGGCTCCAGGTGGCGATGGTCTCCATGATGCCGGGACCCTTCTTGAACTCGCCGTTCCCCGAGCCGTCGCCGGGATCGCCCGCTCCCCCGTCACCTCCGCCGGGCGTGCCGAACGGGTTCGAGGCGGCGTTGCCCTCGCCCTCGCCCGGTGCCGTCGTGGGCATGGGGATTCCGAACATCTGGCCGAGGATCGAACCGAAGTCCGTGCTTCTCTGATTCACGCGCACCCTCCTGGTCGGTTGGGGACTCTCGAGTATCCGGCTAGTATACCCGGGCGCGGCCGGGCCCCTCTGCCGATTTCAGCATTCTTTCAATCGATAGAAGGGCCTCCGCGGCACCCTCCCGGCGGGGCGGGCGCAGATGGGCTATCATGCGCGGACGTCGACAAGCGGGCAACAGCACGCAGTTGTCGTGCCGCGGACGACGGGACGGACCAGCGCGCGAAAGGGAGGGACGGGATGGCGGCTTTGGATCCGGCGGACATCGAGAAAGACACCGGGACAGGCATCGAGGCAGGCGGCACCGCGGACACAGAGGCCGGCGGCGCGGCGGGCCGCGACCCAGTGACCGACCCGCGCAACTACAAGACGCGCCTCCTCATGGGGGACGAGGCCCTCGGGCGCCTCTCGCGCTCGACCGTCATGGTGATCGGCCTGGGCGGGGTGGGCGGCAGCTGCGCGGCGGCGCTCGCCCGCGGCGCGGTGGGGCGACTCGTGCTCGTGGACGGCGACTCGTTCTCGGAGACGAACCTCAACCGCCAGGAGTTCGCCTACCAGGGCACCGTCGACAGGCCGAAAGCCCTGGTAGCGCGCTCGATTGTGCAAGAGATTAACCCTTATGTCGAGGTTGAGTCTGTCGTTCGCCGCATCGAGCCGGACGACGTCCCCGCGTTGCTCGCCCGCCGTCCGGACTACGTGGTCGACGCGCAGGACACGGTCTCGACCAAGCTCGCGCTCGCCGCGTTCTGCGAACGCGAGGGGATTCCGCTCGTGAGCAGCATGGGGACCGGGAACAAGCTGCACCCCGAGCTCTTCGAGATCGCCGACATCTACGAGACCTCGGTCTGCCCTCTGTGCAAGGCCGTGAGGAAGCAGGCGCGAGCCATGGGAATCGCCCGCATGACGGTCCTCTACTCCAAGGAGCCGCCGCGCAGGCCGTACGAGATCGTCGACGGGCCCGAGGGCGAGAACCCCCGCGTGGGCACCGTGAGCTTCGTGCCGCCGGTCGCGGGCCTCATGCTCGCCGGGCACGCCATACGCGCGCTCGCCGGCCTGGACTAGCGAATCCCGGGCGGCGGAGTCCCCGGCCTAGCGGAGCCGGCGGATCTTCGCGACGAAGAATCCCTCGTAGAGCTCGGTAGGACGCACACAGAGAGCGCCCTCGAGGCCCGTGGGGAGGCGCGGGACGCCGTCAAGCCCAGGCAGGTCGACGCGCTCCACGGCGAACGGCTGCCCCGCGACGGCGCGGCGCACCACGTCCTCGTTCTCCTGCGCCAGCACGGAGCACGTCGAGTAGACGACGCACCCGCCGGGCTTCACGAGCCTGAGCGCCTTGGCGAGGAGCGCACGCTGGGATTTCTGTGACTTTTCGATAAGCTTAAGGGTGAACCTAAGCTTTAATTTTTGGTCGCGGACGTCGAGCGTTCCCGAACCTGAGCAGGGGGCGTCGAGCAGAATCTGGTCGAAGGAGAAGAAGTCGTCGAGCCTGCGCGCGTCCGTGTTCATGACGGTGACGTTCGTGGCACCCTGACGGTTCAGGTTGAACTTGAGCCTTTCGGCTCGCGGCCCGTGCATCTCGCAGGCGGTGATGCGCGCCCTCCCCCCGGAGAGCGCCGCCATCTGGGTCGTCTTGCCGCCGGGCGCGGCTGCCATGTCGAGGATGTCGGCGCCGGGCTCGGGAGCAAGCACCAGCGGCGGAATCATCGAGGAGAGGCTCTGGAGGTAGATCTCCCCCGCCTCGTACTCCGGCAGGGCGCGAACCGAAGGCTCCCGTTCACCCTTAACCACGAACGCCTCGGGACTCCAGGGCACGCCCTCCCAGCCGATGCCGGCTGTGTCGAGCGAGACGGCGACGCGCGCCGCGGTCGTCTTGAGCGTGTTCGCGCGCAGGGTGACGGCGCGTCTCACGCCGCACGCCTCCACGATGTCCCGGGCGGTCTCCTCCCCGTACTGGGCAGCGAGCATCGGCTCGAAGAAGTCCGGCAGGCCGGCACGCGCGTATTCGTAGCTTGACACCCTCGCAACCCCGCC
>CAYMHQ010000152.1:0-7129 GCA_964390275.1 uncultured Coriobacteriaceae bacterium
CTATTATTTTTGCACTTATCTTAAACGGCGGTTTATAACTCATGGTTTATTTAATTTTAGTCTATTAACTTCTAATTGTATATTACTTGAGTAATCATACGAGCGGAAATTTCGACTAGAAGAAATAATTAGAATCTTATTTTTTCTTTTGCAGTTCCTTAATCATCTTGTTAAAATCCAAATTGATTTTTTACGTCTTGTTAAAAATTTCGCATTCCAAAACCGCTTTTTCTTCTACTGTTTTATGAGAGATTTTTCCAGGTGGTCGGCTTTCTCATAAACAATTTCAGCCACTGAGCTTAAATAAATAAGAAAATTAATCTGCCTTGCAAGTTCCTTTGAATCTTCCATGGCGAATCAGGCTGCGTCATTTCTAATCTTGTACAAACAAGACTTATCAAATCCTTGTAAATCTATTTTATTTATCATCCTTCTTATTAAACATCTGATAAATTTCGTCTATGAATACATTCATAATTTCTTTTCTGTATTTTTCATCATTAAGAAGAATCTTGTAGAAATCTTTGTTTTGTTTGTATCCATTTACGAGTGCCTGCTTCATACTATCGTTATATGCATTAGCAAAGTTCTGCTCAGTATTATTCTTTGCACTTTCTTTTAATCCTTCATCTTTCATTAATAAATCGCGAATTTGGAATGCATTCTTTGTAACTACATCTACATCAAAATTCTTACCATGAGCAGCATTAATTTCTGCAATAATTGCAGAAAGTTTACGTTTCTGGTCTTCATGAACCTGAACTTCTTTTGGAGCAGCACCATTAACTTCAGAACTTGTTTCTAAATCTGGGCTTGTTTTATCTTCATGGTGAACTTCTGCAATAGTAGGCATATCAAATTTGAAGTACACATCATCAGCAATATACTGCCCTTGTTCTACAGGAATTTCTATTTTCTTAACGACATTCTGCAAGAAATTAAATTTTTTATGCATTTGTTCATTATTAAGATTCGTAACCTGAATTAAGAATAAATAAAAACTATTGAAATTATTTATCGCACGCCGAATTTTTATTCTTTCTTTAATATCATTCTGGGGTTTATTAATAATAGCAGCTGCTTTCGAAAGTAAAGCATTCATACGACCTAATTGTTTATCACTTGGTTCCTTATTAATTCCTTTTGTTTTATAAAGGATTTCATTAAATTCATTGATATCATCATTATCTAAGAAGCCAAAACCATTAATCTGATCATTCAATCGCTCAAGATCATTCACGCTAGATGGTCTATTTAACTTAATCTCACCGTAATAAGCTTCAAATGCTTTTTCAATTTCACTATATCTATTCTGGAAATCAAGAACGAAAGTATGCTTCTGATAAGGTAAACATAAACGATTTAATCTGGATAAAGTCTGAACAGCACTAATTCCAGAAAGTTTTTTATCAACATACATAGCACAAAGCTTATCCTGACTGAATCCTGTCTGATACTTATTTGCAACAATCAAGACTTTGTAATCATCTGTATCAAATGCATCCCTAAGATTTTCTTCTGTAATAGCGGGTTTTTCACCATCAATCAAACCAGGATTATTCATTGAAACCTCTGTGTAGGTGTTTTCATCGCCTTTTAGCTTATCAACTTTTCCACTAAAAGCTACAAGAGTTCTCAAGGAGTTATAGCCCATTTTTTTCAGGTAATCGTCCATGATTTTCTTATACATAACAGCTGCCAAACGTCCGGATGTAATAATCATTCCCTTAGCCTGTCCACCAAGTTTATCCTTCATGTGATTATAGAAATGTTCAACTATTACTTTGACTTTATTTGAAATATTTTCTTCATTAACTTCTGTTAAAAAAGCAAGTTCTTTTTTAGCTATTTTTTCTTTTACAATAGGGTCGTTATTTTTTAGTTTGATTTCGTAATAAGTGTCATAGGTTGTGTAATTTTCAAGAACATCAAGAATAAAATGCTCTTCAAGAGCCTGTTTCATCGAATACAAATCAAATGCTGTTTTCTTTCCATCTGTTCCCATTGTTCCAAAAAACTGTATGGTGCTAGATTTTGGAGTTGCTGTAAACGCAATAAAACTTACATTTTCAGGTTTCTTTGCAGCATCTATCTCTTTATGAATTATTTCATTAACAAAATCTTCAGTTGGATCTGTATCATCTTCAATAGAATTTCCGTTTTCGTCCTTTTCTTCTGCCATTTTTCCAGAAAGAGAAGCAGAAACTGATGACATGTATTCACCTGATGTAGATGAATGTGCTTCATCAATAAGAATTGCAAAATGTTTGTTGCTTAAATCTTTTACCGACTGAACTATATAAAGAAATTTTTGGATTGTTGTAACAATGATTTTTGTATTACCTTCCAAAGCTATCTTTAAATCCTCAGAAGTACAACCTTCATCCATTGTTTTAATAAAACCGTCTTCATGTTCCATGCCTTTTACAGCATCCTGAAGCTGGCTGTCTACAATAATTCGGTCTGTTACAATTACTACAGTATCAATTAAAATATTTCCATCATCATCATGTAATTTTGCTAAGCGATAACTGAGCCATGCAATTGTATTAGTTTTTCCAGAACCTGCCGAATGCTGAATAAGATAATTCCGGTTTGTATGATTTTTTTTAACATCTGAAAGAATATTTCTTACTGCACGCTGCTGCTGAAACCTTGGAAAAATTATACTGTCTTTGTTTGAAATAATTTTATTAGTTTTTTTATCCCGTTTCTTTTCAATAAAAATAAAATCATAAAGTAATTCCATTACAGAATCTTTCTTTAAGATTTCTTCCCACATGTACTCTACTTTAAATCCTGCTTCACCTACTTCCGGGTTACCAGCCCCATCTTTTCCTTTTCCCCTGTTAAATGGCATAAAGAAAGGCTCTTTGGCAGAAAGATTTGTACACATATAAACATCGTTTACATCCATAGCAAATGCAACCAAAACACCAGATTTAAATGATGTAAGTGCGGTTGAATGATCCCGTTCTGTTATCCACTGCTTAATTGCCTTACCTACTTTCTGACTGTCTACCTTTAATTCAAAGGCAAAGATTGCAAGACCATTTAAAAAAATTACTAAATCTATGCGCTCACCTTCTTTATGATAAACTTCTTCCATAACTGAAAGTGTATTTAAGCTGTAAAGGCGATTTGCTTCTTCGTTAAAATCAGTTGCATTTTTTTTGTAAGAAAGTTTTAATGAGACACCATTTTCAAATTCGACACCATGTTTTATTACATTAATTAAAGAAGTATGAATTATTTGATTTCTGATAACATTAATAATTGTAACATCTGTCTTGGTAAACATTGATGAAGAATATGGTTCTTCTATTTCTGTGCCATAGATTTTTTCAAGTTTTTCATATTCTTTTGGCTGCGTCATTTTGATAAAGTTGATTAAAAGTTCTTTATCCATAGCACGACCAGCGTCGTAATGAACTTTTGCATCGCGAATTACATAGCCATTTTCATTGTAAAGTTTGTTAAGAATCATTCCCTGAAAATCATCTTTCTCTAACATAAAGTTCTTTTTTAACATGGGTGTCTCCGTTACTTAATTCTTTTCTTTCCAGTTACATACTCATAGATGAGTGATTTTTTGTATTTTTGCATTGTCTCAATTGCCTGCTGTTTCTGGGAGATAAGAGAATCGATTTTTATAAATTTCTCATCAAGATACTTCACAATTTGATTTTGCTCTTCAGTTGGTGGTAATGGAATATAAAAATTCCCGAAATCAAATGTGCTTAGTTCCTTAAATGTTGCTCCTCTTCCAGCATTAATTAATTCTTGTTTGATTGATATTAAATAATAATAAACGTATTTATTATTATTTTTTTCTGAGTTTGCGACTAAACTTTTACAACCTTGATTAGTGCATAATTCGGAAGATGCTATATTTACTTTTCCAATAGGTGCCCGAGTAGAAACTATGATAGAATTTTCAGGCAATAATGTTGTTCCACATGAGTTATATCCTTTTTTTGTTATATAATTTGCACCATGTGAAATGCTTCCAGTATCAGACATGTCGGCTGGTCCTATCCAATTTATATCACCATCCCAAAACTCCATATTTGTACTGTCGGGAGTAGCACCACAAACAATAGAAAATTCATATTTTAATTTGCTAATATCCCAGTTATCTGGAATTTCTTGCAAAGTACTTATGCCACTATCTTTCATTCTGGCATTTTTGTTTAAGCCTTTTGTTACGGTTTGAGTTATTAAGGATTTTTTGTATTTTTTTAAGACTTCCAGTTGTTCTTCATTTGTTTTGATGATTGCATCAATTTTTGCTGTCTGCTTGTCTAAGAAATCTGCAATGAGTTTTTGTTCTGTGATATTTGGTAAAGGTAATTTTTGTTCATTCCAAATAGATACTGACCAAGTAGCAAGACTAACTACCTCAACTTTTTCATTTTCTATACTTAATTGTAAACAATATCTTACAAATCTCTTATCTATATCTTTATTAATACTTGTACGAATAATATGATCTGAATACTGAGCATCCACAGGTGGCAAATAAACATAAGGAGTACCATTTCTTGCTAATAATAAATCACATGATTTTACAAATTTCCAATTAGGAAATTTATTATATGTGTTGTATATATTTGTTTCGCCTGCTGTATAAAAGACATATTCATTTTCATCTTGAGACCAAAATTCTTTATCTATTGATTCTCCAACATTAGTACCGCTGTGAATGTATTTAAATCTTTTTACCTCCCAATCATCAGGAATCTGTCCAATCCATTCAATTTGAGTATCTTTCATTTACAGCTCCTGAACCTGTTTTGTAAGCTGTGCTTCAAGAGCCATAAACTGTTTTAACAAATCATCAGCACTTTCATTTTTCTGATATTCATAAAAATATCTTGTAAAAGGAAATTCTGCACCTGTTCCAATATTATCAAAATACATTGCATCTGGAACATGTGGATACACTTCTTTTTCAAAGTATTCTTCAACATCTATGTTAAGTTTGATTATTTCACTGTCGCTTGTTTCTGTATCAGGTAAGGGAGTACCTTCTTTATCACAAAGCAAAGAGTGTTCTTTTATATAGGTTTCTGTATGTGCTTCATTTTTATGTAAAGGATCTTTTTTATTCTGGCATTGAATAACTGCACTTTTATCCATAACGGAAAGGCCGTCTGCAATATTTTCAAGCAATGAATTTTTTTGTGCAGAAGTATATTTTCCAGGTAAATCTTCAAACAAAGGTCTTAGGATTTTCATAAAGTCAGACTTATTTTTATACAGTTCTGCCTTAGCCCCATCAGACTTTGCTTTTGCTTCAAGAATTTCATATATCTTATAGAAAGCTTCTTTATGAGCTGCATATGTCTCAATTTTTTTCAGTTCTTTTTTCTCTGTTGTATCTGAATTTTTTAACTCATTATATTCATCTTCATTAAAGAAATTATTCAACTTACCTTTATCACGAAGCAACTGTATTCGTTCTTCTGTAATGGTGTAATTGCGCTGTAATGGCTGATAAACTGAATATTCTTTATACAGAAATTCATTTACATCATAAATCTTTGAATACTTTGGATCTGCCTTATCAAAATCAGTATAAAGTTTTGTAATTGTATTACGGCTTGCTAAATCAACTTCACGTCGTTTTTTACCAAGAGATTTCTTTAATGGTTTATAAAAATCAACTGCATTTATAAGCTGAACCTTTCCTTTACGTTCTGCCCTCTTAATAGCGGGACAAGAAAGAATGAACACATAAATACCAATGTTTGTGTTATAAAAAAGGTCTGTTGGAAGAGCGACAATTGCATCTACATAGTCATGCTCAAGAAGCCATCTGCGAACCTGACTTTCGCCACTTTTTGTACCACCGGCAAACAACGGAGAGCCATTTGAAATAATCGCTGCACGTCCATTTTCTTTAGACATTTTATAAACTGCATGCTGCATAAACAAAAGCTGCGAGTCCCCTGTTCCAGGAAGTCCAGCAAAAAAACGTCCTTTTTCACCTTTTTTGAATTCATCACGAACAGCTTCTTCCTGTCCTTCCTTTGCATCTTTTCCAGCCCAAGGGGTTCCAAAAGGTGGATTTATAATTACAAATCTCATTTGCTGTTCTGGAAAACAATCATGTTTAAGTGTATCTCCAGGATCCTTTACAAGATTCTTTTCTTCTTCATTTGTATCTGCAGTCTGAATACCACCAATAATATTCTTTTCATCCTGCCCCTTGATTAACATATCTGCCAGACACATAGCGTAAGATTCAGGATTGATTTCCTGACCGTATAAACGTACCTGTAAATTGGGATTGGCTTTTTTTAGATATGAATAAGAAGTAGAAAGCATACCTCCAGTTCCACAAGCCATATCGAGAATAGGAACTTCCTTTTTATTCTGATCCAAATCATCGCAACCTTCCGCAAGCAAAAGACGTGTCATAAGACGAATAACTTCGCGAGGAGTATAGTGATCACCAGCCTCGGCATTTTCTGAAAATCTACGGATAATATCTTCAAAGATGTAACCCATTTTTACAGTATCAATATCATGCAAATCCCATTCAGAAAACTTCTTAATAATTCCAAGAAGACGTCCACTTTTATTAAGTTTATCAATTTCAGACTTGAACTCCAGGTTATCGTAAATAATGTTTCTAATATTTTTAGAAAAGCCATCAAGATAATTTATAAAGTTTGCTTTTAAATCTCCGTCTTCACTAAGCAAGGCTTTTAATGAATACTTACTTGTATTATAGAAAGAATAACCTGAAATACTTTCTAGAATATCTTTTGGAGTCTTTTTATCTTCTTCATAGGTAGCAATAACTTCGTCTTTAGTCGATTCAAGAGCACATTCAAGACGACGAATAATAACCATAGGAATAATTACATTTTTGTATTTATCAGACTGATATGTTCCTCGAAGTGTATTTGCAATAGACCAAACCTGTCCTACTTCCTTAGATACATCAATAATTTCGTCATCATCAAATTTATTAAAATCAATTGCCATTTTATATTTTCTTCCACAATTTTGAATAATTAACATCCATAATTTCCCATTATATCATAAAGCCACTGGATAATGGGAAAATAATCACGAAAAGACAAATATTTTTTCTAGCGTAATTTTATTTCCCCTC
>CAYMHQ010000153.1:0-6875 GCA_964390275.1 uncultured Coriobacteriaceae bacterium
TGCCGCCCTTGATGGAGTGCATCTCGCAGGGGCTGTAGCCGATGATGAGCGACGGGCCGTGGTAGGCCTCGGCCTCGGTGATCGCCTTGATGGTCTGGGCAGGCTTAGCGCCCATGGCGACCTGCGCGACGTAGACGTAGCCGTACGCCATCGCGATCTCGGCGAGGCTCTTCTTCTTGATCTCCTTGCCCGCGGCCGCGAACTGCGCGACCTGGCCGATGTTGGACGCCTTGGAGGCCTGGCCACCGGTGTTGGAGTAGACCTCGGTGTCGAACACGAAGACGTTGACGTCGTTGCCGCTCGCGAGCACGTGGTCGAGGCCGCCGTAGCCGATGTCGTACGCCCAGCCGTCGCCGCCGAAGATCCAGAAGCTCTTCTTGGTGAGGCAGTCGCAGCGGTCGACGATCTCGCCCGCGAGGCGCGCGGCCTCGGTGCCCGCGCCCTCGGCGATCTCGGCCTCGGAGGCGGCGATGCCGTCGAGCGCCTCGACGAACGCGTCCGCGGCCTGCGCGCCGGCCTCGGGGTCGTCGCGGGAGTCGAGCCACGCCTGCGCCGCCGCCTTGACGCCCTCGGGCACGTCGTCGAGCTCGAGGAGCCGCTCGGCCTTGGCGACCTGCTGCGAGCGGACGGCCTCGTAGCCCAGGAGCATGCCCATGCCGTGCTCGGCGTTGTCCTCGAAGAGCGAGTTGCTCCACGCGGGGCCGTTGCCCTCGGCGTTCACGGTGTAGGGCGAGGTCGCGCCGGGGTTGCCCCAGATCGAGGAGCAGCCGGTGGCGTTGGAGATGAACATGCGGTCGCCGAAGAGCTGGGTCACGAGGCGCGCGTACGACGTCTCGGCGCAGCCGGCGCAGGCGCCGGAGAACTCGAGGAGCGGCTTGCGGAACTGGCTGTCCTTGACCGTGTTGCCCTCGAGCTCGGGCTTGCGGGCGACCTTGGCGACGCAGTAGTCGAAGACCTGCTGCTGGTCGAGCTGGCCCTCGGCCTCGGCCATCTGGAGCGCGCCCGCCGGGCACTGCCCGATGCAGACCTCGCACCCCATGCAGTCGAGCGGGGAGACGGCGAGCACGTACTTGAGGCCCTTGGCCTTGGGACCCTTGGCGGGCACGAGCTTGGCGGCAGCGGGGGCCGCGGCGGCCTCCTCCTCGGTGAGGGCGAACGGCCTGATGGTGGCGTGGGGGCACACGTAGGCGCAGCTGTTGCACTGGATGCACTTCTCGGCGTCCCACGTGGGCACGCTCACCGCGACGCCGCGCTTCTCGTATGCCGAGGCGCCCAGCTCGAACTGGCCGTCGGCGTAGTCGAGGAACACGGAGACGGGCAGGCGGTCGCCGTCCATGAGGCCCACGGGCTGCATGATCTTGGTGACCATCTCGACCGTCTTCGCGCGGCCCTCCACCATGGCGGCCACGGGGTCGTCCACGGCGTTCGCCCAGCTCTCGGGCACGTCGATCTTCACGTACGCGGTGGCGCCGGCGTCGATGGCGCGGTGGTTCATGTCGACGACGTCCTGGCCCTTCTTGAGGTAGCTCTTGGTGGCCGCGTCCTTCATGTAGCGCAGCGCGTCCTCCTCGGGCAGGACCTTCGCGAGCGAGAAGAAGGCAGACTGCAGGATGGTGTTGGTGCGCTTGCCCATGCCGATCTGGCGCGCCAGGGTGATGGCGTCGATGAGGTAGACCTGGATGCCGTTGGCGGCGATGTAGCGCTTGGCCTCGGCGTTCAGATGGTGCTCGAGCTCCTCGGGCGTCCACTGGCAGTTGATCATGAAGATACCGCCGGGCTTCACGTCGTTCACCATGCGGAAGCCCTTGGTCACGTAGCTGGGGTTATGGCACGCGACGAAGTCGGCCTTGTTGATGTAGTACGGGCTGCGGATGGGCTGGTCGCCAAAGCGCAGGTGGCTGATCGTCACGCCGCCGGTCTTCTTGGAGTCGTACTGGAAGTACGCCTGGATGTACTTGTCGGTGTGGTCGCCGATGATCTTGATCGAGTTCTTGTTGGCGCCCACCGTGCCGTCGCCGCCAAGGCCCCAGAACTTGCACTCGATGGTGCCGGGCGCCGCCGTGTTGGGGCAGGCCGGGTCCTCGGGCAGGGAGAGGCCGGTGACGTCGTCGACGATGCCGATGGTGAACTCGCGGCGCGGCTCGTCCTTGGCAAGCTCGGTGTAGACCGCGAAGACGGAGCTGGGGGGCGTGTCCTTGGAGCCGAGGCCGTAGCGGCCGCCCGTGAGGGTGACGCCGGCGAGGCGGCCCTGCTCGGCGAGGGCGGTGAGAACGTCCTGGTAGAGGGGCTCGCCGAGGGAGCCGGGCTCCTTGGTGCGGTCGAGGACGGCAATCTTCTTGACCGTCTGGGGCAGGGCGGCGGCGAACTTCTCGGAGACGAACGGGCGGTACAGGCGCACCTTGACGAGGCCGACCTTCTCGCCGTTCGCGTTGAGGTAGTCCACGACCTCCTCGGCCACGTCGCAGATGGAGCCCATGGCCACGATCACGCGGTCGGCGTCGGGAGCGCCGTAGTAGTTGAAGAGCTCGTAGTTGGTGCCGATCTTGTCGTTCACCTGGTGCATGTACTTCTCGACGACCTCGGGCAGCGCGCCGTAGCGGCCGTTGCAGGCCTCGCGGTGCTGGAAGAAGATGTCGCCGTTCTCATGGCAGCCGCGCGACGCGGGGTGCTCGGGGTTGAGCGCGTGGTCGCGGAAGGCCTTGACCGCCTCGAAGTCGCACATGTCGGCGAGGTCGGCGTAGTCCCAGACCGCGATCTTCTGGATCTCGTGCGAGGTGCGGAAGCCGTCGAAGAAGTTGAGGAACGGCGTGCTGCCCTCGATGGCGGCGAGGTGGGCGACGGCGGAGAGGTCCATGACCTCCTGGACGTTGCCCTCGGCGAGCATGGCGAAGCCCGTCTGACGGCACGCCATGACGTCGGAGTGGTCGCCGAAGATGTTGAGGGCGTGGGTCGCCACGCAGCGCGCGCTCACGTGGAACACGGCCGGCAGGCCCTCGGCGGCGATCTTGTACATGTTGGGGATCATGAGCAGCAGGCCCTGCGAGGCGGTGTAGGTCGTGGTGAGCGCGCCCGCGGCGAGCGAGCCGTGCACCGTGCCCGCGGCGCCGCCCTCGGACTGCATCTCGCAGACCTTGACCGTGGTGCCGAAGATGTTCTTGCGCCCCTGGGCGGACCACTGGTCGACGTAGTCGGCCATGGGGCTCGAGGGGGTGATGGGGTAGATGCCCGCTACCTCGGTGAACGCGTAGGAGACATGTGCAGCGGCGGTGTTACCGTCCATCGATTTAAACGCACGTGCCATAACTCTCTCTCCTCTCGATACGATGCCGAAGATGCCTGCCGGCCGACGACGGTCGCCCGTGCTTACCCCGCGGGCGGGATGCGCCCCGGCGGCGGTGACGCGGCACTCGGATTGCAATGCTACATTCGCGCGCGTCCCCCGGGAGGTGCATCCTCGGGACGCCTCCCCGACTCGGCTCAACAACTCGGCAAACGGGGAGAATTGTCCGCGATTCGTGGAGACGGTCGGAGGGCGGCAGGCCGGCGGCGCGCGGGCGCGGCGGGCGGTGGGCGACCCGGGCGGTGGCCCGGCGGACTGGCGGCGCGCGGGCGGATGCATTCGCGCGAACAATGGATGGCCGCGATTATTTGATAAATCGACTTCCATCGGAGCGCCCGCTCCATATATAAGATGCTACACTGCCAAACTTGAAGGCCAGACCGGAGACCGGCCCGGAGCTTTCGCCGGCGGGCGTCGGGATCGACATCGACGCCGGCGGGGCGCCGCGGGGCCGGGGAGAGGACGTGCTGCCGTATGGGAGAGTCTGAGAAGCCCGAGAAGCTCGTGTTCTGCAGAGGCGGCGGGTGCACCGCGAAGCTGGGGGCCGGCGTTCTGGAACGTGTGCTCTCACGCCTGCCCAAGGGGCCGGCCGACGAGAACCTGCTCATCGGCTTCGACAGCAAGGACGACGCGGCCGTCTACAAGGTGTCCGACGACGTCGCCATCGTCCAGACGCTCGACTTCTTCCCGCCGATGGTCGACGACCCCTATCTCTTTGGCCAGATCGCCGCGACGAACGCGCTGAGCGACGTGTACGCGATGGGCGGCACGGTGAAGACCGCGCTCAACATCGTCTGCTTCCCCGAGAAGATGGACCTCAACGTGCTCGGCGAGATCATGCAGGGCGGCGCCGAGAAGGTGATCGAGGCCGGCGGCTCGCTCGTGGGCGGCCACTCCATCGCCGACAGCGACGTGAAGTACGGCCTCTCGGTCATGGGCACCGTGCACCCCGACCACATCTACCCCAACAACGCCGGCAGGGTGGGCGACCAGCTCATCCTCACCAAGCGGCTCGGCGTGGGCATCGTCTGCACCGCGAACCGCGTGCAGGAGGCGTCCCAGGGCGCGCTCGACGCGGCGGTCGCCTCGATGACCACGCTCAACAGGCGCGCCTCGGAGTGCTGCCGCGGCTACGACATCCACGCCTGCACCGACGTCACGGGCTTCAGCTTCCTGGGGCATCTCCACGAGATGATGGACGGCCGGCTCACCTGCCGCGTCCATGCGGGCAGCGTGCCCGTGATCCCCGAGGCGCTCGAGTACGCCGACGAGTTCCTGCTCACGGCCGCCGGCCAGCGCAACCGCAACCACACCGGCCCCTTCGTGCGGTTCGAGGACATCCCCTTCGCCATGGAGGAGGTGCTCTTCGACCCGCAGACCTCGGGCGGCCTGCTCGTGGCGGTCTCCCCCGAGGAGGCGCCTAGGCTGCTCGAGGACCTGCGCGCCGCCGGGGCCCCCGCCGCGATCGTGGGCGAGATCACCGGCGACACCGGCCAGACCGAGGAGACCGCCGAGATCACGGTGACGAACGACTAGCGCGGGCGGCGGGAGCGAGTGCCGCCGAGCACAACCAGGTTCACCGAACCCCAACCGCGGGGTTCATCCATAGGACAGAGAAGCAGGACTCAGACACAGGAGGAAACGATGATCGAAGTCAATGCCATGGGCGACGCGTGCCCCATCCCCGTCGTCAAGACCAAGAACGCCATCAAGGAGCTCGGCGCGGCCGGCGGCGTCGTGGAGACGCTCGTCGACAACGAGATCGCGGTGCAGAACCTCACCAAGATGGCCAACCAGAAGGGCTACGGCGTGAAGTCCGAGAAGCTCGGCGCGAACGAGTTCAAGGTCACCATGACGATCGGCGAGGGCGCCGTCGAGCAGGCCGCCGAGGCAGCCGAGGAGCCCGAGGCGTGCGTCGTCCCGGCCGGCCGCGCGAAGAAGACGGTTGTCGTCATCTCGTCCGACAAGATGGGCCTCGGCGACGACAAGCTCGGCGCGACCCTGCTCAAGGGCTTCATCTACGCGCTCGGCCAGCAGGACACCCTGCCCTCGACCATCCTCTTCTACAACGGCGGCGCCCACGTGACCTGCGAGGAGTCGCCCTCGCTTGAGGACCTCAAGTCGCTCGAGGCGCAGGGCGTCGAAATCCTCACGTGCGGCACCTGCCTCAACTTCTACGGCCTCACCGAGAAGCTGCAGGTCGGCGGCGTGACCAACATGTACGACATCGTCGAGCGCATGACCGGCGCCGACCTCGTCGTCAAGCCGTAGCGACCGCCATGCATGAGAAGAAGCCCGCGCTGATCGTCACGTTCCCCACCACGACCTCCGCCATGGAGGCCGAGGAGTACTGCACGGTCCACGGGCTGCCGGGGCGGATCATCCCCATCCCGCGCGAGATCACGGCGGGGTGCGGCCTCGCGTGGAAGGCCCCCGTGGACGCGAAGGACCTGCTCGAGTCCGCGCTCCGCGAGGCGTGCCTCAGATGGTCGGAGATGGTGGTCCTCGCAATCTAGTGCAATCTGGTCCCAGCGACGCCGCCCGGCCCGCCGCATGCGCGTGCCGGGCGGCGAGACGAGGGAGGCGCATCACGTGATCTACCTGGACAACGCAGCCACGACGCTCCGCAAGCCGCCCCAGGTGGCCGAGGCCGTGGTCAACGCCATGACGCACATGGGCAACGCCTCGCGCGGGGCGCACGGCAGCGCCCTCGAGGCCTCGCGGACCGTGTACGAGACCCGCGTCAAGCTCGCGCGGCTCTTTGGGTGCCCGCGGGCCGACCACGTCGTGTTCACCGCGAACTCCACCGAGGCGCTCAACATCGCCATCGCGGGCACGCTCCACGCGGGCGACCACGCCATCACCACCGAGTGCGAGCACAACTCGGTCCTGCGGCCCCTCTACCGGCTCGAGGAGGAGCGCGGGGTGGCGCTCGACATCGTCCCCGCCGACCGGCGCGGCTGCGTGGACTACGCCGACTTCGAGCGGCTCATGCGCCCCGAGACCCGCGCCGTGGTGTGCACGCACGCCTCGAACCTCACCGGCAACATGCTCGACGTGGCGCGCATCGCCGAGGTCGCGCACGCGCACGGGGCCATCGTCATCGTCGACGCGTCCCAGACCGCCGGCGCGCACCGCGTGGACATGGACGAGCTGGGCGCCGACGTGCTGTGCTTCACCGGGCACAAGGGGCTGATGGGGCCGCAGGGGACCGGCGGGCTCTGCATCCGCCCCGGCGTCGAGATCGACCCGTGGAAGGTCGGCGGCTCGGGCGTCCACTCCTACGACCGGCACCAGCCGCACGAGTACCCCACCCGGCTCGAGGCGGGCACGCTCAACGGGCACGGCATCGCGGGCCTGGGCGCGGCGGTCGACTTTCTGAACGAGGTGGGCGTCGAGAGCGTCGAGCGGCGCGAGCGAGAGCTCTGCGACCGGTTCTACCAGGGCGTTCGCGCCATCGAGGGCGTCACGGTCTACGGCGACTTCACGCAGGAGCGCCGCGGGGCCATCGTCGCCCTCAACGTGCGCGACTACG
>CAYMHQ010000154.1:0-6869 GCA_964390275.1 uncultured Coriobacteriaceae bacterium
ACGTGAAGAGGATGGGAAGCCTGGAGGACTACGCGATTCAGATCGGCGTCGAGAAGAGGGGGTTCGCCGACGTCGTCAATCTCATGCAGAGCCTGTCCGTCACCTTGGAAGAGGCCTTCCGCATTCTTAAGGTCCCCAAGGATGAGCAAGACGATTTCCGCAACATGCTTGCGGCTCGATAGGGCATGCGAGAGGGCTGTCCGCGAAAAGAGGTTCGAGATGACCGTGAGCTCCTCCGACGACCGTCCGTTCGACCTGGACGAACGCGCGCGGGCAGCGGCCAAGGAGTACGTTGATTCGCTGGACTGGGGGAACGACCCGGAGCGGTACTCCTTCACAAGATATGCGATTGAAGTCGGGTTCGAACGGGGGTTCAAGCAAGGTTTCGAGCAAGAGTTCGAACGAGGGCTCAAGGAAGGATACTGGCAGGTGATGCTCCGTCACGTCTCCGCCCTCATGGAGAATCTCTCCGTCAGTGCGGAGGAGGCGTTTCGACTGCTCAAGGTCCCCGAGACCGAATGGGCGGAGCTCCGCACCAAGCTTGCTGCTCGTGGGTAGACCCCTCTAGGAGACTCTGCCCGTTAGTCCCTTGGCTCCACCCTCCCTCGCGGGATCCCCTCGCACGATTCCCCTCGTACATACTTTGTGCACAAAAACGGGGCCCGGCAGCGGATGTCTTCTCCGCTCCCGGGCCCCGCATGTTTTCCCAGCTAGATTGCGCCTGCCGCGCACCTCTTGCGCGCCGCGACTCCGCCTGCTAGTTCGTCGAGGCCGCGCCGCCCTTGCCCTGCGCCATCGCGACGAGCTTGAGCACGTAGTAGATGAGCTCGAGCGTGGAGAGGATCATGTCGTTGACGTACTCGATGTTGTAGAGGTGGAAGAGCCTCTTCATCATGCCGATCTCTTCCTCGGTAGCCATGCCGTTCTCGCGCAGCAGCACGTAGGCGCGCTCCTGGGCCTTCTTCTCGGTCTTGAGCGTGAGGAGCGACATGATGAACGAGAGGACGTAGAACGCCGCGCCCAGGCAGCACAGCACGATAGTGACGGTGCCCTCGGAGTTGCAGACAAGCACGTCGATGAGCACGCCCACAATCACGAGCGGGATGAACGCCAGCGGGCCGAAGGAGATGATCGGCACCATGCGGACGCGGTTGCGCATGTCGGGGTCGTCCTCCTTGTCGAGGACGGCGAGGGCGGCCTTCTGGGTGCCCATGGCGAGCGAGGCGACGCTCGTCTTCTTGATGGTCCACCTGCGAAGACGGACCTTCTTGAAGTAGTGGCTGTAGCTGTTGCCGAACAGCAGCGAGCCGACCACCTTGACCTTGATGTTCTCCAGCCCGTTGGCATCGAGGACCTTGCGCGCGGCCTCCTCGCCGTTGATGCCGGCCGAGTTCTCAACGCGGTTGTACTTGACGTACGCGATGGACAGGTAGATGGACACGATGAACGCGATGACGCAGAGCACCACGATGGCGCACGCGACCACCAGCAGCGCTACCTGCACTCCGCTGTTCGCGTTCTGAAACAGTTCGGCGAGAAAGGAAATATCGCTTGAATCCATGCTGCTGAGCTCCTTATTGACGAGCGACGTTTGGCGTGCGTCGACGGGCCTGTCGTGGGAATCCGGACCGTCACCGTCGGAATGCACAAGTTGCCATCATAGGACCGTCGAACCACGTCGCCCCGCGCCCCGCCGACGTGCAAGGAAATTCCGCAAAAGGCTGAAAACGCGCCGCGAGAGGCTGGCTTAGGTTGCGTCCTCGCCGGTTACGCGCCCAGCGCCAGGAATTCCCGATAGTGCATCTCGAGAAGACGGTCGTCGGGGGAGTACGAGCTGCTGACGGGGTCGTTGATGCGGTGTCCCTCCAGGTGGGCGTAGCTGCTCGCCTGCAGGCGGGGGCTCAGCACGAGGCGGTGGCTCTCGGGTTCGACGGTCATGAGGTGCGCGTCGTAGAGGAGGTGCAGGTCGGCCCTCAGCAACAAGCCGTTTGTGACCTTCTGCGACCGTTTGCCCCGGTAGGGGTCGATGTGGGCGGCCTGGAGCACCTGGGGGACGTCGGTGTCGGTGACGACACACGTCGAGTCGTAGGCGTCGAGGACCAACTGCCTGAACTGCTGCTGGCTCTCGCGGCGGATCTGCTCGGCGAGGACCCTGCGGCGACTGTCCCCCTCGTCCAGCTCCTCGAGTGCGTCGACCTGGTCCTTGCCGAGATGCTGCACGTCTATATATGAGTAGAAGCCGGCGGCCTCGGTCTGCGCGGTGACCGGTCCGTGGAGAACGAAGCTGTCCGTCGCCGGGTTGTAGCGCTCGACGAACGCCAGACCGAGGTTCTCATAGCCGCCATGCCCCTTGATGAGCACGCCGACCGGTACGCCGTCGCGGAGGTTGTTCATCATGTTCTCGTTGAACGCCTGGTTCGTCTCGCCGCGCCCCTCGCCCCTGCGGTGGGCGCAGTAGTCGAGGATCCACGTGCCGTCGAGCTTGTCGATCACGTCCTTGTCGTCGTAGAGGGCGTTGCCGGTGTGGATGGAGAGGACGTACTTTCTCTTGCCGCCTCCGCGCGAGGGGAGCTGCGTGTAGTTGGGGCTGAAGATGCCCGCCTGCCTGGCGAGCTTGACCTGCAGACCGATGGGGCGTCGCTGCCGATGGGCAGTCGGGGGAGTACGTCGCCGCGCGTCTTCTCGAACCAGTCGTACGCGTCCTTGAACTCCGGCGGCACGAGGTTCAGCGCACGGTTCAGCGAGAGGAAGTTGACCCTGCACTCTTCGACCTGCTGACATGAGTAGACCAACACGCTGACCACCGTCCTTTCCAGGGACAATGGTAGCTGTAGGGGATCGCGCGATCAACAGTCGCGGCGGTGTCTTGCGGCGCAGTGAGTCCGGCGAACCCGGAGGCGGTCCGAGACAACCGTTCGACCCCATCGCACAACCGAACCCTACAAAGTGTAGGGCCGGAACCTACAGATTGTAGGGTCCGGCCCTTCGGCGTCTTATGGGGGAGTTTCGCCTCGCGCTACGCGATGGCCTCGGCGGCCTTCTGACCGGCGTTGATGCCCATGACGGTGATGTCGCACACCGCGTTGCCGCCGATGCGGTTGGAGCCGTGGATGCCGCCGGTGACCTCGCCGGCCGCGTAGAGGCCCGCGATCTTGTCGCCCTCGATGGTCAGCGCCTGCGAGTCGCCGTCGACGTAGATGCCGCCCATGCAGTGGTGGATGCCGGGGTAGACGGCGATCGCGTAGAACGGCGCGGTCTCGAGGGCGGCCACGAAGCCGGTCGTGCGGCCGAAGGGGTCCTCGGCGCCGGCGACCGAGGCGTTGTAGGTGTCGACGGTGGCCTGGAGCTCGTCCGCCGGGACGCCGAGCATGTCGGCGAGGTCAGCCAGCGAATCGGCCTTGACGCTCATCTCCTTCGACTCGTACTTGGCGCACGCCTTGTTGTTGTCGTAGACGGTCTGGTCGTAGAGGACCCAGATCTTGCCGTCGGTCTGCTCGAGTTCGGCGGCAGAGACCACGTCGCGCGTGCCCATCTCGTTCGTGAAGCGGTCGCCCTCGACGTTCACCAGGATGCCGCCACCGCCGCGCACACCCTCGGCCACGAGCGAGCCGTCGGCGAACACGGTGGGGTGGATCTGGATCTGGCTCATCTGGATGAGGTTCGCGCCCGCCTTCTGCGCCATGACCATGCCGTCGCCGGTGATGCTGGCGGCGTTCGTGGAGACGAAGGTCTGCAGGTCGGGGCGGTACATCTTGACCATTTCCTTGTTGGAGCCAAAGCCGCCGGACGCCAGGATGACCGCCTTGGCCGCGTAGACGGTGCCGTCCTCGGCTTTCACGCCGGTCACCGCGCCGGACTCGTCGAGGGTGAGCTCGGTCGCGCGGCAGTTGTAGACGACCTCGACGCCGGCGTCGACCACGGCCTGGGCGATGACGGGCACGTAGGTGGCGCCCACGGCCGACCCGTCGGTGGGACGGTGGCAGCGGGGCACGCTCATGCCGCCGGTGGTCGTGATGTTGTCGAGGACGAGGCCGTGCGCGGCGAGCCAGTCGATGGCGGCGGCGGAACCCTCGCACATCTGCGTGACGAGCTCGACGTTGTTCCAGTTGTGGCCGCCCGCGATGGTCTCCTGGATGAACAGGTCGGTCGAGTCCTCGATGCCCTGCTCCTTCTGGTACGTGGTCTCGGAGGCGTTCATGCCCGAGGAGGAGAAGATGGTGTTGCCGCCCTCCATGGCGTTCTTCTCGAGGATGACGATCTTCTCGACGCCGGCCTCCTTCGCGGCGAGCGCGGCGCACATGCCGGCGCCGCCCATGCCCACGACGACGATGTCGTACTGCTCGGCGGCGGCCTCCTCGGCGACGGCGACGCCCGCGAACCCGCCGAGCGCGGCGGCTGCGGTGGCTGCGACGCCCGCGGCGCCCGCGGAGAGGAAGGCGCGGCGGTTCATGGTGGTCATGCTGGTGGTGTTGGACATGCTGGTAACCTCCTGGGTCGATGCGTGATGGAGCGCTGCGGCTGCGGGGCCCGACGGTCCGTGCCGCTGCCTCCGTGACGGTGGCGATAATCGTTCGACACGTTGTGATTGTCTTCACATATTGTGTGCGAAGAGGCCGTCTACCAGCCAAAATGCGTGTACAATAATTTCTCGTCCATGGCGGGGAGCCGTTCGGGCGCCGTCGCGGCGCCGTTCCCGCCTGTCCCCGGCCTGTTCCCGGAGGTGCCGCCGTGCGGTTGTCGTGCACGCCATCGCGCATACTGCCGCGCGCGTTGCTTGTCGCCGGCATGGCGTTCTTCTGGCCCCTGGTGAGAGGCCCGTTCTTCGCCGCGTTCTTCGGGCCCGCCGCGGACGTTCCCGATGCCGTGCCCTATGTCTTCAACGTTCTCGCGCTGCTGCTGTCGGTCACCCTCGGACTGGCTGGGTCGCGTGCGCTCGAAGGCCTGGCGGGGTCTCGGCGGGCGGCGGTCGTCGTCCCGGGCTTCCTCGCGGTCGCAGCCGCGGCCTCGGTCGCGCTTGCGGTGCAGGCGCTCGCGGGAGGTGCGGCGGCGCGCGCCGTCTCGATGCCGCTCGCGGCAGCCGCGTTCGCAGCCCTCGCGTGTGTATGGGCGGCGGCGTGCTGCGCCCGGGCGTGCGCCTCGTCATATGTCGAGCTTTCGTTGGATGTCATGCTCTCGTATCTGGCGAGCTTCGCCGTCGGGCTTCCCTGCGGGTTCGCCGACGCCCTCCCCGCGAAGGTCTGCCTTGCGCTGTTCCCTGCGGCGTCGGCCCTGTTGTGGTGGGCGCTCGCTGTCCGGACGGGACTGGTCGAGCCGCGGGGCGCCCGCCGGTCCGGGATGCGCTCACGGACGGCGTCCCGCGTCGACTCTCAGTCGTCGACTCGGCGGGATTCTCAGCCTCAGCCTCAACTTCAGCGTCAGACTGGGTCGCAGGTCACCCCTCAGTCGCAGCCGGGCCGGGCGACCGTCTCCCGTCCGATGCTCCTTCTGCTCGCGGCGGTCGCGGTGCTCGAGATTGCGTCGGCCGTCCTCTCGGGGGCGTACAGCCGCGTGCCGGTTGGCGGCGAGGCGCTTTCGCTCGCGTTCGCGCTGCCGCTCGTCCCGTGCGTGCTCCTCGCGACGCGCCGGACGGGGATGCGTGCACTGGTGTGGGGACTCGCGCTCATCCCCGTCGCGATGGGCGCGATGCTCGTGATGGCGTACAGCTCGCCGTTCATCGAGGCGGGCCTCGACGCGCTCACGATGGGTCGCCGCGCGGTGTGGGTGCTGTATTTCCTCCTGCTGGTGAGCGCGGGTGTCGCGGCCGACGCCGGCCGGGGGCGGGAGGACGGCGCCGGCCTCTCGGTCGTGCGGTTCGCGGGGTGCGGCTTCGTCCCCCTGTACGCACTCACGCGCCTGGTGCTCGACACGCTCCGCCTGGCCGAGGTGGGCGAGACGCTCTCCGAGGACCATCTGCACATGCTCACCGTCGCCGTCGCGCTCGTCCTCACGGCGTGCTCCTTCGCGATCGTGGGACTCGTGGTCGCGGGGCGGGACGCCGAGGGGGCGCAGGGGGCGGCGGATGCTCCGGGGGTCGCGGAGTCCTCGGGTGCGCTCAATCGCGAGCTCCGTCAGCGCGCGTGCGCGGCCCTCGCCGACGAGTACGGCCTCACCGACCGCGAGACCGCCGTGCTCGAGCTCGTCTCGATGGGCTACACCGTGCAGCGCATCGCCGAGGAGCGCGGCGTCACGCAGAACACGGTTCGCACGCACACCAAGGGCCTCTACCGCAAGCTCGACACCCACTCCAAGCAGGAGGTCATCGAGCTGGTGAACCGTCGAATGGGGTGCGGGGAGCCCGCCGGAGGGGAATCCGCCGGCGGGGAGAGGCGGTAGGCGGGACGCGCGGCCGGGCGTTCGGGCGGGGTGCGCGTCCGGGCGGGATGGCGAGGACGCGACCAGGGTCCGTGGAGGTGCGAACCTCCAGGCGGAATCGCTTTTCCCGGATTTTGACCAAAATGCCGGGTAAGTCAGTTTCTCGATTGATATAACGTACGTAGAGGACGGGCTGCGCGCGGAATGTATACGCGGGCGTTTTGCATCGTCGCAGGTAGATCGTTTGCGCCTCCGAGAGGGTTGCCGACGGATCGCCCTTAGGCCCCTCGTTATATCAATCCGGAAACTGACTTACCCATGGTTTTGGTCAGATAAGCCGAAAAGCGATTCCAGAGAAGGGCCTTCGGTGCCCGAAGTCGCCGCCCGGGACCCGCTCTTTCTGCTGACGATTCACAAAGATGCATATAACGTAGCGGATATGCATGCGACTTCGCCGGCAACTTGAATCGGGCGGAATCCGGGGTTAAAACCGCCGTTCCCGTTTCGGGTCTTTTCGG
>CAYMHQ010000155.1:0-6826 GCA_964390275.1 uncultured Coriobacteriaceae bacterium
ACGGGCGCAACGGACGTGGCGAATCCAGCGACGATTAGATGAGACGGGCGCGAGGGCGCGTCGCCCGGGGCGCCGGTGGCGTATGATGTCACCCAGTGACCAAAAGGAGGAGCCGTGACCCTGCACACCTACATCAAACTCGCCGACGGCACGCTCGTCGCCTACTCCGAGCTGCTCCCCGACGGGTCCGCGCTCGTCAACGTGAGCCGCCCCTCCGCCGGCACGCTCGACTCCATGTGGTTCTCGCTCCCCTCGTGCGCCGTCTTCGACATCGCGGGGTTCGACCAGGCCGAGGTCGACAACCTGACCGAGCTCGTCCGCACCAACACGACGCTCATCCTGAACCTGGCGCAGGAGAAGGCGACGGCAAGCGCGACCGGCACGGCCGGCGCGCAGGCAGCAGGCAGCGGGCAGGCCGCGGGGGCGCAGACGGCAGGCGGCGCGACGAACGCGCAGGCCGCGGGGCGCGCACAGGGCAAGACCCCCGGTCACGACACGCCGCTCGACCCCAAGCAGGAGTACCAGCAGACCGCCTCCGCCGTCCTCGACGCCGCCGGCCTCGTGGCGCGCTTCGTCCCGGGCACGCGCGTGGGACGGATGGTCAACATGGCGATGCCCGCCGCCCGCGCCGCCGTCGCCGCGGCCCCGCAGATCGCCGAGAAGGCTGCCCCCACCGTGACGCGCATGGCCGAGTCGGCCCCCAAGGTCGCCGAGAAGGCGGCCCGCGGCCTCGGCAAGTTCAGCGACATGCTCCGGGGCGCAGCCACCCGCGCCGCGACCAACGTCGCCGACGCCGCAAAGCAGGCGGTCGAGGAGTACAAGCGGGAGCGCGACAGCTAAGGCAGCGCCCCGACCCGCAAAACGCCCGCGCCTCGGCGGCTCGGTCCCGAAACGTCTGCGTCCCGGTCCCCAGGCGGCACCTATTCCGCAGGCGCCTCGTCTCGATGCGCCCCGCCCCACTCGCACATCGCGTCCAGAATCGGGATCAGCGATTTCCCGCGCTCCGAAAGGCTGTATTCCACCTTGGGCGGGATCTGCGGGTACTCCTTCCGAATGATCAGACGGTCCGCCTCCATTTCCTTGAGCGTGCTGCTCAGGGTCTTGTGCGAGATGTTCCCCAGGCTCCGCTTCAGCTCGCTGTAGCGCATGACAGGTTTGTACTCCGCCAGCCAGTACATGATGATCATCTTGTATTTGCCCTCGATGAGGGACAGCGTGTAGCCAAAGCCCGTGTCGCGAAGCTCCACGCCCGTCAGGCAGCAGCCGAGCTCCTTTGGCGAGTCGTTCATGGCGTTTACACTCTCCTTGAGGTTAGTACCTAACGTAAACTCTGTGCGTCACGGGAAAGAATTTCTCCGGCAAGAAAGTCGCCCTTCTGAGCTGCTGCGAAGAGGAGACCGAGGAGACCTTTGGCGGCATCCGCTTCTCTTTTGAAAAGACCATGGCGCTGATGAAGGCGGAGATTGTGGGGGAGGTTCTGGTCCCGAGAGTTTCCGATGTGGGCGAGATCAAGAACACCGACGGTGAAGAGCGGGCTCGCGAGCTCGCACGGAGATTCTTTTAGACGCTTGGGATGCGGACGCGCTTGGGATGCGGACGCGCTTGGGGTACGGATGGGACGGGTGCCTCGTCGATTTGCGAGCAAAGGCGGGCATCCTGACAGACCGAATGCCGCCCTGCACACCGCCGCGTGGACGTCCGCAGTCCGCTTCGAAGGCGTGATGCATAAACCGGCCGTTTGATGCAGAAAGCTGGATAGGCCGTTCCGAACCGCTGCGGGTCTTTTCGGATTATTGACCAAAAACGGCACCATGTGAGTTAGGAATTTGATATAAGCGCCCATTTTACTCGCATACATGCGAGGTTTGCATGCGGTGTACGTTCGCAGGGAGAAACCGCTTGCAGGGCCCGCCCGAAAGCTCCTCAGCATCGTCGCAGGTAGATGCGTTGCGCGGCAAAGAGAGCCCTCGATGGATCGCTCTTTGCCTATGCATATATCAAAAGGTTAACTCACATGGCCCCGAAAACGGTCAGAAATCCGGAAAGACCCGAAACGGCGGCGCCCCGAGCTAGCCGGCCCCTACCGCTCGAGCCGCTCGATCCGGCAGGCGTGCTCCTTCGTCCGCGGGTCGTAGGTCACGCCGACAAGGAGGACGTCGCCTCCCCAGTCCGCGAGCGCGGCGGGGTAGTTGCGCGCGCGAATCTGGTCGATGGCGGCCCGGACAGGCCTGTCCCACTTGAGCTCCACCAGCAGCAGCGGCATGGGGCTTCCCTTTTTCGGGATGTACGCCACGTCGGCGAAACCGCGGCCGCCGGGCATCTCCTCGACGCGCAGGTACTCCTCCATGGCCGAAAGGTACGCGAACTTGACCACGTAGCGCAGCGACTGCTCGTCGTTGTACCACAGGGCCGACGTCCCCGCGTCGTGAACGCGCGAGATCTCCCTCGCCACGGTCTCCCCGTCGCCCGCGACGGTCGCGGCGAGCAGAGCGTCCGACCTCTTGACCATCGCGGCGACGGTCGCGTGGCGGCTGCGGCGCACCGTGCGGGCGAACTCCTGACGTATCTCCTCGTTGGGGATGCGCACGACGGCGGTGTCGATGTCGTACGCCAGATACCCCAGGTGCACGAGCAGTGTGAGGACGTCGTCGCGGCAAGCCATGCTCGTCATGTCGTTCTGGAACGCGAAGGCGTCTATCGGCACGACCCTGCCGGCGAGCAGGTCAAAGACGGCCTGCTGCACGCCGTCCATGTCGAGGTCGATGTACACCCTCAGCGCCTCGTACGTCTCGGTCTGCGCCCAGTAGCTGCCGAACCGGCCGAACCTGATCGCCTTCATGACCGAGCTCGGGTTGTATATCTCCCCCACCCCGGGGAACCGGTAGCCGTCGTACCAGTATTTCATCTGCGCGAAATCGACGCCGTGCCTGTCGCACAGTGAGCGGACCTCGTCCTCGGAGAAGCCCAGGAACCCAGAGAACGGCCCGGAGTCGATCATCGAGTACTCGAGGAAGTCTGACATCGCCGAGTGGGTGCCGTATTTCTTGATGGGCAGGATTCCCGTGAGGTACGCGGCGGCGAAGACCCGGTCCGTCGCGCCGCTGTCCTTGAAGAGCGTGCGCAGGAGCGTGAGGTACTCCTCGATGACGCGCGTCTCGTCCTTCGCCTCGCGGAGGAGTGCGTCCCACTCGTCGATGATGCAGACGAACCTGACGCCCGAAACCTCCGTCGCGCCCACGAGGACGTCGGTCAGGGTGTCCGTCCTCATCCCCTCAACCTGCGGATATGCCGCCAGCCCCTCCTGCGTCACCCGGTCCTTGAGCGTCGCGACGACACGGTCGAGCGAGCCCGCCTCGCCTATCAGGCTCGTCATGTCGAGGTAGATGACGTCGTAACGGTTGAGATGGCTCTCGTAGGAGGAGTCGCGCGCGATGGCGAGGTCGTCGAACAGGGCATGGGAGTCGCACGAGCGGTCGTAGTAGGCAGCCAGCATCTTTGCCGCGTACGACTTGCCGAACCTGCGCGCGCGGCTCAGGCAGGTGAGCTTGGCCTGGGTGCCGAGGGTCCTGTTGACCTCGGCGACGAGCCCGCTTTTGTCCACGTACTCGCCGGCCCTGATCGAGGCGAAACCGGCGTTGCCCGGGTTCAGATACCTTCCCATTCCGCAGCGCCCCCTTCCGTGCCTTCCGTGTAGTCTGGGGGACATTCTAGCGCAAGTGAGTGTGCGGGCTTTGTGGCGGCGTCCCGGCCCGCACACCACCCGTCCCCCGCGCGCCCCTCGCTCACCGTCCGCTCACCCGCTCGCCCCTCCCCTGGCGCCCCTTCGCCCGCCGTCCTCTCCCGCGGCGTTCCCGCACGGTAGAATACCCCCAAGCCCCGTCCCCCGCGCGCCGCATCGTCCCCGCGCGATCTTTCGCGCCGCGCCACCAACGCCGACCGCCGCGCCCACGCGAGAAAGAAGGACCCCATGGACAAGGCTCTCGAAGGAACCCCCGCCGGCACCCCGGAAAATGCCGTCGAACCCACCTGGACCCCAGAGGGCATCGAGAACATCGTCGCAGCTCAGCGGGCGTTTTTCCGCACCGGTGCCACGCTCGACGTCAAGTGGCGCAAGGAGCAGCTGCGCAAGCTCAAGGACGCGATGAGGGTGTACGAGGGTGAGCTCGTCGACGCGCTCGCCGCCGACCTCGGCCGGAGCCGGGAGGAGGCGTTCTTCTGCGACATCGGCCCCGTGATCATGGAGGTCAACGAGGCGCTGCGGGGCCTCGGCAAGTGGGCGCGGCCGGAGCTCCACTTCTCGGGGCTCGTCTGCTTCCCCAGCCTCGTGACGCGCGTCTACAAGATGCCCTACGGCGTGAGCCTCATCATCTCGCCGTTCAACTTCCCCGTGCTGCTCACGTTTGGCGTGCTCGTCGCGGCAATCGCGGGCGGCAACACGGCAGTGATCAAGACAAGCTCGAAGTCGCCTGCGTGCACCGCCGTCATCAAGCGCATCGTCGAGGACCTCTACCTGCCCGAATACATCACCGTCGTCGACGGCGGGCACGACGTGGCCGACATGTGCCTCGCGCAGCGGTTCGACAAGATCTTCTACACCGGCTCGCCCAGAGTCGCCCGGCACGTCGCGGCGGAGGCGGCGAAGAACCTCACGCCCGTCGCTCTCGAGCTGGGCGGCGAGACCGGCAACTGGTGCATCGTGCGCAAGGACGCGAACCTCAGGGACGCCGCGCGCAAGATCGCCTTCTTCAAGATGTGCAACGCGGGCCAGGTGTGCATCAACGTCAACCAGGTCGCGGTGGCCGAGGAGGTCGCGCCCGAGTTCCTCCGGCTCCTCAAGGAGGCCTTCGTCGCGCAGATCGGCCCCAACGCGCTCGCGAGCGACGAGTACCCGCACCTCATCTCGCGCGCGGCGTTCGACCGGTGCGTCGACGCGGTGAACCGGCACCTCAACCGCGTGGTCTACGGCGGGGAGGGCGACGAGGCGACCCTCAGGTTCAAGCCGACCGTCATCTACCCGGTGGGAATCGACGAGGACATCGTGCAGCACGAGCTCTTCAGCCCCCTGCTGCCGGTGGTCCCCTTCAAGGACGCCGAGGTGGACGCGCTGCTCGAGACCATCGCGAGCCGCGAGCACGGCCTCGCGCTCTACGTGTTCACGCGCGACAGGCGGTGGGCGCGGCGGGTCATGTCGTCGCAGCAGTACGGCGGCGGGTGCGTCAACGAGGTCTGCCTGCACCTCATCGTAAAGGGAGTCCCGTTCAACGGCACGGGGCACTCCGGCATGGGCGCCTACCACGGCGAATGGGGGTTCCGCGAGTTCACGCACCCCTCGACCGTGCTCACCGGCTCAACGCGCCTCAACCTGCCGCTGCGCGAGCACCCCTACGGCGGCCGCAGGAACGCGTACAAGATGAAGCTGCTGCGCCTGTTCGAGCGATAACCCCGGGCAGGCAGCGGGAAACCGCAGGTAAACGAGTCGCGAGCACATACCGAGAGAAGAGGCGAGTCGCATGACCATCGGAAAGAGCAAGGCGTTCTGCCGAACGTTCCAGGCAGTCATCAAGGTGGGGAACTACTTCCTCGGCTACAGGACGCCCGAGACCCTCGAGGGGCCGGGATGCGTCCGCAGGCTGCCCGCCGCGATCAGGGAGAAGGGTGTCGACAACGTCCTCATCGTCATCGGGCCCAACATCCACCGGCGCGGTCTGGCAAACGGCCTGGTTGAGGCGCTCGAGAAGGAGGGCGTGCGCTACACGTTCTTCGACGACCTCCAGGCCAACCCCACCGACGAGAACGTCGAGGCGGGGCTCGTCGCCTTCAAGGAGCACGGCTGCCAGGGAATCGTCGCGTTCGGCGGCGGCTCGCCCATCGACTGCGCCAAGGCCATCGCGGCGCGCAACGCCAACCCGCGCAAGACGGTCGCGCAGATGCAGGGGCTCCTCAAGGCGCACCGGGCCATCTGCCCGTTCTGGGCCGTCCCCACCACCGCGGGCACGGGGTCCGAGACCACCGTCGCCGCCGTCATCACCGAGGCGAAGACGCACCACAAGGCGTCCATCAACGACACGGCGCTGATCCCCAGGCAGGCGGTCCTCGATCCCGAGCTCACCCTGGGCCTGCCGCCGTTCGTCACCGCGACCGCCGGCATGGACGCGCTCTGCCACGCGGTGGAGTCGTACACCAACTGGACGTACTGCACCCGGCTCGAGAAGGACCTCTCCCGCAAGGCCGTCAAGCTCATCCACGACAACATCCTCACCGCCTACTGCGACGGCTCCAACCTCGAGGCGCGCCAGAACATGCAGCTCGCCGCCTTCTACGGCGGTCGCTCGTTCACGCGCGGGTGCGTGGGGTACGTGCACGCGTGCGGCCATCCCCTGAGCGCGCTCTACGACCTGCCGCACGGCCTGGTCATGAGCGTCATCCTGCCCCACGTGATGCGCCAGTTCGGCCCGGCCGTCCACAGGCGCCTCGCCGAGCTGGCCGACGTGTGCGGGATGGGCGGGGAGACCGACGCCGAGAAGGCCGAGCGCTTCATCGCGTGGATCGAGGACGTCAACAGGCAGATGGACCTGCCGCGCGGGTTCGACGTCATCCGGCCCGAGGACGTCCCCCAGATGGTCGCCTGGGCCGACGCCGAGGCCAACCCGCTCTACCCCGTGCCCGTGATCTGGGGCGAGGTGGACTTCCGCAAGCTGTACGGGACGGTGCGGCGGGCCGGGAGCGAGAAGGGCTAGCGGGCGGAGGGCGGAGGGTGGAGGGGGGAGGGGAGAGGGGAGAGGGGGGCCAGAACTGCAAGTTTCCTTGCACTTTCTGCCGGCGCTGG
>CAYMHQ010000156.1:0-6657 GCA_964390275.1 uncultured Coriobacteriaceae bacterium
CGCCGATGGCGTGGAAGTCGCCGGTGAAGTGCAGGTTGATGTCCTCCATGGGGATGACCTGGGCGTACCCGCCGCCGGCTGCGCCGCCCTTGACGCCGAACACGGGGCCGAGGCTCGGCTCGCGCAGCGCCACGACGGTCTTCTTCCCGAGGCGCGTCAGGGCGTCCGCGAGACCGATGGTCGTCGTCGTCTTGCCCTCGCCCGCGGGGGTCGGGTTGATCGCGGTCACGAGGACGACCTTGCCGCGGCCCTCCCCCCTCTCGCGAAGGATGTTGTAGTCCACCTTGGCCTTCGCGTTGCCGTACCGCTCGAGGAACTTCTCCTCGATACCGAGGTCGGACGCCACCTGACCGATGTCCCGAGGTTTAACCGACTGAGCGATTTCGATGTCGCTAAGCACGCCTACCACCTTTCAACCTGTCCTGCCACGGATGTCCTCAACGTCCCCGCGCGCCCGGTGACACGCTCCCTCTGGCGACGCGTCGCGCAAAGCGGAAACCACAACATATTGTTCCACGGGCCGCGCGTGAAGACGCGAAGATACCATGGAGTCTGGCAGCCGTGACGTCTAGGGGCGCCAACGGGCGGAAGGACGTCTCAGGCCTCGGAGCGGTCGAGCGCCTCCTCGAGCTCCTCGGGCACGACCGTCTCTGAAAAGCCGTACGCCTCGGCGACCGCGGCGGCCTGCGCGCGGCGCAGCGCACCCGTCGCGTCGCAGTTCGCGTCGTAGAGCTCGGCCGTGCGCTCGAGGCAGTACACGGCGTAGGCCGCGAGGCTGTCGTCGACCGCGGAGAGCCTCATCATCGTGACGAGCGACGACGGCGATAGCGCGAGCGCCGCCGAGGCGTCCATGTCGAGCACCGAGCCGACGGCCCTCTCGAGACCGACGACCGCCTCGTCGCGGCGGCCGAGCTTCGACTTGGTGATCGACTCGACGATGCCGTCGACGAGACGGGCGATCATGTCGAGGATGTAGTCGTTCCTGATTCCCATCGCGCCTCACTCCCCCGCTTCGTCCGCAGACTCGGCCCCGCCGTCGTCGTCCGGAGAGGGAACCCCGAGATGCCGGTAGGCCTTCACGGTCGCCACGCGACCCTTGGGCGTGCGGTCGAGAAACCCCTGCTGGAGAAGGTACGGCTCGAACATGTCCTCAATCGTGCCCGGGTCCTCGCCCACCGCGCTCGCGAGGGTGGAGAGCCCCACGGGACGCCCGGCGAACGTGACGACGAGCGTCTGCAGAATCTTGTTGTCCATCCAGTCGAGGCCCATCTCGTCGACCTCGAAGAACTCGAGCGCGCGAAGCGCCACCTCGGCGTCGATCCTGCCGTCGCAGCGCACCTGGGCGTAGTCGCGGACCCTTTTGAGCAGGCGGTTCGCGAGACGAGGCGTGCCGCGACTCCTGCCCGCTATCTCGACCGCGCCGCGCTCGTCGATCTCGATCCCAAGAATCGACGCCGACCTGTTGACGATGACCGCGAGGTCGTCGACCGAGTAATAGTCGAGCCGGGCCGTGATGCCGAACCTGTCGCGGAGCGGCCCCGTGAGCAGCCCTGAGCGCGTGGTCGCGCCGATAAGCGTGAAGTGCGGTATGTCAAGGCGGATCGAGCGCGCCGCCGGCCCCTTCCCGATGACGATGTCGAGGAAGAAGTCCTCCATCGCGGGATAGAGGACCTCCTCGACCGCATGGTTCAGCCGATGGATCTCGTCGACGAACAGGACGTCCCCCTCGCTCAGGTTCGTGAGGATCGCGGCGAGGTCGCCTGTGCGCTCGATGGCGGGGCCGGAGGTCGTCTTGATCTGCGCGCCCATCTCGTTCGCGACGATCGCGGCGAGCGTCGTCTTGCCGAGGCCCGGGGGGCCGAACAGGAGCAGATGGTCGAGCGACTCGCCGCGCTGCTTGGCGGCGTCGATGGCGACGTGCAGCGACTGCTTCACGCGCTCCTGGCCGATGTAGTCGGACAGGAGCTGCGGGCGCAGCTTGCGGTCTACCTCGAGGTCTTCCTCGGAAAGGGCGGGGTTCACGGTCCGTTCGCGCGCACGCGCGCCGTCATCCCAGAGATCGGCTTTTTCGGATTCCCACATCAGCTGTTGCTCCCCATGCGCCGCAGCGCGTATCTGACCGCCGCCGCGGTGTCGTCGGCCCTACCGTCAAAGCCCTTGAGCGCGAGCTCGCACTCCGCAGAGGAGAAGCCCATCGAGAGGAGCGCGGCGGAGGCCTCCTCCATGGCCGGCGAGGTCGAGGCGGACGCCTTCCCGGAGTCGGCGCGGGCGGCGGCCGTGAACAGGTTCTCCTTGAAAACGTCGCGCAGCTCGAGGATCAGGCGAGAGGCCGTCTTCTTGCCGACGCCCGGGACGGTCGCCATGCGCTTCTCGTCGCCCGAGGCCACGATCTCTCCGAGCGTCTCGGGCGAGAAGGAGCTGAGCACGCAGAGCGCGATCTTGGGCCCGACGCCCGAGACGGCCACGAGCCGCTCGAAGACCTCCCGCTCCTCCTTGGTCGAGAACCCGAAGAGGGACGCCCCGTCCTCGCGGACCTGCATGCGGACGTACAGCATGCACTCCTCCGCCGACCCGGGGGCCGGAAGCGCCGCGGCCGTCGAGGCCGAAATCCCGCAGGCGTACCCCACGCCGCCGACGTCGAGAACAACCGAGGCGCTGGTCTTCTCAACGACACGCCCCCTCAGAAACGAGATCACTGCCGCGTCCCCCTCTCCCGGTACGAGCTCGCCGATGGATGCTCGATACGCTGCTCCTTGCTCAGACCGCGCCACCCGCCCAGATGGGCGTGGCACACCGCCGCGGCGAGCGCGTCGGCGCAGTGGTCGGGTCTGGGCTCCTCGTCGAGCCGAAGGAGCGTCTTCACCATATACTGCACCTGGTGCTTGTCAGCCGCACCGGTCCCCACGACCGCCTGCTTAATCTGCATGGGCGTGTACTCGCCGATCTGCAGCCCGTGGGCGGCGCAGGCGACGAGAGCGGCGCCACGCGCCTGGGCCGTCGCGATCGCGCTGCGGGCGTTGGCGCAGAAGAACACCTCCTCGACGGCCGCCTCCTCGGGCGCGTAGCGCTCGAAGACGGACTGCACGCCGTCGAAGATGGTCTTGAGGCGGGCCGGCACGTCGAGCCCGGCGTCGGTCTGGATGCAGCCGTACGCACGGGCGCGGCAGTCCATGCCGCGCGTCTCAATCACCCCCCAGCCTGTGTTCGCCAGGCCGGGGTCGATCCCGAGTATCACCATTGAGCCCCTCCGAACGTCACAGGTCCCGACCGGAGGCGCGGGCTAGAACCTGAACAGGTACCCGACCCCGCGGACCGTCTCGATATGGCTCGAGGCCAGAGGGCCGAGCTTGGCGCGGATGCGCCTGACGTGGACGTCCACCGTGTGGGAGCCGCCGCAGTAGTCGAACCCCCAGACGCGGCGCAGAAGCGTCTCGCGGGAGTACGCGCGCCCGGGGTGCGTCACCATGAACGCGAGGAGCGAGTATTCCATGTACGTGAGATCGATCGGCGTATCGTCGACACGGACCTGATAGGTTGCGAGGTTGACCGTAAGCTCGTCCACCTTCACGACGTCATCGTCGCTCGTCTCCTCGCCCGGCCACAGGAGATGGCGCATGCGGACGGCGTACTCCGCATCGGACGCGGTGTCGCAGATGAAGTCGCACGTGGGGCGTATGGGAAGGTGGAGGTCCGCCATCTGGGACTCCGGGACGACCAGGAGGATCGGCGCGGAGTCGTCGGACAGGCTCGACTCGATGTTCTCGATCTGAACGGGCGCGACGCCGTCGGTCTCGAGGATGACGAGGTCGAACTCGCGCTCGGAGATCGCCTGGGAGAAGCGGCTCACACTCGCCAGGAGCACAGAGACGTCGAGCACCGTTGAGAGACGGCGCATGCGCTCGTGTCCGTCGGCGGTCTGTGATAGAAAAAGCGCAGCCTTGTGATGCATCGTCCGCCTCCCACGCGTGAAAAGCCTATCGAACCGTCACGTTCAGACACATTCAAGCACGAGTTATAATTTTTTCATTTTAAACCCATCGTACGCTCTGTCCCGCATTCAATTCGAACTAAACCGTTTTTGCGTGAAAGTTACAATACGGGAAACGAACACGAACCGCGCGACCGAGGCCTCGGGACGGCGCGGCGCAAGGGAGGCAGCCATGGAAAAGATCGCCAGCTTCACCGTGAACCACCTCGCTCTCGAACCGGGAGTCTACGTCTCGCGCGTCGACCGCGTGGGGGCCGAGGCTGTCACCACGTTCGACCTGAGATTGACCTCCCCCAACGACGAGCCCGTCATGGGCACGGCGGAGGTCCACACGATCGAGCACCTCGCCGCGACATACCTGCGAAACGAGCCGGCGTGGAAGGACCGCGTGGTCTACTTCGGGCCGATGGGCTGCCGGACCGGGTTCTACCTCATCCTCGCCGGCGAGCTGGAGCCGCGCGACATCCTCGGGCTCCTCGTCGACACGTTCGAGTTCATCGCCGCCTTTGAGGGGGACATCCCAGGAGCCACTCCCCGGGACTGCGGCAACTACCTCGACCAGAACCTCCCGTTCGCCAAATGGTGGGCGCGCAGGTACCTCGAGCGCACCCTGCGCGTCATCGACGAGGCGCACATGCGCTATCCGGAATAGCCGGGCAAGACGAGCCAGCCGGGGTGCAAAAGGGCGGCCGCCGCGGGAAGCGACGACCGCCCTTTTTCATACAGCGACCAAAGGCGATATCCCGGGCGACATCCGGGAAAAGGCAGCCTTAGAGAACGGGAAGGTACCGGTCGATCTCCCACTTGCCGACGTGGCGGCAGTACTCGGCCCACTCGGCCTTCTTCGCGCGGACGATGTAGTCGAACACGTGGTCCCCCAGAACGCGGCGCATGAACTCTGAGCCCTCGAAACGCTTAATAGCGTCGCCCAGGTCGGTGGGAAGACGCTCGATACCCGCCTCGAGGAGGTCCCTCTCGTCCATCTCGAACACGTTGCCGGGCTGCGCGGGCGGCAGCTCGAGGTTCTCCTCGATGCCGGACAGGCCCGCCGCGAAGACGGCCGAGAACGCGAGGTAGGGATTGCAGGCGGGGTCGGGGCTGCGCAGGTCGAGCCTCGAGGACAGGTTCTTGCCAGCCTTGTAGTGGGGGACGCGCACGAGCGCCGACCTGTTGGCCTGGGCCCAGGTGACGAACAGCGGAGCGTCGAAGCCGCTCACGAACCGCTTGTAGGAGTTCACGTACTGGTTCGTCACCAGGGTGAACTCGGGAGCGTACTTGAGAAGCCCGGCGAGGAAGTGCTTGGCGAGCGCCGAGAGCTGGTAGCCGTCGGGGTCCTCTGGGTCATAGAAGAGGTTGTTGCCGTCGGTGTCATGCAGCGTGAGATGGAGGTGCATGCCCGAGCCCGTGGCGTTCT
This sequence comes from uncultured Coriobacteriaceae bacterium, assembly GCA_964390275.1. Classification (GTDB taxonomy): domain Bacteria; phylum Actinomycetota; class Coriobacteriia; order Coriobacteriales; family UMGS124; genus CAYMHQ01. The sequence goes on from CAYMHQ010000156.1 coordinate 5,403, forward strand.
CGATGGGCTTGGGCATGAATGACGCGTAGCAGCCCTTGGCCGAGGCGACCTGCTTCACCACGAGGCGATAGGTCATCACGGAGTCGGCCATCGAGGCCGCGTCGGCATAGCGGAGGTAGATCTCGTGCTGGGAGGGTGCCGCCTCATGGTGCGAGTACTCGACGGGGATGCCCATCTTCTCGAGCATGAGGACGGTCTCGCGCCTGAGGTCGTTGCCCGAGTCGAGGGGCATGAGGTCGAAGTACCCGCCGCGGTCGAGCGCGGTCGTGGAGTCGCACCCCGTGAAGTAGAAGTGCTCGATTGCGGGGCTCACGCTCAGGATGTAGCCCTTGTCATACGCGGCGTCGCAGACGCGGCGCAGCACGGCGCGGGGGTCGCCCTCGAACACGTCCCCGTTCGGCAGTCTGACGTCGCAGAACATTCGCGCGGCGCCCTTCTGCTGGGGGCGCCAAGGGAGGATCTGGAACGTGCCCGGGTCGGGAATCGCGACGCAGTCCGACTCCTCGACGCTCGAGAAGCCCTCGATCGACGAGCCGTCGAACCCGAGGCCCTCGACCATGGCGTCCTCGAGCTCGCCCGAGGTGGCGGCGATGGACTTGAGGTTGCCGAGCACGTCGGTGAACCAGAACTGTACGAAATGCACGTCACGCTCTTCGACCGTACGCAGCACGTATTCGAGGTCGTTCTGAATTGCTGGCATAGGACTCCTTCCGGCAACCGGACCAATCTGAAGGTGTCGACCGAACATCGGGGCGGCAGGCGCGCCTCATACCATGGCACAGAATTGTTGCAACGAAATTGCCAAATGCCGACACCGGTCACAAACAAGGGGCAGACGCGACCCTAGGCCCCGCCTGCCCCGAAAAACGCAGATTACGCCACCGTTAGACCGTGACGCGCAGCGCGACCTCGTCGAGCTGGCGGTCGGAGACGCGGCTCGGCGCGGCGCTCATGAGGTCGGCGCCCGAAGAGGTCTTGGGGAACGCCATGACGTCGCGAATCGAGTCGCACCCGCACAGGAGCATGCAGACGCGGTCGAGGCCGAGCGCGAAGCCGCCGAGCGTGGGGGCGCCGTACCCGAGCGCCTCGATCAGGTAGCCGAACTGCTCGTTGGCGCGCTCCTCCGTGAAGCCGAGGCGCTTGAGGACGCGCATCTGCAGGTCGGCGTTGTGGATGCGCATGCCGCCGCCGCCCGCCTCGTAGCCGTCCATGACGAAGTCGTAGGTGTAGGAGCGCACGGAGAGCGGGTCAGACT
>CAYMHQ010000157.1:0-6559 GCA_964390275.1 uncultured Coriobacteriaceae bacterium
TGCTGGTCCGCCACTTCGGTCCCGCCGCCCGCGGCGCCCGCGGCGCTCGCCCCCGCCGAGCCCTCGGACGCTCCTTGGGCACCCTGAGCTGCAGGTTCGACCTCGAAGACGCACTGGGCGACCGTATCCCTGAGCACATTGAACCGGATTCGCGCTTGCATGAGCGTCGCCGTTCCCCGCTCGGCAGCCTCGATCGCAAGGCTGTCGAAGGCAATCATGGCGCCGTCGACGTTGAGCGCCTCGATTTCAGACCTGAGGCGCGCCAACAGCCCCGCATCGAGTTCAGCCCTGCGGGCCCCGGAGTCCATCTGCGCCCGGATGGCGTCGAAGCTCTGGATGACGTTATACCTCTCGAGGACGCCGCAGTACTCGTACGCCTGCATGGCCTCGTCGTGCGCCTGGCGGAGATCCGTCTCCACACCCCGGTCGGCAACTGAGCTGACGTACAGGGAGACGAGAAGGCCCTCGTTGGCCTCAACCTGGCTTTTTAGGCCCTGCAGAAAGACGCCGAAACCCAGCGTGTCGCCGTTGCGCAGCTCGAACACCAAAAACAGGATGTCGCCGTCCCAGACGTCCTCGACCCGGTACCCGGCACCCTCAGCCGCTTCTTCGACGGTGGCCACCAGGCTTTTGGGGTCGAACCTCAGCCCCTCCCCGACGGTTGCGCCCGCCCCGCCGTCGCCCGTTGCCCCATCGCCGCCCTCGGCGTCGGACGACCGCGCGTCGACATGCAGCCCCACGACCGCGACGAGCCCTCCCTGCTCCCGCGCGCCGGTGTCCCGTCCGTCGCGCAGTCCGAGGCCGTCCCCCTCGTCGATCTCGAACGCGTCGTAGAAGTCGCTGCTCTGACCGTGGAGGCGGCGCAGCAGCTGAGCGCGGCGCAGAAACGTGCGCTGGCCCGCAATGGACTCCTCCTGCTTCTCGATGGTGTCGCTGATGATGCGAAAGTCATCGCGAACGCCCGGCGCATCGAGGTCGGGCTCGCTCGCGATGCGCTCGACCAGCCCCTGCACGGGCGCGTACAGTTTGCGTGCGGCGAAAAACGCCGCCATACTGCCTATGACAATAGTGAACGAAACGATGCCGAAAATCGCGATGAGCAGGGTTTTCTTTGCCGCCTCGGCGCGGCTCGGCGTGAAGAGGGCGAACTTGGTGTCCGAATCCGCAACCTTCTCGTAGCAGCAGTCGTAGGCGACCCCCTGGTACTCGAAGCTGAACGTGCCGCTCTCTCCTTCGAGGCTTGCATAGTTGTAGAGGTCGGCGAGCGTCTGGGTGGACCCGACCACGGCGGCGACGTTCCCAAAACTGTCGTAGTAGTACATCTCAGAGGCGTCGTCCCCCAGCAGAGCCCCTTCGTAGCCCGTGACTGTCGGCTGCCCATACGTGACAAAGAGCAGGTAGACGTCATCTTTATAATGGCTGATGCGCACGGAGTTGGGGTTTCCATCCTCGTCGGTGACGAACCGCGTGATCGAGAAGTCACCCGACCCCAGCGGCCTCTCTGCGACATCGGCGAACACCCACGGTCCCACGGACGGGACAGAGACGGAGCTGGAATCAGAGACGCCATCTGACGTGGAGACTGAGTCGGAATCTGAGGCGGTCACCGAGTTCGCGACCTGGCCAACGGCATCCCGGGCGTCGCCCGGCTCGTCGCCCACGGCATAGTCGGAGCGGCCAAAGTAGAGGTAGATACGGGACCGCCCGACGCTGTCCCATTCGACCTCCGCCTCCGCAATCCTGCGCGACAGCTCGATCAGGTCCTCGTCGTCACCGCCGTCAGCATCGCCCCCATCGATATCGCTGCCACCAAGCTCGTCTTTTGATGCGAGCTTTGTGACGAGGCCGTCGCTATCGAGCTGGGCCCCGATTGCGTCGAAGTCGAGTTCCGACCGCGCGCCACTGATGCTGAGCAGGTTCCGCTCAAGCGCCGCCCGCATGCTCATGCGCGCCTGGTCGCCCATGGAATCGAGGGTAACCAGGCAGAGGACGAGGCAAACACCTGCAATGAGCAGCACAAACAGGATGAAGAAGATGAGCATCGAATAGAACGGCTTGCCGCGCTGGAACATCCGCGCGCTGCGCGAACCCCATGCGCTGTGCGGATGACGCGCCTCCATGCGGGAGGATTCCGCACCAGCGGGATCCGCGCCCGCAGGGTTCGGGACCTCAGTTTTAGATGCGTTCGCGCTGTCCATGGCGGCTCCGTGGTCCGACGGTGGTTCGTTCCGGCTGGCGGGCGCCCCTGCTACCGGGCGCGTTCGGTGAGCACGGCGAGCGCCGCGTCGAGGTCGGCATCGCGGGTGAGCGACTCGGGCGTCCACGGCACGTAGACGTGAGGCTCAATGCCGGCACCCATGGAGAAGCGAGGGTCCTGAGCTGCGCTTTCGAGTGCGCTGATGGGATAGACGAACACGAACCCGTCGCCGATGTCGAGGGAGCAGAGGTTCTCGGTGACGGTCGACCCCGCGGTGGGGCGACCGACCAGCGTGCACCGTCCGCGCGGCCCGCCCGCAAACCGCTTCACGCACGCCGCCAGGTGCTCGGCAACCCCGGTCGTGCGCGCGTCCGTGAGGATCGCGACCGGGAAGCTCCCGCGAGGCTCGACGACGTGGGGCGGCTCGCCGAGCTCGTCAGGCGCCCCAAGCGTCTCGACCGGGCGGGTTCCGCTCCTCCCCTCGACCATGGCGGCCTCGGCTTCGAGGTCCCCAAGCGTCGCAGGAACGGCGGTCTCCGGCGCCTCCTCCGCCTCGAGCTGGGCGAGATAGCGCAGCTCGGAGGCACGGCGCTCGCAGTTGTGTGTCGAGTAGTTCGTACGGACCTCGCGCGTCAGCAGCTCGTCGAGGTCGGCCTTGGCGTCGATGCACAGGCAGAGCAGCTCGGGCAGGGCCGTGAAGTCCTCGCCGCCGCATTCCCGCAGGTCAAGCACCAAGCCGTCGATTCGCGCGCCGCCCTCGTCGGCGTCCTCGAGGGCCTCCAGCAGACCGTCGAGGCACTCGGGGTCGTCGAGGTCGGAGAAGCACGCGCGGAGGATGTGCGCCTCCGGGTCACCGACGAAGCCGACGACGCTCACACCGCTCGTGCACTCCGCAGCAGTGGCATCTTCCGCGCACCCCGCTCCGGGCTCGGGATACCACCGCAGCTCGATTGTGTCGCCGTTCGCCAGCGTCACACTCGGCGCCGAGGCGAGCGCCAGGTCCCACTGCTCGCGCTCGTGCACGCGTCCCGCCTCGGCCGCCCCTGTCGCCTCGGCAGCCTCGCCTTCGGGACGCGCGAGATCGTCATGCAGCCAGAACCGGCCGAGGTACGCCTCCTGGGCCACCGTCCGGCTCCCCAGCCGCACGATCTCGTCGCCCACCTTGAGGCGCGTCTCCCCCTTGAGGCGCGTCACATAGAGCGAGTCGCCAAAGCGGCGCACGTCGAAGCCGCGGCCGCGCTCGAGGTTCGCGAGGCTCTCGGGCGGGTAGAGCTCGAGGTTCGGGTCGCGGTATTCGGCCAGGTATTTGCGGGCAGCGACGAGGAAGTTCGCATCCCAGGTATCCGGGTTCATCGACGTGTAGATGGAGTTGGCGTGCGTCGTGGCCGAGGAGAAGCGGTCGTGCGCCCACGGCAGCGCGTAGTCGAGCTGCATCGCGTTGTCGAGGATGCGCAGCATGAGCGCGCGGTCGCGGTTCCCCTTGGTCAGCCGGACCGAGCCCGCCGGCGCCCCGGACCTCGAGCCCGCCGTCATGCCCGCACCCATCGCGCCCGTCCCCATCCCCATCGCGTTCGTTCCTGTCGCGTTCGTTCCCATGGTCGTTGTCCTCCTCAAGTCGGTTTGTCCGCCCGCCATTATAGGAGTGCCCCGGGGCTGCGGAGGGCGTCGGCGGGTCGCGTGCTCGGTCCGCGGGCGCATCAGGTTTTTGGGGCGCCCCATCACTTTTTGAATCCCGGCGTGCGTCGCAATTTTTCTGCCGGAGCGTTTTCGCAGATGACTCGCCACGGCCGGCACTCCCGCTGAAAAAGTGTTCCACACGCTCTCTAGCGGCGGTTTCTCCGGCCGCGTACCGTTGAATGCGCAACAGGGATGCAGACGAGCGCGGCGTGCGTCGCCAGCCTCGGCCCTGGCCTCGCCGGCCGCCGACCGGCACGCCCGGCATCCCGATAAGGCAGACGCGCCCGGCAGTTCGACACGACGCGCGCGGGCGCACACGAGCACAAGGAGGAACGCATGAAAGCTATGAAGCGCAGGGACTTCCTCAAGGGTGCGGCCATGGGGACCGCCGCCGTCGCAGCAGCGGGCGTCGCGGGCACCGCGGTCGCCGACGAGGCCGCGGCCGCCAACCCCGGCAGCGCGCAGCTCTACTACTCCACCGGCGTGAGCTGGCTCCCCGAGGCCCCCGTCATCGCCGACGCGGACATCGCCGAGGTCAAGTCCTACGACGTCGTCGTCGTGGGCAGCGGCCACGCGGGCACGCAGGCCGGCCTCGCCGCGGCTGAGGAGGGCGCGTCCGTCGCAGTCCTCGAGTCCTCCTCCGAGGACATGTACAAGCCGCTCGGCGGCGAGATGGGCGTCTGGAACTCCAAGTACATGCAGGAGACGTTCGGCATCAAGGAGTACAACCTCGGCGACGTCATCGACGAGTTCCAGAAGCGCGGCCTTGGCTATGTGAACCCGCGCATCATCTCCTCCTACGTCAAGAACTCCGGCGAGATGTTCGACAACCTCGTCTCCATCCTTCAGGAGACCGAGGAGGGCGCCGCGACCCTCGACCGCGAGATCTTCTTCACGCACGAGCAGAAGGACTACGCGACCGGCGAGGCCCGCACCGACTACCCCATCTACTGCGGCGGCTGGCGTTCGTGGTGCTCCGACGCGCAGTTCCAGGGCGAGATCAGCCATGAGACGATCCAGGGCGTCGCGAGCCGCTCCAAGCTCCCCATCGTCGCCAAGTGCGTGCGCGACAAGGCCATGAGCCTCGGCGCCGAGTGGTTCTTCTCGACCACCGGCATCGTCCTCACCCAGAACGAGAACGGCGACGTCACCGGCGTCATCGCGCAGGACGCCGACGGCAAGTACATCAAGTTCGAGGCCGCCAAGGGCGTCATCGTCGCGACCGGCGACTTCTGCAACGACCCCGACATGGTGTGGGGCCTGCTCCCCGACATCGCCGAATGGTACATGCGCAGCGGCATGACCCTCGACGAGGCCAAGGAGAGCTGGTTCGGCTTCTCCGGGCGCACCGGCACCGGCCACAAGATGTGCTGCTGGGCGGGCGGCATGCTCGAGGAGCTCCCCGGCCGCGGCGCGATGAACCAGGGCGGCGGCGTGGGCGGCCCCTGGGGCACCACCCCGTTCCTGTGGCTCAACCGCGACGGCGTGAGGTTCTGCAACGAGGCCTCGAGCCAGACGAACAAGGGCAACTGCGCGCGTCAGCCGTTCGGCATCATGGCGCTGTTCACCGACGCCAAGTGGGAGCAGTCGGTCTGCGCGGCGGGCGTCGAGCACGGCGGACCCAACTACGGCCGTCCCGTGTACTATGAGGAGCTCGCCGACGACATGGCCTCCGCGGCCGAGGCCGGTGCCGAGGGCTATCCCTGCCGTTCCGTCTGCATCATCGAGCGCAACACGACCACCGTCTACAGCGCCGGGACCCTCGAGGAGCTCGCCGCGATCCTGGGCTACGACGAGGAGACCATCCCCACCGTCATCGAGTCCATCAACCACTACAACGAGCTCTGCTACGCCGGCGCCGACACCGACTTTGGCAAGAACGTCGAGGCCATGATCCCCGTCGACGAGCCCCCGTACTACGGCGTGGTCACCGACAACGAGGCCTGCACGAGCGTTGGCCTGGTCACCCTGTGCGGCATGCTCACCGACGACAAGCAGAACGTCCTCGACGCGAACCGCAACCCCATCAAGGGCCTCTACGTCGCCGGCAACACCCTGGGCGGCCGCTACGGCCTGGCCTACTCGACCCCCACGGGCGGCAACTCCATCGGCATGGCCCTCACCCACGGCCGTCTCGCCGGCAAGCTGGTCGCTGGGCTGTAACGAGAGAGTGGCGCGTGCAAGCAGGTAGCGCAAACGAGTAAGTAGAACTTCCGAGCAGAGGGGGCGTCTCGCGAAAGCGGGGCGTCCCCTTTTGGGTGCGCGCGGGGACGAAGAAAGGATTGCGGGCAGGCGGATGGGCACGCCCGGTGCCGTGGTCTGTGTGGTGCCGGCGGCTGGAATCGCTTTTTCGTCTTTTTGACCAAAAAACGGGGTAAGTCAGTTTCCGGATTGATATGACGAGGGGCCAAAGGGCCTCATCGATGGATACATTTGTATGCGTACGTCATCTACCTGCGGCGATGCGAACGCCTGCGGGCGTAACGCCGCACGCGCACCGTCGGCGGGCCTGATTCTACGCATGGTATATCAATCGGGAAACTGACTTACCCACCTTTTTGGTCAGAATCCGAGAAAAGCGATTCCAGAAGGGGCGCCTGGAGCCCGGTTTCGCCGCCCGGGAAGGGCTCTCGCTAGAGGCGATTCACGGAACTGCATAAAACCAGGTCGATATGCATGCGCCTT
>CAYMHQ010000158.1:0-3623 GCA_964390275.1 uncultured Coriobacteriaceae bacterium
CCGCGTTTTGGCAAGTCGCTGCTGGTTTCGACCATGCAGGCGTATTTCGAGGGACGCCGCGACCTGTTCGAGGGGTTGGCGATTGAGAGACTCGAATCGAGCTGGGAGAAGCTGCCTGTTCTCCGATTCGACTTTGGCGAAGCCTTGGAACCGGGCGAACCGGACGGAATGGGCAAACGGGGCGACGAGGTGGGCGGGGCCGGCGGTCCGCGCGATTGTCTCGACTCAGTCCTGAGGCAGGTCGAGTCCGTCTACGGGCGCGACCCGAAAGCCCCTACGCCGGGGACGCGGCTGTACTCGCTGATTGGGCGGGCCCACGACCTTGCGGGCAAAAGGGTGGTCGTGCTGGTCGACGATTGCGACGCCCCGCTGCTTGCCGTTGAGGGCGACCTCGTTCGTCTGCGCGAGGCTCGTATCGCCTTGGGGGAGTTCTACGATGCGCTCAAGGCCTGCGACGCTCGGGTTCACCTCGCGTTCATCACGGGCGTGACGGCGTTTCCTCAGCTCGGCGTCTCGGAAGCCGCCGGGATACTTGGCACGATAAACCTGCGCAACATCAGCATGAGTCCTGAGTACGCGGGTGTCTGCGGTGTTACCGAGGACGAGTTGCTCGACGGGATGGCGGGGGATGTCGACGCGCTCGTCGGGAAGCTGGGCGTTTCTCGGGGCGAGGTGCTCGAACGCCTCAGAATTCGCTGTGGCGGGTATCGCTTTGCGAGAGTGTCGCCCGAGGTATTTAATCCGTCCGGGCTTCTGGGCGCATTCGCCGGTGGGGAGCCGGGGCCGTCGGGGCAGGTTCTCGGCGTACCGGCTCCTCTGGCGGCGATGATGAGAGCGCGGGCATGGGGCCTCGCCGACCTCGAAGAGTTCGAGGCCGATGCGTTCGAGTTCGATGTCTCTCCGATTGACGGGGATGCCCTGCTTCCCGCGCTTTATCAGCTGGGCTATCTCGCCGTCAAGTCGTTCGACCCCCTGTGCCATTCCTACACCCTTGGCATCCCCAACGAGGGCGTCCGTTCAGCCCTGTCGAAGGTTCTGTCTCGTTAGGCCTGATGCGGGGGCGCGTCTGGAGTGGCGACCCTCCGGTACAGCGCCTCCTTATCGGCGCTTCCCGACGCAACACCCTGTTTCTTTCCTCCTGGCGTCTGCCCTCCTACAATGCTTGGCGTGCATCGGTTTCCGAACCGACTCGGGTCGCCGGCACGATTCGCTGTCGGCCCGGTTCCGCCCCATCCCCACTCTCACGAAAGGACGGACGACCATGGCGTTCAAGGACATGTTGCAGGCGGTTCGCAGGGAGCGCAACCTGACGCAGGAGGGGCTCGCCGCGAAGGTCTACGTCACGCGGCAGGCGGTGTCGCGCTGGGAGAACGGCGAGACGACGCCCGGCATCGACATGATCAAGCTGCTGGCGGTGACGCTCGACGTGCCCGTCTCCCGGCTCCTCGAGATGCCCGAGCGCCTTTGCGAGAGCTGCGGCATGATCCTCTCCGACCCGTCCCAGTACGGCACCGAGGCCGACGGCTCGGCGACCCCGCATTTCTGCAGGTGGTGCTACGACCGGGGCGCCTACATCGAACCCATCGACATGGAGACGATGATCGAGGACTGCGCGCCGCGCATGGTGGAGCACGGCGGCTTCACCCTCGACGAGGCGGTCTCGCTCATGGGCGCCGTGCTGCCGAACCTCAGGCGGTGGAAGGCCGAAGGGGAGAGCGCCGAGTAGGGGAGAGCGTCGGGTGGGGTAGGTCATACGGAGGAGCGCCTCCCACCCCTTTGTTTCCTCCGGATTACGGATGTTATATGTGCGCGATAGGGGGACCTCGGTGGTCGGTGGTATCCTCTGTTCACAGGGGTTGCGGGCGTCGTCGGCGCGGTTTGCGTCGGTGGCGCCTGCATTTGTGTCTTTGCGCCTGCGTCTTGCCGAATCGGGGGAGCGGCGTCGCAACCGGCGTCGCAAGGGGGTCGTCTCATCGTGTCGAAGTTCGAAGATTCCGAGGTTGCGCAGGCCACCGAGACTGCGCAGGTCACCGAGGTCGCGTCGGTCGCTGAGGCTGTGCAGCCCGCCAGCGCCGCACTGCCTGCCGAGTGCTCGCCGGACGCCGGCGCCGCGCCCGCCGACGGGGCGTCTCCGGCGCCCAAGCCGTCGACCTCCTCGGCCGACGCGCTCGACATCCTCCACGGGCCGGTCTGGAAGAAGGTCCTCCTCTTCGTCCTGCCCATCATGGGCGGCAACCTGTTCCAGCAGCTCTACTACTATGTGGACGCCGCCGTGGTGGGGCACGTCGTGGGGTCGATCGCCCTCGGCGCGGTGGACTCGACCTCGCCGCTCCTCAGCCTCTTCATCGACTTCTTCGTGGGCCTGGCGACCGGCGCCACCATCATCATCAGCCAGTACTGGGGCGCGGACGAGAAGGGCAAGGTGCGCGACGCGGTCCACACGGCGATCGCGTTCGCGGTGGTGGTGGGCCTCATCATCACCGCCGTTGGCCTGCCGCTCGCCGAGCCGATGCTGCGCCTCATGCAGACCCCCGACGAGAGCATGGACTATGCGCTCACCTTTGTGCGAGTCCAGCTCATCGGCGTCTCGTTCCTCATGGTCTACAACATGGGAGCTTCCATCCTGCGCGCCGTGGGCGACTCCAAGCGGCCGTTCTACTTCCTCGTCGTGTGCTCGCTCGTGAACATCGCGCTTGAGCTGCTGTTCGTCGCGGTGCTCGGGTGGGGCGTGGCCGGCGCCGCGTGGGCGACCGTGCTGGCGATCGCGGTGAGCGCCGTGCTCGTGATGATCACGCTGTGCCGCTCGAGGGAGGCGTACCGCGTCGAGCTGCGCTACGTGGGGTTCCGGGGGAACATGCTCAAGCGGATGGTGGGCATCGGACTGCCCACGGGCATCCAGATGAGCACGTTCTCCATCAGCAACATCATCATCCAGGCGGGCGTGAACGCGTGCGGCTCGCAGATGGTCTCGGCGTTCACCGTGTGCGGCAAGTGCAACCTCATCCTCTGGCTGGTTCTCGATTCGTTCGCGCTGGGCGCCACGACGTTCATGGCGCAGTGCTACGGTGCGGGCGACATCAAGCGGGCGAAGCGCAGCGTGTGGGTGACGCTGGGGCTCTGCTACGCGTTCACGGTGCCGCTGGGGATCTTCATCCTGCTGTTCGCGAGCCAGATCTCGGGCATCTTCACGAGCGACACGAGCCTGCTGCCGTACACGCTCATGTGCCTGCACCTGCTGCTGCCGGGCTACTTCTTCTTCATCCTGGCGCAGGTCCTCACCGGTGCGGTGCGCGGAACGGGCGAGACCCTCAAGCCGATGCTCATCATGCTCGTCTTTGTGTGCCTGCTGCGCGTGGTGTGGCTGTTCGCCGTGGTCCCCGTGTGGCCCGGCCTCTTCACGGTGGCCGCCGCGTACCCGGTCTCGTGGGTGGCGGCCGGCCTGGTGAGCCTGATATATTACCTGCGCGGCAAGTGGCGCCGTCGCCTGACCCGCGTCGAGGAGCGCATCGCGCGGAAAGAGTCGGCCGTCGAGTAGGCGAATCCGCCGTCGAGTAGGGAAGCAGGGGCAGGGGGAGGCTGACGTGCCGGAAGACGATTCGCGAGTCGATACAACTGACGATGAG
>CAYMHQ010000158.1:3723-4933 GCA_964390275.1 uncultured Coriobacteriaceae bacterium
CCGAACCGCCCGTACGCCGTGGCTGGGCAAGGTCGTTCGCGCTCATCATGGCGGGTCAGGCGGTGTCGCTCGTCGGGAGCTCGGCGGTCCAGTTCGCGCTCGTCTGGTACCTCGCGGCGCTCACGTCGTCCCCGGTCGTGATGGGGGCTGCGGGCATCGTGGCGTTCCTCCCGATGGCGCTGCTCAGTCCCGTCGCAGGCGTGGTGGCCGACCGCTTCAGCCGCAAGGTCGTCTGCATGGCGTCGGACGCCCTAGTCGGGCTGATGGCGCTCGTGCTCGCGCTCGTCGCGCTGATGGCGGGCGGCGGGGTGTCCGTGGGACTCGTGCTCGCGGTGATGTTCCTTCGTGGCGTCGCCCAGACGTTCCAGTCGCCGTCGTTCTGCGCCATGGTGCCGCAGATCGTCCCCGCAGACGAGCTCGGCCGCGCGAACGGATGGAGCCAGATGCTCGCGTCGGGGTCCTATGTGCTGGGCCCCGTGGTCGGCGCGGCACTCTACGCCGCGTTCCCGCTGGCTGTGGTCCTGCTGAGCGACACGGTGGGCGCCGTCGCCGCGTGCGCCGCGCTCGCCCCCGTCCGCGTCCCCAGGCTCGCGCGCGCGTCGTCCGCCGAGAAGTCGGCCGCCGAGAAGGGCGCGTCCGGCGGCGCTCTCTCCGGCTTCCTTTCCGAGTTCACCGAGGGCCTCAGGGTGTACCGCGACGACAGGCCCCTGCTCATCCTCATGGTCGCGCTGACCGTCTCCATGCTGTTCTTCCTGCCGCTCTCGACGTTCTACCCCCTCATGACCAGCGATTACTTCGACGGGACGGCCTGGCAGGGGAGCGTGGTCCAGGCGGTGTACGCCGTGGGGATGCTCGTATCGGCGGCGCTGTTCGGGACGGTCGTCAAGGTCCGCCGCCATCTGGAGGTCGCCTACGCGGGGCTGTTCGCGACGGGTCTCACTGCGCTGGTGTGCGGACTCCTGCCCTCCACGTTCGCCGGATGGGTGGCGTTCGCGGTGACCTGCGGCTGCATGGGCGCCTGCGTGAACGTGTTCGGAATCCCGCTCACGACGTACATGCAGACCACCATCGCGCCCGAGCGTCTGGGGCGCGCGTTCTCCGTCTACACCGTAGCGACGTCGTTCTCTCTGCCGGTGGGTCTCGCAATAGCCTCGCCTATCGCTGAGTCTATCGGAGTTCACGCGTGTTTCTTCGTTTCGGGCGTGGGCGT
>CAYMHQ010000158.1:5033-6555 GCA_964390275.1 uncultured Coriobacteriaceae bacterium
CTCGGTTTGACCGCGCATCCCCCGTCTGCTACAGTGCGTCTGCCTGTAGCCGCGGTAGTCCGGGAAGCGCGCCGAGCCGGAACGGCCGAGAGAGGGTGCTACGGGTCGCATCCGGGATGCTCTGGTGTCTCTAGCTGCGGAAACAGGCGCGCGCTTCCGAAAATTGACGTGGATTTTTCTTGCTTAGGCAGCTTTTCGCCACGTGACCGCCGCCGCGGTTGCGTGGCGTTTCTGTGCGGGTCCTGCGGCTCCCACGCCGCGAACCGACGCCTCGCAGCCCTCGACGGCCGAGCCCTGTTCGTCGACGTTGAAAGAGGACTGCCCGATGACCATCGAACAACAATCTGCCGAGTCCGCCGAGCCTGCCGAATCCGCCGCGGCCACCATGACCGCCGAGTCTCCCGCGACTCCTGATTCCGCCCCCGCGACACCTGCGCCGGCCCCGCTCGCCAAGACTGCCTACGCAAAGGCGGCGCTCCAGGTCTTCCTCGGAGGGGCGAGCTACGGTGCGATGGCGACGACCTACAAGCTCTCCTACGCCGCGGGGTTCACCACGTGGCAGGTGGTCGCGGCGCAGGCGTGGTTCGGGTGCGCGCTGTTTGCGGTCGCCGTGCTCGTGAGCCTCGCGCGGGGCAAGCGGTGGACCCGCCTGCCGTGGAAGCGCGCCGCGAAGCTGCTCGGACTCGGCCTCATCACGAGCGTCACCACCATCCTCTACACGTATGCGATGAGCCTGCTGCCGGTCCCGGTTGCCCTCACGCTGCTGTTCCAGTTCACGTGGATCGGCCTCGTGATCCAGGTCATCTGGACCCGACGCCCGCCGACGGTACCGCAGGTTGTCGCCGCGCTCGTCATCGTGGTGGGCACCGTGTTCGCGAGTGGTGTCTACGAGACGGGCATCGCGGGGTACGACCCGGTGGGCCTCGTGTGCGGGTTCTGCTCGGCGATCAGCTGCGCGCTCTTCGTCGCGCTCTCCGGCAAGGTGGACGCCGGCTGCTCCACCGAACAGCGCGGGTTCACGGTGTGCCTCGGCACGGTCGTCGCGTCGCTTGTCGTGTGCCCCGACTTCGTCGTCTCTGGGGTGCTGTTCGAGGGGATCGCGCCGTTCGGCCTGGTCATGGGGACGTTCGGTCTGCTCCTGCCTGTGCTGCTGTTCGGGCTCGGCACGCCGCACCTCCCCTCGGGCACCGCGACCATCCTTACCTCGGCCGAGCTTCCCGCCGGGCTGCTCGTCGCGATGGTCGTGCTCGGGACCCCCATCGGCGCCGTCGAGTGGCTGGGGGTCGCCGCCATCCTCGCCGGCGTCTGCATTGCGCAGATTCAGCCGAGGTCCCGCGCACGGGAGTAGCCTCGCGTCGGGGCATCGGGTCGGGGTGCCAGCTGTGCTGAGTGCTGACACCCCCCTATTATCGGCGGCCTCGTGTGTGCCCGCTTCTCGTCTACGCCTCGAGTGCCTGCTCGAGAAGCACGTCGCGCTCGAGCTCGTCGGGGGTCCAGGGCACGTGCACCTGCACCGGCACGC
>CAYMHQ010000159.1:0-1890 GCA_964390275.1 uncultured Coriobacteriaceae bacterium
CCTGGATCGGCTGCTTCCCCGGCGTCCGCCCCCGCGCCCTCCAGTTCGTCCTCTCCGGCAGCGAGGGGTAGGGGAGGCGGAGCCGGGAGGAGGCGGGGGAGGGACGAAGGGCGATGCCTTTTGGTTGTATATGCGTGCTCTTGTCCGTTACGGACAGTTGTGTGGATCTCGTTTTCATTCGTCCATGAATCGATGATTTGCCTAGAGGGTATACTTCCTAAATTCGGCTAGTTTTATAAGTTTGTTATTTACATTGCTCATCAAATACTGAGATATATGTAGAGACAGAGGGGGAGCTTCAATCGAAGGATAGGCTACTGTGAGGGCGGAGGGGGACCGATGGACGTTTGTATCTGTGCGGGATCCGCAGTCGAGTTTTGGAGAGCATGGCGCCTCGCCGGGCCAGCGGCAGTTTCAGGGATGGGATTCAAAGCCTCGCAACGTTTCACCCAATCGTGGCGGTCTTGCATTCTTGCGGGTCAAATCCCTGTGTTTGGGGTCCCCTCGCCACGGTGGACCGAGCGCATCGTCTCCTCCGAGTTCTCTCGTATATCTGTTCCGGTGGATTATCTTGCGACGCAGGGAGGACGTCTTTCAACCTCGGATATTGCCGTGTCAAGATTGTACTCGTTGCATATTGCACCGACCGATATTGTGGCTATTAACGATCACGTATACGTGACCACTCCGGAGTTCAGCATTTTGACTGCACTGCAGGGTTGCAATCGAGTAGAGATGTTACGTATCGCGAACGAGTTCTGTGGCACCTTTGCCGTGGATCTAGGTTCCCCGAAGGGGTTTCGCCCTGCAGCGCCCCTTACATCTCGGGGATCTCTCATTCAGTTTTGTAACGAACATTCTTCTTGGAAGCGAATCCTTCGTTTTCGCAGCGCTATGACCTACGCGCTTGACAACTGTGCTTCCCCGGCTGAGTCGTCCACCGTTCTGCTCCTCTGCCTTCCTGTCCATGACGGAGGTTATAACCTGCCTCTTCCCGAGATGAACAGCCGTATCGTCCCGGATGCGCCTTCGTCGAAGTATGCCGACAGGAGCTATTATGTAGGCGATGCGGTGTGGCGAGACGGTATGACGATTGTTGAGTACGACTCAAAGGCGTTT
This sequence comes from uncultured Coriobacteriaceae bacterium, assembly GCA_964390275.1. Lineage (GTDB taxonomy): Bacteria > Actinomycetota > Coriobacteriia > Coriobacteriales > UMGS124 > CAYMHQ01. The sequence continues at coordinate 1,120 of CAYMHQ010000159.1, forward strand.
CACTCTGAGCAAGACTCCGTCACGCACGACCACATAAGGAAACTCGCGCTCGAATCGGCCGGGTACCATGTGAGCGTGGTGACACCGAATATCCTTGTGAATCCAGTGTTGTTCGAGAAGGTTGCGCTTGATACGGCGAGGCGGCTGGGGCGACGTCATCGCGTGAGAGTCGACATGTCGGAATATCGAGCGAAACAAAGGGAGATGCGTGAAGTCCTGCTTTCGGTTCCAAATGCGTGGTACCAGTCCTGGAATGCCGAATAGACAAACCAAGTGGGCTGGCAAGTCGAGGCAATGGTGTCAACCAGACGGGCAATCGACGGGAAGCTACCGAGCAGGCGGCGATGACAGGCAGCGAGAGGAGAGAGGGGTGGCCAAAAAAGCCGTTTATATCACCGGGATGGACAGGCTTGGCCAAAATGTCCGTTTATATCACCGGAAATCGGTATCACGTTCGTAAGGTTGGATTGGGCGCCTTATCTACCTGCGCTTTTGTAGAGACCGTTGGTTCTACAGAACTAAAGCGGTGATATAAAGGAACTTTTTGCCCACCTTTTCAAGTTTGATATCCCCGCCCACCTACCCGCCCACCACCCGCCCGCCTCCGCGTCCAGTTCGCCCACCTCCGCGCTCGCCATGCCGCCAACACATGACGCAAGCTAAGGGTTTCATCGATGAACCCCTGTTGTCCGCGTACGTGACTGCCCTCGCGCTCGTCTCGTGTCCCGCACGCGCACCAAAAACCCGCCCGTCCACCAGCGTTTCCCCTGG
>CAYMHQ010000159.1:1990-6506 GCA_964390275.1 uncultured Coriobacteriaceae bacterium
GGCGCGCTCCCTTCGCGCCCCTTACTCGCTCGCAGGCGCCTTCTTCTCGGCAGCCTTTGCCGCCTTCTTCGCGGCGGCCTCCTCGCGGAGCTTCGCGGCGCGGGCGGCCTTCTCGGCGGCCTCGCGCTCGCGGCGCGCGCGGTCCTCGGGCGTGACCTCGAAGACCTCGCGCACGTGCTCGGTCGACGGGGTGGTGTAGGTGTTCGCCATCTTGAGACCGTGCTCGGTGCACACCTCCACGCAGTTGCGGCACTGGATGCACCTGAAACGGTCGATCGACCAGGTCAGGGCCTTGCGGTCGACCTCGATGGCGCCGGTGGGGCACAGGTTGGCGCACACGCCGCAGAAGATGCAGTCGTTGGTGTCGACCACCACGTGGCCCTTCGTCATGGGGTAGTACGTGGGGGCCTCGACGGGATACAGCTTGGTGGCCGGTTTCGAGAAGAGGCTCTTGAGCGTCATGCGCCCAAGCTTGAACTCTGCCATGTTTCAGCTCCTCCCTCTTAGCGCTCGCTGCAGCTGATGCAGGGGTCGATGGTCAGGATGATGTTCGGCACGTCGGCGAGGTCGCAGCCGGCGATGGCGCCCACCATGCCGGGGATGTTCGCCGAGGTGGGGGTCCTCACGCGGAAGCGCTCGAGGTACTTGGTGCCGTTGCCCTTCACGTAGTAGAACGCCTCGCCGCGCGGCTGCTCCATGCGCGCGAAGGCCGCGCTGCCGGGGGCGGGGTTGCCCTTCACGGGCACGCTGATGGGGCCCTCGGGGATGAGCTCGATGAAGCGGTTGATGAGGTCGATCGACTGGCGGACCTCCTCGACGCGCACCTTGCAGCGCGCGTAGCAGTCGCCCTCGGTGGCGAGGACGGGCTCGAAGTCGGTGAGCGCGCCGTAGGCCCCGTCGCCCGCGAGACGGACGTCGCAGCGCACGTTGCTCGCCCTCGCGAACGGTCCCACGCAGCCGTACTCGCGCGCCATCTCGGTGGTGAGCACGCCCACGCCGCACAGACGGCTCTTCACGGAGTCATCCTCGAGGAACGTGGCCGCGATCTGGTCGTACTCCTCGCGCAGGCCGGCGAGCACCTGCGAGATGGCGTGCAGCTCGGAGTTCTCGATGTCCTTGAAGACGCCGCCCGGGGTGCACACCGAGAGGATCACGCGGCCGCCCGCGGTCTTCTCGAAGATGTCGAGGACGCGCTCGCGCAGGCGCCAGCTGTGCATGAAGAGGCTCTCGAAGCCCATGGCGTCCGCCGCGAGGCCGAGCCAGAGCAGGTGGCTGTGGATGCGCGAGAGCTCGTGCCAGATGCCGCGCAGGAACTCGGCGCGCTTGGGCACCTCGATGTCCATGAGCTGCTCGATCGCCTGGCAGTAGCCGGCCGAGTGGCCGAAGCTGCAGATGCCGCACACGCGCTCGGCCACGTGGACGTAGCGCTTGTAGTCGCGCGTGGCGACGAGCTTCTCCAGGCCGCGGTGCACGAAGCCGATCTGGGGGATCGCGTTGACGACGGTCTCGTCCTCGAGGACGAGGTCCAGGTGGACCGGCTCAGGCAGCACGGGGTGCTGCGGGCCGAAGGGGATGATCGTCTGCTGGGCCATGGTCTACGCCTCCTGTTCTTGCTTCTCGGGGGCTTTGTCGGCCGCCTTCTCGGCGTTCTTGGCCCAAGGGGTGGGGATGTGCAGGTGGTAGAAGCCGCCCTGGTAGTCGATCGAGATGCCGGTGATCTTGATGCCGAACAGGTCGTGCATCTCGTTCTCGAACATGAACGCGCAGGGGAAGAGGCCGCTCACGCTGGGGACCTCGTCGGTCTCGGCGGTCACGTGGAGGCGCAGGTTGCACACCTTGCTCTCGGCGTCGTGGCAGAACGAGTACAGCAGCTCGTAGACGCCCTCGCCCTCCGCGGTCGCGCAGCACTGGGCGAAGCGCCACCCCTGCCCCTTGAGCTGGGCGCTGCGCGCGAGGAGGTCGTCGAGGGTGATGTCGATGATCTCGGGTTTTTCCATCGCTCTATGCCTCCTCGGTCTTCACGGGTTCGGCCTGTGCGGGCTCGGCCTTTGCGGTCGTCGCCGCGGGGTTCGCCATCTGCACGCGCGGGATGTCCTTGCCGGGCTCGCGCAGCGTCCCCTTGGGGACGGGCCTGCCCTGCTCCAGGGCCTCGCGCTTCTCCTCGAGCACCGCCAGGCCCTTCACCACGCCGTCGATGATCGCCTGGGGTCGGGCCGCGCAGCCGGGCACGTACACGTCGACCGGGATGACCGTGTCGATGCCGCCCGAGACGTTGTAGCAGTCGTGGAAGATGCCGCCCGAGCAGGCGCAGATGCCCACCGCCACGACCACCTTGGGCTCGACCATCTGGTCGTAGATCTGCTTGATGACGCCGGCCGCCTGCTCGTTCACCGAGCCGGTCACCACAAAGATGTCCGCGTGGCGCGGGTTGCCGGTGTTGATGATCCCAAAGCGCTCCACGTCGTACAGCGGGGTCAGGCACGCGAGGACCTCGATGTCGCAGCCGTTGCAGCTCGCCGCGTCGTAGTGGATGAGCCATGGGGACTTGCTTGTAAAGGACATGTGCCCCCTCCTAAAAGCTTCAGAGCCTTCCAAAACCTAGATGAAGATGAGTCCGCCGTTGTTCACAAAGAAGAACAGGGCGAGGTTGACCACGCCGGCGACCAGGGCGACGCCCCAGGCGCCCTTGAGCATGACCTGCCACTTGACGCGCGCGAAGTTGTTGTCGATCCAGATCTCGAGCAGCCACACGAGCGCGACGGCGACCAGCGCGAGCAGCACCGACGCGGGGTTGCTCCACACGAAGAACATGGTGACCCACCCCAGGAACAGGACGTTCTCGTACCAATGGGTGATCTCGACGAGGGCGAGGGTGCGGCCGCTCATCTCGGTGGTGGTGCCGCGCACGAGCTCCTGATGCGCGTGGTGCGCCATGGAGAGGTCGAAGGGGGACTTGCGCAGCTTGATGGTGAGGATGAACAGGAAGCCCAGGAAGATGAGGGGCTCGCGCAGCACGAGCGCGCCCGACTGGCCAAAGACCGAGTCGGTGTCGAACGAGCCGGTCGCGAGGTACAGGCCCACCGCCACGAGGATCACCATGGGCTCGTAGGACATGACCTGCATGATCTCGCGCTGCCCGCCGATCTGCGCGTAGGGCGAGGGGTTCACGTACGCGGCCATGATGAACAGCAGGCTCGAGAGCGTGACGGTGAACACGACGAGCAGGAAGTTCCCGCCGGCGAAGAAGACCGCGCCCGCGAGCACGGCGAACACCAGCGACAGGCCGGTGAGCATCGTCATGGCAGGCGAGGAGGCCTTGGGGTCCTTGGCGAGGAGCTTGCGCACGTCATAGTAGGGCTGCCAGACGCTCGGGCCCTGGCGCCCCTGCATGCGCGCGGTGACGATGCGGTCGGCGCCCTGAAGGAGGCAGCCCACGACCCCGCCCGCGGCGACGAACAGAACGCCGAGAAGGATGCTCAGAAAGATAGGCATGTGGCATCACGCTCCCAGAAGAATGACGAGGTTGCCCATCCCCGCGGCGCAGGAGATGGCGGCCAAGGCGATGAGGATGCACACGACCGAGCCGATGCGGCTGAGCTTGGCCTCGTCGAACATCTTGTCGAGGTACCAGTTGCGCTGCTCGTAGGAGACCTCCCCGCCGAGCGAGCCGGAGAACGCGGTCCCGCCCAGGCCCACGCCGCCGAGGTACATCTGGTGCGCGCCCTGGTCCTGGGTGCCCTCGGACTTCGTCTTGAGGCGCACCGCGATCGGGACGACGAGCACGACGAGCGCCATGATCGCCATGACCGCGAGGTCGGCCGCCGAGGGGGAGAGCAGCTCGCCGCCGCCCACGAGCGTCGCCACGTAGGGCGCGACGACGACCGCGGAGATGAGCGGGAGCAGCACCGTGCACACGACGAGCAGGGTCGCCATGAGGCCGAGCGCGAACCACTCGGGCTTGTGGACGGAGCCCTCGATCGACTCCTTGCCCGAGGCCCGCCCGATGACCTTGCCGAGCCACTTGGCCCAGAAGAAGAACGTCGCCGCGCTGCCGAACGCCATCATGATGATGAGCAGGATCATGCCGGAGTCGACGAACGCCTCGATGGCCGCCCACTTGGAGATGAGCATGCCGAACGGCGCGATGAACATGCCGCAGATGCCGAGCGCCATGAAGCTCGCGACGCGGGGCATGCGCTCGATGAGGCCGTCCATGCACTCGATGTCGCGGCTTCCGATGTGGTGCTCGGCGGTGCCGACGCACAGGAAGAGCAGCGACTTGGCGCACGCGTGGAACACGAGCAGGAAGATGGCCGCCCACGCGCCCGCCGAGGTTCCGGTGCCCGCGCAGGTCACGATGAGGCCGAGGTTCGCGATCGTCGAGTAGGCCAGCACGCGCTTGGCGTTGGTCTGGGTGATCGCGATGATGGAGCACAGGAGGAACGTCGTGCAGCCCACGAGCATCGTCGCGACGCCCACGGGGTTGAGCGAGAGGAACATGGCGTCAGCCTCAGCG
>CAYMHQ010000160.1:0-5164 GCA_964390275.1 uncultured Coriobacteriaceae bacterium
AACTTTTTCGATAACTTTTATGACAACTTTTTCGCTAACTTTTTCGTCGTCTTTTGCGACACCGCGCCCTGCACGCCCCCGTGATGACTTTCCCCATACGCAACCGCATGTTGTAGGCACAACATCACTGCCATCGCAGATGAGTAAAGTACTGTCCCGCCGTCCCGAGCAATTCCCCCAACCGCCGGAGAGAGGCCCCCGCATGCTCCCCTTCGTCCCCGACATCGTGCCCAGCATCCTGCAAGCCCTCGTCATCGTGGTGGCCGTCAGTCTCGCCGTGGGGCCGGCCCTGCGCAAGTGGGCCTGGCTCGCCTACACGGTGGCCGCGCTCGCATGCATCCTCACCTTCATCCCCCAGGTGACGGACATCCCCGCAGTGGGCGTCGCGCTCGACATCCTCGCCAGCTGCTACACCGGCGTGGCCATCTACCTCGTGGTCATGTTCGCCGGCGCCCTGCCGCGCCCGTGGAAACTCACGAAACGCCTGCTCTCCATCCGCAGCGAGCTGAGCATCCTGGGCGGCATCATCATCGCGTTCCACGTGGTCAAGGTGATCTTCTTCGTGCCCATGAGCCTCACTCCCATGTGGACCCTCATCTGGAAGCGCGCCTCCATCTGGATGTTTGCCGCCAGCACCCTGGTGGGAGTGCCGCTGCTCGCGTGCTTCGCCATCCCCTGGGTCACGTCGTTCCCCGCCGTGCGCCGCCGCATGACCCACGCCAGGTGGAAGAAGACGCAGCGCCTGGCCTACCCCTTCATGGCGCTGCTCGTGGCGCAAGGCATCCTGCTGTCGTGCGGCCACGCCGCCTACGTGGGCGCCGCCGACGCCGGCTACGCGGGCTATGTGGTGAATGCGATCACCTACGCCGTGATAGGCGTGCTCTACCTGGTGCTCAAGCTCATCGAGACCAAGCGCCGCCGCAAGCTGAAGGAGCCCGCGCAACCGCGCAACCATGGCAGCACGCAACCATAGCGGTCGGCACGATGCAGCTGGCGTAACGAACAGGCAGCCAAGGCCCATCTGCCAGGCTCCCATCCCCAAATCTTGCAGTCTTGCAAGGCAAGATTTCAAAATCCTTGCAGTGCAGGACTGCAAGTTCTATTATTTCTTGCAGTCTAGAACTGCAAGATTGGACAATGCGATGCCTTTCAACACGTTGGTGCAAGAAAAGATACTCGATTTCGAGCAGCAGGGGATCCCCGAGGTCTTTGCGCGCGACCTCAAGCTCTCGCCCATCCAAAAGCCCGAGCGGGGCAACCTTGCGCAGGTCATCGTCGGCACGCGCAGGTGCGGCAAAACCTACCGTCTCTACCAGGAGATGCACGACATCGTATCCGCCGGGTATGACCAATCGTCCATCCTGTACTTCAACTTCGAGGACGAGCGCCTCAAGCCGTACACCGCAGGCCTGCTCGCAGACGTGGTGGACACGTTCTTTGCCATGCACCCGCAGGCGAAAACGGAAGGCAGCTTCCTGTTCTTCGACGAGATCCAGGAGGTTCCCGATTGGGGAATGTTCCTGCGCCGCCTCATCGACTCCACGAAGGCGACCGTATATGTGACTGGCTCGTCCTCCAAGATGCTCTCCCACGAGCTCAAGTCCGAGTTCAGGGGGAGGTCGCTTTCGCGTGAGATGTTCCCCATGGGACTTTCGGAATACGTGCGCCGTACGACGGGCACCGCGATAAACCCTGAAGCGGGCCTCTCCTCTGCCGACCAGGCCCTGCTGCGGAACTCCCTGCAGGGCTACCTGCTGCGCGGCGGCTACATCGCGCCGCTCTCCCTGCCCGCCGCCGACGGCATGCTCCTGCTGCAGGAATACGCCTATCGCACGGTGGCACTCGACATCGTGGAGCGCTACAACCTGCGCAATCCCCAGGTCGCGGTTCGTTTTCTCATGCGGGCCCTGGCCTCCTCGGCCCGGGAACTCTCCATCAACAAGGTCACCAACGAGTTCAAGAGCCGCGGCGTCGCGGCGTCGCGGGAGACCCTTGGCAGCCTGCTGGACTATTACGAGCAATCCTACCTGGTGTTCTCCCTGCAGGACCTGAGCAGGTCGCTTTCCAACAACGCCCGCTCCAGCTCCAAGGTCTATGCAGTCGACCCGGGCATGTTCGCCGCCTTCACCCGGGCAAACACCGAGGAGACGGGGCAGCGTCTGGAAACGGCGGTCTTCGACAAGCTCCGCAGGACCATATCCCCCGTGCGCGACGGTTCCCTGGCGCGGCTGACCTTTGAGCATGAAGGCAGGTCCCGCGAGGTCGACTTCGTCTGCAGCGACGTGCTCCTGGGCGACGTCTACCGGCTCGTCCAAGTCAGCGTCTCCCTCGACGACCCCAAGACCCGCGCGCGCGAGCTTTCGGCCCTGGAGGCAGCCATGGCGAAATACGGCGTCGAGGAGTCAACCATAGTCACCATGGACACCGAGGAGACCGTCAAGGTCCCCTCGGGAGTCATCAACGTCACGCCGGCGTGGAAGTGGCTGCTGGGCTAAGAAAGGTTCGCCTCTCCATTTAATCGTTCGTGATACCGCGCTTGTCGAGATAGGCCTTCGGTTAACCGCTCGCCTTACGCCGGCCAGCGATCGCGGAACTGCTGAGCGATCGCGATGAACTCCTCGACGGCGGGCGAGAGGCTCGGGGCGGGCAGGGTGCCGATGCCGAACTCCTGGAACTGGCGCGGGCTGAGGGGGCGCTCGGCGACCCTGCCCTTCCAGTCGGCGATGAGGCCGTTGTAGCTGAGCGAGCAGCAGAGACCCTTGTCTACCAGGCGAAACGCGGCGTAGGGCTCCGAAACGACAAACTTGGTGTCCATCTCGAGGCCGCGTTCCTCGAGCAGGCGGTCGGCGCGCGTGAGGCCCTCGTGGTGGATGCGCGCGTAGGGGCGCCCGTCGAGCTCGGCGAGGATGATGGAGGGGAGGCGCGCGAGCTGCCACTCGGCGGGAAGCCAGACCACGATCTCCTGCCGGCCGAGGGGGATCCAGTCGATGCGCGCGTGATCGCCGCGGAACACGCAGCAGTCGATCTCGTGCCGGTCGAGCAGCTCGAGGAGGCGGGCGTCGCTGCCCTCGACGAGGTCGACGCGCACCTCGGGGAAGCGCTGCTGGAAGGCCTCGAGCACGGGCGGCATCCATCTCGCGGCGAGGCTCGACGGGACGCCCACGGTGAGCGTGCCCTCGGCCAGCCCCCTGATGCGCGCGCCCGTGGCCTCGGCCTTCGCGCCGAGCTCAACCATCTCGCGAAAGATCGGCAGCAGCTTCTCCCCCTCGGCGGTGCAGGTCACGCCCGTGCTCGTGCGCGCGAGCAGGGCGAACCCCATCTCCTCCTCGAGCGCGTTGATGAGCCGGATGATGCCGCTCGGCGTGTACCCCAGCTCCTTCGCCGCGCCCGACATGCTGTTCGCGTCCACCGCCGCCACGAACGCCTCGTACCGCTTGCTGTCCATTCGTCCCCCCGCGTCCGCCGGGCGTGTGGTCGTTTCGTGCCGCTCGGCTATCACAGTTTGTTATATCGATTATCAATTTTAGCGACGGTCGGGTTCTCATGCTACATTTCGCCGCACATTGTTTGCGGACGCACGGAAGGAACCACCATGGCAGTCAAGATCATCCTGTTGGTCATATTCTTCGCGGCGACCATCTACATCGGCTACTACAGTCGCAAAAAGGCGTCGAGCGTCGACGGCTTTGTGCTGGGCGGCCGCAAGATCGGTCCCTGGATGAGCGCGTTCGCGTACGGTACCTCGTATTTCTCGGCCGTCGTGTTCATTGGGTACGCGGGGCAGTTCGGCTGGAAGTACGGCATCGCGGCGTTCTGGGCGGGGCTCGGCAACGTGATCATCGGGTCGCTCGCGGCGTGGTTCGTGCTCGGCCGCCGCACGCGCGTCATGACGCACCACCTCGACGCGTCCACCATGCCGGAGTTCTTTGGCAAGCGGTTCGACAGCAACGCGCTGCGCATCGTCTCGGCCCTCATCATCTTCATCTTCCTCATCCCGTACACCGCCTCGGTCTACAACGGACTGTCGCGCCTGTTCACGATGGCGTTCGGGATCCCGTACGAGGTCTGCATCATCGGGATGGCCGTCATCACCTGCATATATGTGGTGTGGGGCGGCTACGCGGCGACGGCGCTCAACGACACGGTGCAGGGGACGATCATGCTCGTCACGATCGTCGCGGTGATCGGATGCGTTCTGGCTGGTCAGGGCGGCTTTATGAGCGCGCTCTCGAGCCTGGCCGAGGTGAGCGACCCCACGGTGGAGAACGGCACGGTGGCCGGCGTGTTCGCGAGCATGTTCGGCCCCGACCCGCTCAACCTGCTGGGCGTGGTGGTGCTCACGTCGCTCGGAACGTGGGGCCTGCCGCAGATGGTGCAGAAGTTCTACGCGATCGAGAGCGAGGGCGCCATCACGAAGGGCGCCATCATCTCGACGGTGTTCGCGCTGGTCGTGGCCGGTGGCAGCTACTTCCTCGGCGGCTTTGGGCGACTCTTCGCCGACCAGATCAGCTACAACGAGGCCGGCGTGCCCGTGTACGACTCGATCGTCCCCACGATGCTCTCCTCGCTGCCCGACATCCTCATCGGCGTGGTGGTGGTCATGGTGCTCTCGGCCTCGATGTCGACCCTCGCGAGCCTTGTGCTCACCTCGAGCTCCACGCTCACGCTCGACTTCATCAAGCCGGTCTTCTTTAAGGACATGCACGAGGAGCGGCAGCTCAAGTGGATGCGCGGGCTGCTGGTGGCGTTCGTGGTGGTCTCCACCGTGCTCGCGCTCGTGCAGTACAACTCGTCGATCACGTTCATCGCGCAGCTCATGGGGTACTCGTGGGGCGCGCTGGCCGGCTCGTTCATCGCGCCGTTCGTCTACGGCCTCTACATGAAGCGGGCGAGCAAGGCCGCGGTGTGGGTGTGCTTTGTGTTTGGCGTGGGCGTCACGGTGGCGAACATGATGTTCGGGTTCATCGAGAGCCCCATCAACTGCGGCGCCATCGCCATGCTCGTGACGCTGGTCGCGTTCCCGCTCATCAGCCTGGTCACCCCGCGCGGCGTGAGCCAGGAGCACGTTGACCGGTGCTTCGCCGGGTACGAGCGCAAGGTGACCGTGCCCGCCCGCGAGGCGCTGAGCGACGCCGAGGAGGCGGAGGGCGCGCGGGCGTAGGCG
>CAYMHQ010000160.1:5264-6462 GCA_964390275.1 uncultured Coriobacteriaceae bacterium
GACTCAGCGCTGCCGCGTTTTACGTGTGCAAAAGACGAACGGTGTCCCATGGCTGTGCGCCTCGTGATAGCCTCTCGCAGTAAGGAAGCAAGGGCGGTCGACCTGCGTAAACCGGCTCGCGGAACCCGACCCGCGGGACCCGGCGCGCAGGAACCGCCGCCCTCCAACCAACAAGGAGGTCCACCATGAACGAGAAATCCCGCAGCATCTCTCGCCGTGCGTTCTTCACCGCCGCCGCCCTGACCGGCGCGCTCGCCGCCACGCCCGCGTTCGCCAACTACGGCGGTGGCGGGGACGAGGTCGCGGCCGCCGAGACCGACGACATGACGGCCGCCGACGAGGCCGTCGCCCTCTCGAGCGACGCGCTCGCCGTCGTCAACCAGAGCTACCGCTACTACAGCGTCCTCGTCTCCAAGGGCTACCTCGCCCTGCGCAGCGCCCCCTCCTACGACCCGCGCAACGAGGGCGGCAAGCTCTACACCGGCGACACGGTGATGGTCCTCGACACGAGCAACCCCACCTACTGGTTCGTGTGGGTGCCGAGCCTCGACGCGACGGGCTACGTGAACAGGCACTACCTCGTGGGCGGCGACTACTACTACACCGTGAGCGTGGCCAAGGGCTACCTCGCGCTGCGCACCGCCAAGGTCTACGACTCCTCGAACGAGATCGGCGCGCTCTACACGGGCGACGTCGTCTACGTCCTCGACACGAGCGACGAGCTGTACTGGTACGTCTACTCCCCCACCCTGCGCGCGGCCGGCTTCGTGAACAAGCGCTACCTGGTGGGCGGCCAGTACGTGGGCGAGGACTACATCGTGAGCGTCGCCAGCGGCTACCTGGCCCTGCGCTCGGCGCCCTCCTACGACGAGGCCAACGAGCTCGCCGCGCTCTACTCCGGCGACGTCGTGCAGCTGCGCGGCACCGCGTCGGGCACCTACTGGTGGGTCTACGCGCCCAACTTCGGCCTGTCCGGCTACGTGAACTCGAACTACCTCGTCGCCGCGTCGTCGCCCATCTACGGCGTCACCTACACGGTGAGTGTCGCCAACGGCTACCTCGCCCTGCGCACCGAGATGGAGTACGACGAGTCGAACGAGATCGGCGCGCTCTACAACGGCGACATCGTCTACCTGCAGACCAAGTCGAGCGGCAAGTACTGGTACGTCTACGCCCCGTCGCTCGACGCCTACGGCTT
>CAYMHQ010000161.1:0-6372 GCA_964390275.1 uncultured Coriobacteriaceae bacterium
GCCTGGCGCATGGAGCGGGACGGCATCGACTACCAGGAGCCGAGGTGTCTGGCATGACGCAAACGGGAACGGCGCAAACGGGAATGACTCGCGAGCTCGAATTCCTTGTCTTCGCCATGGAGCGGTACCGCCAGGCGAAGGGGCTGACTCCGCGCGAGGTCGCGGACGTGTTCCGCAATCACGGCCTCTCGCAGGTGGTCCTCGACAACTACTACCTCTACCACATCGAGTTGCCGGCGCACATGATCGCCGACCTGGACAGCTACCGGTTGACGGGCAAACCGCTGGATGCCGAGATGTAGGCGGGGGAGGGCGGGTGCCAAGTTGGACAGCATGCTCGTTCGCGTTGGTTGCCGTCTGTTCCTGCCCGCATAAAAAACTAGGGCAGGACCGCTTGCGCGACCCCGCCCCGCAAACCCGAAGGTTTTTGTCGGCCTCCTATTATGGACGCCGGTCCCGGTTGTCAAACACATCCATCTGAGATTCGCAAGCTGAGACCGCGCAGTGTGTTGCTCGCATGTCAGCCCGCGGGTATGGCGGCACTGCGCGCCGGATTGGAGACGGGCCTCTGTTTATCTCCCTTGTGCACGATTCCGCGACCGCCAGTTATTCGCAACCTTGCCCCGCAAGTCCTCTCGACAGCAGTTGCTCTATACTTGACTATATGCGATATATGACAGATTACGACAGACGATGGCAGTCGACGACCTCGGGGCATCGGAGAACATCAGAAGGCATTGGAGGGTTGCATGGAAAAGGAACTCAGGAACTACGTCTCCCGCAACCCCGAATGGATGGCCTTCTGGGCGTTCCTTATCCTGCAGTGCCATAATCACAAAGATATCCCGTATGAGGACCTTCGCAAAACGCTTCTGAACGGCGAGGTCAACACGAGTCCCAGCTATTGTCACGTCAGCCGATATTGCAGATGTTCGTGCGTCCCCTCCAGCTGCCAAGACGGTCTGTTCTGGCATTGGGTTCCCGTGAACGAGGACCTTTCCCGGATTGGCGCTTCGTTCGATAATCCGGAGGAGGGAACGTACTGCACGAAGTGCGACAGATGCCCGCTGTATGAACAGGGAGTCTGTCGTGGTGAGGTGCCGCCTCCCAAGGACCTCTCGCAATCCGACCTGGCCTCGTGGCTCATCTGGGACATCCTCGCGAAGCTATGCACCGAGACTAGGAGGAAGCCAGACTGGATCGAGCTGGGGTATCGGGGCACCACGCGCTGGTGCACATATGAGATTCCCGAGCCATATTGCGACCGGATCGACCCTCTCTCACTGACGAGCGAGGTGGTGTACCGTTTCGAGTCGATAAGCAGGTACGCGAGGTTGAAGGCGCCCGTGGTGGGCGACCCTGCCGAAAGCCGGGGCCGCAAAGTGATCCCGATCACGTTGACGGCACAGCTGACGGAGGAGGGTTTCAATACGTTCCGCGAGGTTCTGGAGTTCGCAAGGGATGTGGAGAAGATTCAGACCCGACAGATCGCGGCTCTTGAAAGAGTCAACAAGTCTCTGGATAGCGTATCGGGCAACGGCTGCGCCGGCATGTCATGGCGGGCATTTTGGGCCTTTGTTGGGGTCTTGATAGGCTTGCGATTGATTGCGGCTTTTTTGGGTTAGACGCGGCGGTACCTATCGCACGCAACGCGCCCCCGCGCCCTCCCGTCGGCGTACGCTCGGGAGTCGCGCAGGGGCGCGTCCGTCTCGCTTGTCAGATCGACCTTGCTCTGTCAGGTCTTTCCTGCTCGCGCTACTCCACGTAGAACACGCAGGGCTCGGTGCCGGCCTCGGGCATCCAGGGCTGGGCGCCGGCGGCCACGAGCTGGGCGACCTCGGAATCCGGGTCGTCAAGGTCGCCGAAGACGCGGGCGTTGGCGGGGCAGGCGGCCACGCAGAACGGCTCGATCCCCTTGGTGGTGCGCTCCTTGCAGAACGTGCACTTGCTCGACTTGCTCAGCTCCTCGTTGATGACGGGGACGCCGTAGGGGCAGGCCGCGACGCACATGCCGCACCCGATGCACACCTCGGGGTCGGGGCTCACGATGCCGGTCGCGGGGTCCTTCGCCATCGCGCCGGTGGGGCAGGCCGCCACGCACGCCGGGTTGTCGCAGTGGTTGCACAGCGTGGGGCGGAACTTGAGGACGGGGGAGGGGAAGGTGCCCGTTGGCTGGTACACCTCGTCGCCGTCGAAGCTCAGGACGTGCCCCCACACCAGGTCGCTCGGCAGCTCGTGGGCGATGTTGCAGCCCACCACGCACGTCTGGCATCCCACGCACACCGTCGTGTCGATGACCATCCCGAATCGCTTGGCCGCGCCGTCCGTCGCGCCGGCCGCTTCCGTCGCGCTCGTCATGCTGGTCGTGCTCGTCGTGTTCTCAGCCATCGCCTACTCCTCCTCGCCCTTCGTCGCGCTCTCGACCTCGGTTGCGCTCTCAGCCTCGGTCGCGCTGCCGTTCTCGTCCTCGTCGTCCATCCCGGTGCCCTCGGCGGCCACGGTCGAGGCGGTCTTCTCGATGACCGACTCGGGGACCTCCTCGGCGTCGGCCACCTTCTCCACCTCCACGAGCACGTCGTAGAAGGCGGAGTTCGTCTCGCTGTAGGCCTCCTCGGCGTCGCAGATCGTGAAGTGGGTCAGGTTCTGGTAGCAGGTGTTCTCGAGCGTGGTGTCGGGCGTCCAGCCGCTCGCGGTGGCCACGGTGCCTGGGATGATGCCCTCGGTCACAAAGAGGCGCACCTTGAACTCGCCGCGGTCGTTATAGGCGCGCACGATGTCGCCGTGCTTGAGGCCGCGCGCCTCGGCGTCGACGGGGTTCATCTGCAGGAGCGGCTCGCTCTGCACGTTGGCGAGAACCGGAATCAGCATATGCTGAGTGTGGACGTTCAGGCGGTCGTGGTACTGGATGAACACGAGCGGGTAGCGCTCGGCCAGCTCGCCGGCGCCGCCGCGCGGGTCCTCGCACGGGGGCAGCCACGTGGGGACCTCCTCGCCGAACTCCGCCATCTTCTCGGTGTAGAACTCGAACTTGCCGGTCGGCGTCTTGTAGCCGGCGCCGTCGGCGTACACGATGGCCGGGTCGTACACGGCGTCCGAGCGGCCGTAGATGCCCTGCTCAACCACGTCGCGGTCCCAGTCGAAGTCGTCCCACGCGGGGTGGTCGGTCCCCACGAACTCGCGGACCCATTCTTCGTCGGTCTTGTCCCAATATTGGGCCACGCCGGTGCGCTGGGCGAGCATCGTCATGATCTCGGTGTCGGACTTGCTCTCGCCCATCGGCTCGATCGCGGGCTGGTTGAACATGACCCACGGGCTGCGGTCGATGATGTCCCAGTGCTCCCAGTACGAGGTGCCGGGCAGCACGATGTCGGAGTACTTCGCGGTCCAGGTCCACCACGGGTCCACGGTCACGATGAACTCCATACCTGGGATGACGCTGTTGATGATGCGGTTGGAGTCCGGGCTCATGTTGATGAAGTTCGAGCACGCGAACCACATGAACCTGATGGGCATGGGGTCGGCCTTCTCGGCTGCCGTGTAGAGGACCGAGGTCGAGAGGAGGTTGGCCGCGTTGCCGGTGTCCGACCAGTTTGTATAGTTGTAGACAGGACCGGTGTAGTCGGCGACGGGGCGCGTGGTGGCCGTGCCGCCCGCGTGGCTCGCGCCGCCTCCGTTCACGCCGATGTACCCCGCGACCATGGCGAGCGTGGCGACCGCGCGGAAGGGGGCGTACGAGTGGTAGACGCGCTGCATGCCCTGCCCCATGCGAATCCCCGCCGGCTGGGCGTCGATGTACTCCTGCGCGAGGCGCTCGACCGTCTCGGCCTCGATGCCGCAGATCTGCGCGGTGTACTCGGGCGTGTAGGGCTCGCACGCGTCGACGAGGTGGTCGAACGCGGTGCGGCACGCGACCCCGTCGACCTCGAAGTCTCCCGAGAGCGCGGGGACCACGGGGCCGGCCTTGATCTCGGCCGCGGCGGGGGCGGCGACGGCGGACTGCGTGGCCTCGTCCCACACCAGGTAGTTGCCCTCGGCGTCGCGCGCGTACTGCAGGTCGTCCTCGCGGATCAGATAGGGCGCGCAGCTCTCCTGCACCAGCTTGTCCTTGGCGTGGCGGTCGTGGGAGATGATCCAGCGCATCATGCCCAGGGCGAGCGCCGGGTCGGTCTGCGGGTTGATGGCGATCCACTCGTCGGCCATCGCGGCGGTCGAGCTCTGGCGCGGGTCGATGACGATGATCTTGCAGCCGGCCTTCTTCGCCGCCACGTAGTCGCGCAGCTCGGACGTGTGGGTGTCGGCCACGTTGCGTCCCCAGACGATGAGGAGCTTGGAGTTCACGTAGTCGCGCGAGTCGTGCGCGCCGCGCCCGCTGCCAAAGCACATCGTCATGCCCATCGTGGCGCCGCGGTCGCCCATGAGGCCCTCGATGTCCCAGGTGGTGGCGCCGATGCACGCCGCGTAGCGGGTGGACGCCTCCCACGACATCTTGCCGAGGTCGCCGGTGAACGAGTAGAACGAGGCCTCCTGCGGGTTCTCGGCGATGATGGGGTTGAGCTTCTCAGCGATGATGTCCATCGCCTCGTCCCACGTGATGCGCTCGAACTCGCCGCTGCCGCGCTCGCCCACGCGCTTCATGGGCCACATGACGCGCTCGCGCTCGTCCTGGACGCGCTTGATGTAGCTCATCGAGCGCAGGCAGGCGTTGGCGTAGCCGGGCCGTCCGGGCATGTCGCCGGGCTCGACGCGCACGAGCTTCCCGTCGCGCACCGTCCCCTGCAGGTGGCAGCGGCTCGTGCAGTTGACGGTGCACACCGCATGGACGCTGCGCTCCCCGGCCTCCTTGTCCGGCGCGACCTCCCCCTGCGACGCGAGCGCGACGGGGCAGCCGTCCGAGCCGCCGAGTCCTCCGACGCTGGGGCCGAACCCGAGCGCCGACGCGACCGTGATGGCGCCGACCCCCTTGATGAACGTGCGGCGCGTGAGCTTGCCGTCCCGCATGAAGTACTCCGGCTCGGCGGTCTCGGCGGGAACCGAGGCGCCCGCAGCACCCGCGACTGCGGCGGTGCCTGCGGTGGCGGCGGCGTGCGTGGCGTGCGCGATGTGCGATTGCGTGGCCATGATGTCCTCCCTCTCCTTTGGTGATTGCGTACTGACGAGGACGAGGTTAGGCGGGCCGCGCGACCGCCGCCGCCCAGGGAGGTGGGAGCCGGCGAACCTTGGTGGCAGGCGACAGAGCTGGGCAAACGCCCCCGGTTTGGTCGCTGCGCCGCAGTTGGGGGATGGCGCACCCTCTTGGGCGCTGCCCACAAAATTGTGTGTCGTGCGCGGATGTAGAAATCGCAGAGTGAGAGGATGCGCGGGAGGAAAGAGGAGGAGGCACGGGGGATGGTCGAGAAGAACGAGAAGATTGCCGCGGGGCCGGGCCACGCTGCCGATACCGCTGGCACCGCCGGTGCCGCCAGCGCCGCGACCGACGCGAGCTACCTGCTGCTCATGGCGGCGACGTTCCTGTTCTACGCGTTCAACAACGTCGAGACGTCCGCGATGCCCTCCTACGTCATGGAACTCGGCGGCGGACCGCTGCTCGCCTCGGCCCAGACCAGCGCGTTCATCCTTGCGGCGGTGCTGCTCCGGCTCGTCTTCGGCCCCATGTCCGACCGTCGCGGCCCGCGGTTCGCGATGCTCGTGGGCGCGGTGGGGTTCGTCGCCCCCTGCGCGCTCCTGCCGGTGACCACCGAGCTCTGGCAGGTCGTGGCGCTGCGACTCTGCCAGGCGGTCGGCCTCGCGGCGTTCCATCCGAGCATCTCCCTCGCCGTGAGCCGGCTTTCCGCGCCCGACGCCCTCGGCCGCCGCATGGGCCGCGTCCGGTTCGCCTCCACCCTCTCGCTCATGCTCGGTCCCGCGCTGCTCTTTCCGCTGATCGACGGGCTGGGGTACGCCGGCTTCTTCTGGGTGCTGTGCGCGATGGGCGCCGCCGGTCTCGCGGCGTTGCTGGCGATGCGCGGCGACGCCCGGCTCGGGGGAGTGCGGTCGGGTGCTGAGGAGACCGTGCGGGTCGAACCGGCTGAGTCTGACGAGGCAGGCAACCTTTCTACCTGCGACGATGCCGCTCTCGATTCCGTTGGGCCCTCCGCCCCCGCGCGTCTGCTTCGGGAGCACGCCGCCCTCCTCGCGTTCGCTCTGCTGTGCGCGCTCGGGTACGGCGTGGCGCTCAACTTTGGCAAGACGCTGGTCCGGGTGATTGACCCGGCGCTGAACGACGGCCTGCTGTTCACGTTCGTGAGCCTCGGCGGGCTCGCGGGGAGCCTTGCGGCGGGGCGGCTCGTCGACAGGTCGGGCGCCCGGCTCGCCGTCGCCGCGTGCTTGGGGGCG
>CAYMHQ010000162.1:0-3789 GCA_964390275.1 uncultured Coriobacteriaceae bacterium
CGCGCACCTCGTCGAGCGAGAACGTGTACTTGCTCGAGCAGAAGTTGCACGAGAGCTCGACCGGCTCTCCCTCGTCGATGAGTTTCTGCAGCTCGTCGCGGCCGAGCGAGATGAGGACGCGCGTGGTGCGCTCGCGGCTGCAGTTGCACGCGAACGAGCACGGGCTCACCTCGAGCGGCTCGAACCCGAGGCCGTCGAGGACGCGCTCGAGGATGTCGGCCGGCGCAAGGCCCTCGTCGAGCAGCCTGGTGACCGAGCTCATCCCGGCGAGGTTCTCGCCCAGCCTGTCGAGCGCCTCCTCGGAGCAGTCGGGCATGGCCTGCACGATGAAGCCGCCCGCCTGGCGCACGCTCAGGTCGGTCTCGACCAGCACGCCCACCCCCACCGACGTGGGAATCTGCTCGCTCTGGACGTAGTACGCGCCGATGTCGTCGCCGATCTCGCCGGTCAGCAGCTCGAGCTGGCTGCAGTACGGCTCGCCCCAGATGGTGTCCTGGATGACGGTGAGGTCGCCCTTGCCCACGGCGGCGGCGACGTCGAGCTTGCCCTGGGCGTTGAGCGGCAGCCAGACGTCGGGGTTGCCCGCGAACCCCTTCACGTGGCCCTCCGAGTCGGCCGTCACGGTGAGGCTCGCGATGGGTCCGTCGCCGCGGATGACGAGGCTCAGCAGCTCGCCGGGGTCCTTGAGCATCGAGCCCATCATGGCGCCGGCGGTGAGGAGCCGCCCCAGCGCCGCGGTGACCACCGGGCTCGTCTGATGTGCGTCCCGCGCGACCTGGACCGTGCGGCGCGTCGTCGCGGCGAACGCGCGAATCTCGCCGCCGCCTGCCGTCCCGCGCACCACGTAGTCGGTGTCGCCGAGGGCCTCTATCTGCGCTTTCAACTCTTCAGCAGTCATTCCTGCGGTCATCCTCCCTGCCAGTTTTTTCGGCCGTTCCTTCAGCCGTTCCGGAGCATCTCGCGCTGCCGGCATGTCCGAATGGCTGGCCGGCATGTTGGTCGCTTCACGAATCACTTCCACGGGCAGGTTAAGCCAACCACCCATACGTGTCCAGTTGGAGTGAGTGGTCAGCGAAAAACGGGCAAATGGAAGGTTCCGAGACTGTGTACGTGAGCCAAGCCTCGCGTCTTGACACGCCCTGAGTGCTATACGCTATACTTATGCCGTCCGTTACGTTGGGAGGTAGCCATGACCGGCGTCGTGCAGATGAACGTGAGAATCGATTCCGCCCTTAAGCAGCGGGGTGACAGGATCCTTCAGCAGCAGGGGCTCACCCCGAGCCAGGCGGTGCGCCGATTGTGGGAGTACGTGGTGGAGCGCGGCGATGTCCCGGGCTTCATGGGCGGCGAGGCGGCGGACAACCGCGAGGCGGAGCGGCGGCGCAGGGTCGCTCTCGCCGACGAGGGCAGCGGGATGGCGATGCGGCTCGGCTTCCCCGACCCGTCGTCCAGGCCGAAGGGCCCCTCGGTCGAGGAGATCGTCGGCGACTGCCGCAACATGGACGAGATTTACGACGATATGCTCGACGGGATGCACGAGATGTTCGCGCAGTACAAGGCCGAGCAGGCGTGCCATGCGGACTGACGGCCATCGTCTCCTGCTCGACACCAATGTCTGGATCTCCTACTATCTGAGCGGTTCGGGGCTGGCGGAGGACGCCGGCGAGCTCGTGCGCGCCAGCCTGGCGAACGACATCGAGCTGTTCTACGCGCCGACCTCCCTCAAGGACGCCTTCTACATCATCCCCCGCGAGCTCAAGCGGGCGGAAGCCGAGAGCGGCGTCGAGACGAGCCCGGCGTCCCGGCGCGCCGTCGCCTGGGCGTGCACCCAGCACATGCGCGAGGTCGCGACCCCCGCGCCCCTCACCGGCGTCGAGTGCGACCTCGCGCACATGCTCCGCTCCATGAACGCCGACCTTGAGGACAACATCGTCGTCGCCTGCGCAGAGACCTGCCATGCAGACTATCTCGTCACCTATGACAGGCAGCTTATCGAGGCCTTCTCCCCCTCGTGCATCACGCCTGCCCAGGCGCTGTCGGCCATCGGCGTGTGGACGGCGAGCAGGTAGGCGGGTGCTGTGGGGTACGGGGAAGTGCCGTTTGTCGTTCGAATCTGCTTAAAATGCAATGGGGTTAAGCGAGAACGCACAAGAGGGAACCCGCGGAGAGGGGGCGCCACCTTCCCGCGGCGCCCCCTCTCGTCATGCCTTGCCGTGCCTGCCTTACTCCCAGCTCTCCAGCGCGTTCAGCTGCTCGCCGGCGGTCTTGCCCAGGTAGAAGAAGCGCAGGACGTTGACGCCGCAGCAGTGGTAGGACTTGATGATCTGGCCGCCCGAGGTGTTGCTCGTGAGGTAGAGGCGCGGGATCGGGTTGCCAAAGACGTCGAGCGCGCGGGCCTGGCTGTCGACGCGCATGCCGCCGGTCATGAACGAGTAGCCGAACGAGGTGCCGTCGGGGTTCTCGAACACGCCGTTGCAGGGGTACACCAGCTCGCCGCCCAGCGCGAGGACCGCCTTGATGCCCGAGCCGTCGTTGTCGTCGATGAGGTCGATGCCGGGGCCGTTGCCGTTGATGTCGTCGGACGTCACGAAATCGTGCATCGTGTAGTTGAAGAACATCTCGTGGTTGCTGCAGAAGTTGCCGGTCGCGACCACGACGCCCTTGCGCGCCTTGATGCGGATCTCGGTGCCGTCCTGGTCGGCCACGACGCCGAGGACCTCGTTCGAGCCGGGCTTCGTGACGAGCCTCACGAGGGCCGTCTTGGTCATCGGCTCGATTCCGAGGCGCTCGAAGGCGTTGGTGAAGATCTTGTACAGGCCGGTGCCGCCGGGGTTGGGGCAGACGACCTTGTCCGCCTCGCCGATGATGGGGTCGTCGGGGTTGGGGCTGAACCAGTGGCAGCGCGCGACGGGCTCCATGCCCACCGACTCGAAGTTCTCGGGCTGCGTGCCGATGTTGAGGCCGGGCTCGCCGGAGTACTCAAGGCCGCCCTCGATGCCGGCGCTGAAGCCCCACTCGTCGAGCGGCTGGCCGCCGAGGTCGTCGATGAGCCAGTCGATGATGCCCGCCGAGGCGTCGCAGATGTGGCGGACGAGGTCGGCGTCGCAGAGGTTCTCCTGCATGGCCATCCAGTAGTCGTAGAACGCGTCGGCGTTGTCCTCGACGCCGAGCTTCTTCTGAACCTGCGAGCCGGCCGCCGCCACGCCGCCGCCGCAACGGCGCAGCTGGCCGCCGCACCAGTCCTTCTTCTCGATGACGATGACCTCGGCGCCGCCGTCGGCAGCCGAGACCGCCGCCGCCACGCCGCCCGTGCCGCAGCCGCACACCACGACGTCGCACTCGAGGTCCCAGGTCAGCTCCTCCGCGCCGCCCTCGTCCGCGAGCGCCGTCGCGGCCATCCCGCCGAGCGCTGCCGTCGCCGCTGCCGCCCCGCCTGCTGCGATTGCCTGACGGCGGGTCAGCGTGACGCCCTCGTTGCCGGTGTTCTTAGCTTCCATGGTGGTTCCGCCTTTCTCCTGCGGGGCCCGTGCCCGGAGGCCCGGGTCTCAACCGATGGGTTCACGAACTGCGGTCGCGCTGCCGCGAGTCTTGCATTCACTGGGGTTTGCCCCGCGACGGCGTGACCGCAGATTCGCGCGGCCGATTATGCGCCCGACGCCATAGAGCACGGAAGACACAAAACGTGTGCTTTGCAACGCGGAACGACGCGGAACGTGTGGTTTGCGGAATCGGGTGCGCGAGGGGGTGCGACGGGAGCGCGAGGGGCACGTCGGGAGCAGATTCTGCCAA
>CAYMHQ010000162.1:3889-6345 GCA_964390275.1 uncultured Coriobacteriaceae bacterium
GCCAGTCGGCAGCACCATTCGGCGTCACCCGGTGCCGTGCGGCGCGGTGCTGGCGAGGAACAGTAAGGAGCAGTGAGCGGCGATGATCATCGAGCGTCCTCTCTATCTGAGCAAACTGATCGCGGGGATGGGGTCCAGCCAGGTGAAGGTCGTCACCGGGATCCGCCGCTGCGGGAAGTCCTTCCTGCTGTCCGACCTGTTCAAGCCGTATCTTCTGGCGCACGGGGTGCCCGAGGGCAACGTCTTCCAGATGGCGTTCGACAAGTACGCCAACAAGAGGTACCGCGACCCGGAGGTCTTCTATCCTCACGTCACGCAGTGGCTCGGGGCGACCCGGGGCGGCGGCATGCGCTATGTCATGCTCGACGAGGTCCAGCTGCTCGGCGATTTTTCCGACATCCTCATCGACCTGATGTCCATGGAGGACGTCGACGTCTACGTGACGGGCAGCAACGCCAAGCTTCTCTCGCGCGACGTGGTGACCGAATTTCGCGGGCGCGGCAGGGAGATCGCGATGGCGCCGCTGACGTTCTCCGAGTTCATGACCGCGTACGACGGCGACAAGCGCGACGGCTACGTCGAATACGCGACCTACGGCGGCCTGCCCGCGGTGCTCGCCGAGCGGACTCCCGAGGCCAAGACCGACTACCTCAACGGGCTGTTCAGGGAGATTTACATACGGGACATCGTCGACCGCTACGAGGTGCGCGACCCCGGCAACCTCGAGACGCTCATCGACGTGCTCGCGTCCTCTATCGGCTCGCTGACGAACTCCACGCGCCTCTCTGCCACGTTCAAGAGCGAGAAGCGCGTGACCATCGCGTCCGAGACCATCGACCTCTACATCTCGTACCTGCAGGACTCGTTCCTCGTGAACCGCGTGAAGCGCTACGACGTCAAGGGCAAGCGCTACATCGGGACGCCGTTCAAGTTCTACTTCTCCGACCTGGGCCTTCGCAACGCGCGGCTCAACTACCGCCAGATGGAGGAGACCCACATCATGGAGAACGTGATCTACAACGAGCTCGCGGGGCGCGGCATGGGCGTCGACGTGGGCGTGGTGCCGATAACCCAGACGGGCGCCGACGGCAAGGCGCATCGGGCCCAGCTCGAGGTCGACTTCGTGTGCAACAGGGGGAGCAAGCGCTATTACATCCAGTCGGCCTACGCGATTCCGGACGAGGAAAAGCGCAGGCAGGAGAGCCGTTCGCTGCTGCGGATCGACGATGCCTTCAAGAAGGTCATCGTCACCAAGGATGGTATGGCGCCGCACTACGACGACAACGGCGTCCTCTGGCTGAACGTCTTCGACTTCCTGCTCGACCCGTCGAGCCTGGACTTCTGAGCGCTGCCCGGCGCCGGACGGAGGGTTGGGCGAAGGACGGGAGGAGGGCCAGGCGGAGAGTAGCCTCGACATAGGCCTTCCGCCCAAGAAAGCGCGGCCGGGGCCGAGAGAACAATTCCCTCGACCCCGGCCGCCTGCCCTGTCCGGTTGTCCGCCTTGGCGGCCGCTCGCTTACTCGGGATCCTTGCAGTCGAGGATGAGCTTGGCCTCGTCGGCGGTGAGCTCGTAGTCGAAGAACGTGCGGTAGAACTCCTGGACCTCGGCCACCATGTCGATGTCGGCGAAGGTCTCGGGGTAGAGGAGCTGGGCGGTCCACAGAACCTGAAGCGCGGTCTCGACGCCGTACTGGCTCCAGGAGAACGTCCCCTTCGGCGCGATGTAGACCCTCCCGCTCTGCACGGCGTCGAGCGAGGCGAAGGCCTCGTTGCCCATGATCTCGTCGTACTTCTCCGCCGTCGTGACGATTATGTCGGGGTTGGCGACGAGGATGGCCTCAGTCGTGGGCTCGCCCGAACCCTCCTCCTCGAAGGCGTTCACGCCGCCCGCCTTGGTGATCCACTCGTTGACGATGGTGCCGCTGCCGTAGGACACGCCGTACTCGTTCAGGTAGAGGACGCTCTGCTTCTCGGACTCGTCCATGTCGGCAAGGCGCGTCTCGACCTCCTCGACGATATCGGTGAGGAACGTGCGATACTCGTCCGCGCGCTTCTGGGCGTCCTCGCCGAAGAGGGATGCCGTGAGGTCGATGACGTCGAGCATCTCGTTGTAGCTGCCGTAGGTGACGTAGGCGCACGCGATGCCGAGCCCGTTCAACTCTTCGGCGACCTTCTCGTTGCTGGTGAAGATTAGCTGGGGGGACTGCTTGAGCAGGTCCTCGGTGTTGCCGGGGTCGTTCGACTTGTTGGCCGGGAGCGCCGCGAACTCCGGGAAGATCTTCGCGACCCACGCGTTGCCGGCGTTCGCGGTGGTCGTGGTCGTGATGACGTCGCTCACGCCGAGGAGCATCATGATCTGGTTGTGGGCGGGCCAGATGTCGACGACGGAGGTGATCTCGGCGGGGACGGTGAGCTGGGTGTCGGCGCAGTCGGTCAGGGTGACCGTCCCTGCCTGG
>CAYMHQ010000163.1:0-6325 GCA_964390275.1 uncultured Coriobacteriaceae bacterium
AACACCCGCAACAGTCAGGCCGTCCGCCCCGCTGAAGACGAGCACCATGCCTTCGGCGAGACCTCGATCGATATGAAACGAAAACCCGTACGCCGTCTCCCCGCCGTCCGTCGACGCCGCCTGGAGGAGACAGGCTTGCGAGGCGCCGTCGAGAGTTGCGGGCACATAACCGTCATCGTCCAGAAAGACGGTCTGGGGCGACTCCCACGCAAGCAGGGACGCCACGGTCAGAAAAACCGCGAGCGCGAAGACGACCACGGCCTTTATCAAACTGGGAGGGCGCATGAAGGTTTCCCCTTGCGAAAGACGGACGGCTACGCAACCAAAACCCGCGTGAAGTGTAGTATAGCCGCAAGCACGGGGACGGTATGGGGGGGTGCGCGACCATGAGGGTTCTGCTCGTCGACGATGACGACATCATCTCGCAGATCATTGAGTACTATCTAGACATCGAAGGCCACTATCAGGTCACCCGCGTCAAAACCGCCGGGGAGGCACTCGGCTGCATGAGCATCGCCTTCGACGTCATCCTGCTCGACATCCTGCTTCCCGACGTGAACGGCATCAGTCTGTGCGAGAAGCTCCGCGAATGGCAGAACTGCCCCATCATCTTCATCAGCTGCCTCGACGATGCGGACACGGTCGTGAACGCCCTGGAACGCGGAGGCGACGACTTTATCGTGAAGCCGTTCGACAACCGCATCCTCAACGCCCGAATCCAGGCAAACGTTCGTCGCGCCCAGAGGGCATCGGACGCCTCTGCGCGACCCCGGCCGAGCGCGCCGAAGATCGACTCACTCGAAATCGACGCGGTTTCCCGCCGCGTAAGCTTCCCCGGGGGCAGCTGCGTCCTCACCCCGATAGAGTTCCAGCTCTTCGATCTGCTAGTGCGAAACCCATCGCGTCACTACACCGCGCGCGAGCTCTACGAGAGCGTGTGGGGCGCGGACAGTCTGGGGAACGCACGCACGGTTATGGTGCACATGCACAACCTGCGCACCAAGCTCGGCGAGGACGTGGGGCGGGCGATTGCCAACGACTGGGGCGAAGGCTATGTGTTCGACCCCTCGATGCTGGAGAGCCCAGCCGGCAAAGCTTAATTTTTCTTTAACCGCGTCCTGATTTCTTAAACCCTCCTTGTATGGGAGAGCCGTCACGCGCCCCCTAAACTTTTCAGGTATATGCCGCGCGCACAGCGCCGGTACAGCGAAAGGAAGGGGAAAGCTATGGAATGGACACGGGGAAGGATGGCAGGCCTCGCATCGGTCGCCGCAATCGCCGCCTTATTGGGCGGCGCGCTCGTCCTCGGGCAGCTGGGGACGGCGAATGCGGAAGGCGCGGTAAGCGCTGAGCAGGACAAATCCGAGGCGATGGCGGCCTATGAAAAGGCCATCCCTCGACAGAGCGGGTCGTGCCTCACATGTCACACGGACGCTCAAAAACTCCAAGAGGCGCTGGAAGACCCCAACGACGACGTAAGCAAGTACCTGGTGGACGAGGACTTCGCCACAAGCCTGCACGGCGCGCTGGGCTGCTCCTACTGCCACGGCGGCTATCCCGAGAAGGAGGACGCAAGTCAGGCGATGCTCGGCATGATCGAACGCCCCTCGTACGACGGCGGCTCGTCCGTGTGCGGCACCTGCCACACCAGCATCGTCGAAACGTACGCCGATTCGCTCCACAACACGGCGAAGGGCATCGAGATGGGCTGGACGAACCGTTTGGCGGACGCTGGGGAAACGTTGGGGGCGAACATCGGCGAACAGTTCTTCTACCACGACGACTTCCAGGGCGCGTGCGTTGACTGCCACGCAAGCTGCGGCACATGCCATGTCCGCGGTGCCGAAGACCCGACCAACACGGACACCGGCCTAATCGACGGTCACCGCTTCGTGACCGCCGAGAACAATGAGGAGGTCGAGAACACCTGCATGGCCTGCCATGCGCCGACCATCACGGACGCCTTCAACAACCACGACATCCACGGGCCCTCAGGGGCAAACATGACGTGCATGGACTGCCACAACCTCGCCGAGGTTCACGGCGATGGCACCACCTACACGACGATGAAGCACAGCGGCGCCATCACCACGTCGTGCGAGGACTGCCACGATCCGGATTCGCTCGAGGGCGAGTGGCACGACGCTGCGCACACCGACAGCGTGGAATGCTGGGCATGTCACTCCTCCACGTACCTGACCTGCGCAAACTGCCACGGCACCTTTGCTGCGGACCACGGCAACACGCCCATCCAGATCAACGACGACTGCTTCCTAGGATACGACCTCGTCAACGGTAAGGTCACGACGCTGCTCAAGGCGCCCATCAGCACGGGCCTGCTGGGCGACGCGACCGACCTCCAGCTGAACGAGGAAGATCTGAACAACCACTCGACGTGGTATAACGGCCAGCCCCACAGCGTTATCCTGCCCGAGGTGACCCAGGAGTTCTGCGACCGCTGCCACGGGGAGGGGACCGACCTGCTCACCGAGGACGACCTGCAATTCCCCGACTACGAGGAGCAGCAGATCGTGAAGGACCTCCCCGAGGTGAACGTCGAAGACTACATAGAAAAGTAAGGTTTCCTCTGTCCAAGACGGACAGCAGGTTGCGCGGGGCGCGTCGGCTCGAAAGGGCCGGCGCGCCCTTTTGCTTCACGAACAGACCCGCCAAGGGCCCGAGTCTCGAGCCATCGCGGGAGGGCGGCATCGTTTCTGGTGGTTCGTCGTTACCGGCCGGGGCGGCGCTCGACCGTGTCGTCCGGCGTTCTTCCGGCTCGCTTGAGCTCGACCTCCACGCGGTCGATGAGCTCCTGTTTTGAATGAACCCCCAGCTTCACGTAGAGGTTCTTCGCGTGGCCTTTGACGGTATTGCGCGACAGGTCGAGCGTCTGGCAGACAAAGTTGATGTCACGCCCACGTGCGTACAGTCCGAGAACCTCGGTCTCGCGTTTGGTGAGGCCGTAGCAGCAGGCAAGGGTCGCCAAGGCACCGTCAAGCGCAACGGACTCCACCGTCAGCTGGCTTATCTGCGGTGTCACGTCCGCGCACGGCACGTCCCCCTCGTCCACGTCAACGCATGGCGAGTCCTCTTTCACGGCAGTGGGAGACGCGCGCCGCATGCGCTCGAACCACACCGAGATGATGAACACGGCATACACGAGAAACATGAGCAGCGAGCTTGAGGCGTAGTAGCTGTATGACGGCACACCAAAATGACCGGGGCAGTAGAGCCCCGCCAGGAACAGCAGCCTCATCGCGCCCAAGGCCGCCGCCGCGAGCGCCATAAGCCTGCGGCATCGTGCTGCGTACTCATCGATGAGCAGCGCCCCCATCAGCAAAAGACCGAGATGGAAGCATGTGCTCAGAACCAGAACGACCACGTCGAACACGGGAATCCAGAAAACAGCGAGCAGCGCGAGGAAGATCACCTTGAGAACGGCCGCATAGTCTCGCTTCTTGCCCACGTACATCATGATGAGAAAGATGAGCGATCCCAGCGGAGCCCCCAGATAAGAGACCGCGACGCCATACGGCGAGCCGTCATACCCGAGCGCAACGGCCTCCATGACCCCAAAAATGAAGACGAGCAGGAGAGACCCCACTGTAGGAGCGGCGAGTGACCTCGCCCCGAAAAGTCTGTCGCGTATGCCCGTGTCGGCGGACGAACCGGAGCGGGCTGGCTCGGACGAGGGGCGGGAAAAGGCGGACGGTCCCTCGCGGAACTGGGGCAGGCGCTTCTCCACGACAACGAACAGCATGGCGCTCACCACGCACAGCGCAAGAGACACCTCGTTGGTGAGCATCTCGACCGTGAAGCCGATGCAGGCGAACCCCACCGACCCAATAAACGCCTGCCAGCCAAGCACCAACACCGCGGCGCGCTCGGAAAAGCAGCTCAGCATGCCAACCCACATCGCGCAGACAAGCGTGAGACCCGCGCCGCAGCCCACGCCCGAAGCCAGCGCCCAGACCTGCGACTCGCCGGGGACAACGGAGCTTGCCGTGCAAAGCCCCAGGGCCAGCAGCACATACCCGGCGATGCCCACGGCGTCAAGGTGCCACGGCTTTCCCTTTGTCATCGCCGGGACCGCAACGAGCGCGACGAGGGCGCCAGCCAGGCATACCGCCTGATTGAACAGGCGATAGGAGCCCTCGACAGCCTCGGGCATCAGGGTGAGCGGGAAGAAGCAGGCGTTGAAGATGACCGAGAGACATGTCATACCGATGTGGGCGATGAGCGGCAGACCCGTGACGTTCCTGCGCTTCTCCCCCACCATGGTCCACTCACCCCGTTCTTCGCCCCACTCCGGCGACACGCACCGGCACCGCGCGCCTGCGCCGCCCTGGCGATGCCCTTCCAATCAGACGGACAGCATTATACGTCATGCACCAAACCCACCCACCGTGGGTCTGGTGCACATAATACCAGGTAGACGAGTCAACCCCATGGGGGTCTGCCACTTAAGACCTCGAACATCTATAACCATGCCCAACGAGGTCGGCAGAAGGCCGGCCCGCAACGCAACTGCGCTCTGCCGTCTGGACACGCACGGCGCAGAGGGGAGCATGCCATGAACACGCACACTATCACCCGCCAGCATTTCGTCACCGGGGCCGCCCTGGGGACGGCCGCGATCGCACTGGGAGCAGCGGCGACGCCGGCCTCCGCGCCCCGTCAGGCAGTCGCGGAAGAGGCCGCAAGCGACGACTGGGCCAGCGTCCTCAACGTCGACATCGCGTCGGTCCTGCCGGGAAACACCTCCGAGCAGGTTGAGGTCGCAGGGACCAAGGACTGCGACGTACTCGTGATCGGCGCGGGCGTTTCGGGCACCAACACGGCCATCCGCGCCGGCGAGCTCGGCAAGAAGGTCATCCTCGTGGAGAAGACCGCCACCATCGGCGGCGCCAGCAACCTGTCCAGCGGCCCCATCGCATACAACAGCCGCATCGCCCTGGAGGCCGGCGAGCAAACCGACATCCTGCCTCTGCTCAACGAGTGGGTCGCCGGGGCGCACTATCGCGTGGACGCCGCAAGCGTCAAGCAGCTGCTCGAGAAGAGCGGCGAGGCAGTCGACTGGATGACCGACAACGGCTGGGAGTTCACGCAGTGGCTCTCTGCGTCCCTGGTCAAGTTCCCCGACTATTCCGTTCGCGAGCAGCTGTTCCTCGACGCGCTCGACCGCCACGTTGTGGCGAACGGCGGCGAGGTGCTCACCGAGACGTGCGCCAAGCGCCTGGTGGTGGACGACGAGGGCAGGGTCACGGGCGCCATCGTGGTGGACGCCGAGGGCAACGGCCTGCAGATCAACGCGGCCTCGACGGTCATCGCGACCGGCGGTTACGGCGGCAACCTCGACATGGTCGAGCGCGTCTTCCGCTTCCGGGGCGTCCTGGGCGGCCTGTCCCAGAACATCGGCGAGGGTCTGGAGATGGCCTGGCGCGCCGGCGCCCAGAAGCCGCAGAACTTTGGCGGACAGATGCTGCATCAGACGCTCGCTCGAGCCAACGACCCCCTTGCCGAGCAGTTCGACGCCTTCCCGGCGAAGTACCCCATGATTCTGTGCTACGTGGCGAAGCTCATGAACGTCACCGCCACCGGCACGCGCTTCCGCAACGAGGAAAACGCCCTCTCGGCCGTCGCAGCGGCAAACACAAGCGCCTACCAGGGATCCTTCCACTACGTGGTCGTCTCCAAGAGCATCATGGACATCCTCGAGCAGCAGGGCCTCGCGGGTCTGGGCATCGAGAAGAGCCCCGGCCTCCCGCCCCGCTACAAGCCGGCGTTCGAGCTGGACACCCCGTGGGAGAGCGTCACGGAGGTCTTTGACGCGATGGTCGAGGCGGGCGCGGGCTACAAGGGAGACACGCCCGAGGAACTCGCCCAGGCGGCGGGGATGGACGTCGACATCTTCACGCGCCAGTTCGAGGATTACGAAGGCTACTGCACTGAGGGGGTCGACGAGCAGCTCGGAAAGGCCGCCGACAACCTCGTCTCCTATGGCGAAGGCCCCTACTACATCATCATCGCCGAGGAGAACAACCTGGGTTCGTGGGGCGGCCTGCTCACCAACGCCGACTACGAGGCGCTCGACTGGAACCGCCTGCCCGTCAAAGGCCTGTACGCCGTGGGCAACGAGGCCGGCTCGTGCCTGTTCAACGACACGTACGTGGGCTCCGGCATCGCCCTTGGCAACGCCGTGACCTCGGGCTACGTGTGCGGGACCAAGCTGGGACAGAAGTAACGTCGGGTAACGCGCGAGACACACGAAACGCAAATCCGCCCTCCCGCGACAGCCCGAATCTCGAGCCATCGCGGGAGGGCG
>CAYMHQ010000164.1:0-1733 GCA_964390275.1 uncultured Coriobacteriaceae bacterium
CGTCGCCCCGCCTCGCGACCTCGGCGGCGGCCTTTGCGAGTGCCTGGTCGTCGGGCGTTTTGGGGGAGAGCGCGCAGGTGGGGCAGACGGTCGCGCAGGTCCCGCAGCCTATGCAGAGCTCGGGGTCGATGACGAGGCCGTCGTCGTTCGCGCTGATGGCGCCCGACGTGCACGCCTCGGCGCACCGCAGGCACGACGCGTTGCGGTTGCGCACGAGTACGCACCGCTCGGGATGCACGCTCAGGTTGGGACCGTCCATGCGGTCGAGCACTGCCATGACTTTGCGCGGTGATTCCATCTCCCGCTCCCCTCGTCCCTTGTCCGACGCCACGTTCGGCGTTCCCGTTCGTCCCTACTCGGCGCGCCCGTCTCCGCCGGCCGTCCCGTCGCTCTCCGCGCCGGCCTCCACGTCGGAAGGCTCGTCGAGAACCCCCTCGAGAAAGTCGAGGTCGGTGTTGAGGAAGCCCATCGTGAGCTGGGCAAGCCCCTTGTAGAAGTCGGTCTTGGCGAACCGGCCCATGTCGGCAGCCATCATGGGGAACCAGGCGAGCAGATGGTCCTCGAGGAAGTGTCGCTGCGTCTTGAGGAGGCTGTCGACCCGCTCGTCCTCGCCGGCGCGGAAGGCGTCGAGCAGGCGCTCGCCGAGAATCTGCATGAACTCGAGCTCGAGCGCGATGTGGTCCTCGCCGTCCTTCCAGCTGTCCTTCTTGTCGATGCCGTTTGCTCGGTAAATGACGAGGACTTCGTCGCGCGCACCCTGCATGAGCAGGCGTTTCGGCGAGGTGTAGACGCTCTCGTAGGGGTACGCGGCCGAGTAGCCGTCGTTGCCGCCGCCGATGAACGTGCGCGTGTAGTCCACGGCGAGCTCGGTCAGGACGCCGGTGCGCGGGGTGCTCAGGTACGAGCAGATCTTGCGGTACCCCTTGTCGACGTCGGCGTCGCCCGTGTTCGCTGGGAACTTCATGCGGCAGATGAAGTCGTAAAACTCCTTGTCGACCTCGACCTTGAACATGCGGGCGAGGAACTTGTAGGTGGCGTTGCGATGGGCGAGCAGGTCTTCGACCGAGATGTCCGCGACGGGCATGGCTGGTCCCCCTTGTGGTTGGTGGGAATGGGAAATCGCAGGTACGGAAGGGTGCTGAAGGATGCGGAAGGGTGCGGAAGGCGGGCGGTGCCGGGCAGTCCGGGATGCCGGACGACGCTGGGCGGCCCAAGGCGACGCGGCTACAGCGAGCCGATGACGCCGTCCTCCTCGAGCATGGCGCGCCCCACGTCGGTCGTGCGCCACACCCCCTCGAACACGATGGCGTCGGCGTCCTCGAGCTTGTCGACGAAGTACCCCGAGAAGCGCCGGGGCTCGCGGCACAGCGGGTCGTGGTCGACGAGCGCGTCGATCTGCTTCTTGGTGGCGCCCTCCTCGCGGTCGCAGTTCTCCAGGACCGTGCGGAAGATGGGCGCGTACAGGGCGTTCTCCTCCATGAACGAGGCGAAGCGCGCGGCGGGGTTCTCGGCCTCGACCGCCGCGAGGCCGTCCTCGGTCGCCCGGTAGCGCGCGGGCTCGGGCACGTGGACCTCGAGCACCTCGTCCTCATGCGCCTCCTCGGCGGACGGCTCGGCTTCGGCCTCGGGCTCTGCCGTCTCGGACGCGCTCTCGACGGCTGCCTCTTCCTCGGGCGTCGCCTCGACAGCACCATCTACCTGCGCGTTCCCCTCGTCGGCTTTGTCGGCGTCCT
>CAYMHQ010000164.1:1833-6316 GCA_964390275.1 uncultured Coriobacteriaceae bacterium
CATCTACCTGCGCGTTCCCCTCGTCGGCTTTGTCGGCGTCCTCGGCGGGCGCGGGCTTGTTGGTCTGCTCGAGCGCGCCGCAGTGCTCGAGGATCGCGATGATCGACTCGGGCGTGTACACGTTGACGCCGCCGCGCTCGAACCGGACGATCTCCTCGATGATCGCGGCGTCCTCGCGCTCCTCGCGACACCAGTCGACGATGTGCAGGAGGAGCTTCTTCTGTCCCGGCATCCCCTTGATGGCCTTGGCGATCTTCTCCGGGCGTGTGAGCTCGGGAATCGGGTACTTCGCCCGGCGCGCCGCTGCGGACTCCTCGATCGAGGGCGCGATTTCGGGGATGCGCTCGACGTAGTAGTCCTGGCCCTCCTCCTCGTCCGGTGCGTCGAACTCGATGGGCGCCAGCGGGTCGAATTCCTCCAGGTCGATGTCCGCCCCGTTGTCGCCGGTAGCCTCACTGCCGGTCAGCCCGGTCGTCTCGATTTCTTCGCTCATGGTGCGAGCCTCCCTCTCCGTCTTCTCGTCTGGCGCGGGTCCGTTGGATGAGTCCGTTGCAGGGATCCGCGCATTTGACGTTTTACCTGCTAGTTGGCCTGTCGCTCGTCCTCTTCGCATTCCCAGAGGAAGCTCGAGGGCTTCGCGGTGGCGAGGCGCTCCCCCTTGCGCACAAAGATGCGGCCGATGTCGACGCGCGAGCGCTCGGCCGTCTCGACGTCGGTCTGGGAGAACGCGGTGAAGGCGACCTCCTCGCACGCCATCCCGACGAGGCTCAGGAGCCGGCGCCGTTCCTCGCGGGCGCGTTTCGCCTGCTTCTCGAGCGTCTCGTTCTCGTCGCAGGCCGCGTAGCAGGGGAGATAGCCGTCCACCATGCCGCAGACGAGGACGTGCGAGGCGACCGAGCCCGGACAGGCGTCCGGGAGCGTCACCGCGACGGCCGTCCGATCGCAGACGCGGTCGAGGATGGAGCGACGCACCTCCGCATAGAGCGCCGCCGCGTCGCCGCCGTCTGCGCGCCGGAACGCCGCGCGCTCGACCGAGCCGGGTTCCCACCCCGTCTGACGTGCGATTTCCCCGATGAGCGCCTCCCCTTCGAGTCCGCGGCACGAGGCGATGAGCGTCTCGGCGCTCGAAATCCCCGCCGCGAACTTCGCCACCGCCGTCGCCTGCGGGCCGAGCTCGACGTTCCCGTCGCCGGCGAGGCACGCGCGGACCGTCCGGAGCGCCTCGAGCATGCCGCAGCCCCGCTCGCGGGCGATGCGCCGCAGGACCTCCCACGCGTCGCTTCGCAGCAGCCAGTCGCCGAGGCCGAGCCAGCTCCGCCAGCAGACGACGCTCTCGGGGTCGGCGACCAGGCCGAGGGCGCTCAGGAAGCGCAGCTGGCCGTTCGAGTCAGTCTTGCGCGGGTCGCCCCCACCGAACGGGATGTCGGCGCTGACCCGCACCGCGACCCCCGCGGCCTCGAGTGCGCCCGAGACCCCGCGGACGTAGGCGCGGTTCGGCGCGACGACGAGCACCTCCGAGGGTTCGGCGCCCTCCGCGATCCAGCCGCGCACGATGCCCGCCGCGGCCTCGAACTCCTCCTGGGGATTAAGACATACGTGCGTGAACGCGGAACCCGAAGGCGCCCTCCTCACGAGCGGCGCGTCCTCGGCGCACTTCGCCGCGAGCCGCGCGCGCACGGTCTCGGCGGTCGTCCGTGCCGGGCCTTCGCCTTCGCAGCGCGCCATCTCGGCATCGAGGTCGACCGCCTCCGCGCCCGCCTCGACGAGCTCGCGCAGCCCCTGTACGTGCGGATATGCGATCTGGGGCACGCCCGCGTCGTGCTCGCTGCCCAGCGCGACGAGCCGCTCGGTCGCCAGCCTTCCGATGAACCGCTGCCCGCACAGGTCGAGCGACGTGTACCCGCACACGACCACGCAGCGTCGCGCGAACGCCCCGAGCACCTTCGCGTCGTCGAGGCACCTCAGCGCGACCGACCCTCGCTCGCATGCGAGAATCGCCCCGCGTTCGGCCAGGTGGGCGCGCATGAAGTCGAAGAGCGACGTCTCCTCGCCGTTGATGAGCCAGGTCGGGTCGGCGTCGGACCCCTCGGTGATTCCCTTGAAGAAGAACTTGAGCATCTCGCGCAGGCGGCCGACCTTGAGGCCGGAGACCTTGAGGTCTTCGAGCAGGACCTTCTCCTCCGACGGCAGAAGCACGAGGTCCGCGCGCCCGGCTGCCTTCGCCGCGCCCTCCCACGAGAGGACGCTCTGGACGAGGTCCCCGTACGTCGTCGCCCGCACACGCTCGTCGACACCCTTGCGATCGAGCGCGTCGCCGAGCGCGTCGAGCATGTTGCGGTTCGCCGCGACGAGCAGGATGTCCTGCGGCGCCGCGCCGACCGCGAGCATGCGCTCCACAGCGGCAGCGGCTTCTTCGACCATGCGCGCTGTCGATGTCGTCGACACGACGGTCACCGTGCGCCCGCATCCCGCCGACGAACCGGCCAGATTCGCGTCCAGCATCTGCATCCCCTTTACGTCCTATCCCCTGTCCCGGGTCCCGCCCCGGGTGGCGCTGCACGTCCGGTCGAGCATCGCCGGCGCGCGTCGTTGGGTTGAGGATAGGGCGGCGGGCCCGCCAATGTCTCTCGGCGAAGTCGCAAAATTGGGAACAGTTGACATCTAAAATAGCAATATACTAGGCACGAAAGAAAGCTAGATGTTCTCGAAACCTCGCCGCTCGACACCCACA
The DNA here is from genome assembly GCA_964390275.1 of uncultured Coriobacteriaceae bacterium. Lineage (GTDB taxonomy): Bacteria > Actinomycetota > Coriobacteriia > Coriobacteriales > UMGS124 > CAYMHQ01. Next base: position 4,565 of record CAYMHQ010000164.1, read on the forward strand.
GCCTGCCGTTCGCGGCGCGGTCCGGAACCGCGAAGGAGTCCCGCCCCATGAGCCGCCCTGTTTTCGAACCGACCGCCGAGTCCTCCGAGGAGCTCGAGACCCTCGTCGCGAGCCTTGTTGAGCGGAGTCTCACGGAGAGCGCGGTCTTCGGCTGCTCCCGCCCCGCGCTGCCGTTCGGCGAGGGCGTTCTTTCCGAGGGCCTGCCGCGCGACGCGTGCGTGATGGCGTTCCGGGGAATGCCGGGGGTCGGGAAGACCGCCTGCCTCGGCGAGGTCGGCGGGATCCTGCGCTCCGGCGGTGCCGAGCGGGATGCCGTTCTGTACTTCGACTGTGGCGACGCGCGGCTCCGCGGGGGAGGGCCGATGCTTCCTATCCTCGTCGTCGATGCGCTGTTCCGCATGCGGCCGCGTCTGCGCGACAAGCGCTGCTACCTGCTGCTCGACAACGTCGACGCTGTCCCCGGGTGGCGGGATGCCCTCGCGCGCGTGCTCGGTGCGTACGACGTGCGCTTCGCTGTCGCGGGCTGCGACCTGGGCGCCTCCGGTCCGATTGCTCCGGCAGGTTCGGCTGCCGCCGACGTCCCTAGTCCCGCCATCGTGTTCCGGCAGCTCATGCCCCTTGGGTTCGCCGACTACCTTTCGTGGAGCCTCGCCCGCTCCGGTTCTGCCCTCGCCGAGGCGGCCTCCCCCTCTGACCTCATCGACGGTTACCTCGCGTGCGGCGGACTCGCGGCGGGCGTGCTTGCGGAGGAGGGAGGGCGGTGCGCGGCGCTTCAGTCGCTTGCACTCGACGCAGTGGCCCGCGACGCGTTCTTGAGGGGTCGCAGGACGCCCGTTCCCGCAGGTGGAAGACGTAGCCCCGACGTCGAGACCAGTCTCGCGTTCGCATGTCTCGCGCTTGGCGCGGCCGCGGGGCCCCTCTCGGTGACCCGGGCGGCGGAGCGACTTAAGGAGGACGGCCTGCCGTGCTCGAGGGCGTCGCTCTCCGCGGCGCTCGATCGCCTCGGGGCGCTCGGGCTTGTCCGCTTCCTAGGGGAGTTCGGTTGCGACAACCCGGGCGAGGGACGCCTGCCGCGTACGGTGCTCGCTGCCGACCACGGGCTGCTCGGGGCGTTCTCGCCGTTCGGGACGCCGCTCCCGGCGGACGTGATTCGCGACGTCGTCTTCCTGGAGCTCGTGCGCCGCGGACTGGGCGAGCGCGTGAGGACGCTGCGCGTCTCCCCTGGTAAACACGTCGATTTTGCGATTTGCGACCGTGTGGCCGACCCCGCCGACCCGGCCGACCCGGCCGCCATGCGGTCAGTCGCTGCCCTCGTGCATGTCGTCGACGAGTCGGCCTCCCCGCGGGCGTTCCGGAGCGCGGCCGGCCTGCTGGGTCACGCGATGCTGCGCTGCGGCCTCGACGAGGGCGTCCTTGTCACCTACGGTCTCGACGAGACCCTCGACACACCGTCCGGCCGCGTCCGTGCGGTCCCCCTCTGGAAGTGGCTCCTCGGCGGGGAGGGCGCGTAGCCGTGCGGATGTCCTGTCCGTCTCCGTCCTGCCTCGCGCCCGCGGGCTCCCCGTTCTCGTTTACGGCAGCCGCACGGCCTCGATCGCGTCGAGCAGGTCCTGCTTGTCCCCCACGCCCACCTTCTGGTAGACGGAGGCGAGCAGGTCGGCCACCATGAGGCGCGTGAGACCCATCTCCTTGCCGATGCGGTCGACGGAGCGCCCCTTCGCGAACGAGATGAGCGCCTCGGTCTCGCTCGGG
>CAYMHQ010000165.1:0-4887 GCA_964390275.1 uncultured Coriobacteriaceae bacterium
AACGGGCGCTTTTCGCCTTGGGATGTAATTTTACTGACATGCCTGGTGACGCGGGACGGCTGGAAAAGGGGGCGCGACCGTCCTCCCGGCAGCGCCCCCTATCGCTTGCGCCTCCCCTCCCTCGCGCCCGCGGGCCCTCCATCCCTCCCGCGGGCGCCACCTACTCGCTATCCGCTAGATGCTCCTGCCCGCGGCGTTGCCGGTGACGATCGCGTTCTTGATGTTCCACGGCTTGGCGGCGTCGCCCACGGTGTAGACCTCGCAGCCCAGGCCGTCGGCGCCCTCGAGGGGGTTGGGCTCGCAGTCCACGGCGTCGATCACCGTGGCGCAGGGGACCTCCACGAGCGAGCCGGTCGCGGCGGCGATCGTCGCGGTGCCGTCGCCCAGCCCGGCCAGCGTCGCCTCGCTCCAGAAGCGCGTGCCGAGGGCCTTCATCGTGGGCTGCGTGTAGCACTTCACCCAGTAGGAGTGCCCGTCGCCGAAGTGGCTCGCGTCCCTGGGGTTCACGATCTGCACGTGCCTGCCCTGCGCGGCCAGGTACATGGCCATGTCGACCGCCTGCGCGTTGCCGCCCAGCACGATCACGTCGTCGCCCACCTCGGCGCCCATGAAGTCCTCGATCGGCACCACGTTGCCGCCCTCGAGGCCGCTGCCCACGCGCCTGCCGCCGGCCGCCCACACGAGAGCGTCGGGGGCCTGCGCCCTCACGAACTCGGCGTCGACCTCCTGGCCGAGCACGACCTCCACGCCCTTCAGCTCGAGCTGGCGCGCGTAGTAGCTCACGAGCGCGTCGAGGTTCTCGTGCCCGCCCTTCACGTGCGCGGCGAACGGGAGGGTGCCGCCCAGGTAGGCGTTCCTCTCGTAGAGCGTGACGGAGTGGCCGCGCTCGGCCGCGACGATGGCGGCCTCCATGCCGGCGGGGCCGGCGCCCACGACCATGACGCTCTTGGGCGACTCGGCCGGCTCGAGCCTGTAGCTGCCGGGGATCTGGCCGGTGACCTGGTGGTACGGGTGCGCGGCGTACGTGCGGCAGCCGAACGTGAGGCCGTTCTCGTCGGAGTCCCAGTGGCAGTGCATGCAGCGCGTGCAGGGGCGGATCTCGTCGACGCGGCCCTCCTCGAGCTTGTGGATGTAGTCGGGGTCGACGTTGAGCGGGCGGTTGAACAGCATGAAGTCGATGTCGCCGTTCGCGACGAGGCCCTCGAAGAACTCGGGGTCGCGCGCCGGGTCCATGTAGGTGACGCAGCCCACGGGGATGGAGACGGCCTTCTTGATCTCGGCCGCGACCCTGGTCATCACGCCCAGGCCCGACCGGTCGGCCTTGAGCATGCCCTGCCAGTGGCGCCTGAAGTCGAACTGCGTGCCGTAGCTCGTGGCGCCCTCGATGCCGTAGCCGGTGAAGAAGAGGTCGCCGGCGAACTCCGCGACGTGCATGCCGCAGGGCCCGATGCGGACGTGGAGGGAGTCCGCGCCCGCCGCCTCGAGGAGCCTGCAGATCTCCTTGTTGTCCTCGACCGTGGTGAAGAGGTCGCTGTCGCCGATGCTCTTGTCGTTCTCCTCGACGCCGTTGATGAGCACCTGCACGGGGAAGTCGGCGCCGCACGCCTCCTTGATGCCGCGGACGATCTCGCACACGAAGCGCGAGCGGCTCTCGAACGTCTGGGGGCCGTACTCGTCCTCGCGCCTGTTGCGGGCGCGGGACATGAACGTCTGGCCGGTGTTCTCGCCGGCGGAGTTGATCTCGACCGCGTCGAAGCCGAGGGCCTGCAGCGTCTGGGCGGCCTTGACGGTGTCGGCGATGAGGTTCTGGATCTCCTCGGGCTGCATGTCCATGCAGTCGGACGTCTGGAAGAGCGCGGTGGGGTCGGCCTCGAAGCCGCTGTAGATGAGGCCCATCGTGGCGAGCTGGTAGCCGATCCTGCAGCCGGCGGCGTGCACCCTGTCGACGAGGGCGCGGAGCTGGTCCTCGGTCCAGTCGACGATCTTGCCCACCTCGGCGCCGGCCTTGAAGTGGTCGTAGAGCTCGCAGAAGTCGTCGGTGTAGACGAGGGCGGCGCCGCTGTTGGCGAGCAGGTCGCCGTAGTAGTCGAGGAAGAGCGGGGCGTCGATGCCCTGCGAGGTGACGCCGATGTAGCCTGCGGCCGACTTCACGATGCGGTTGGGCAGCGTGAGGGAGCCCATGTGCCACTCGGTGAAGAGCGAGGGGCACGTGGAGCCGGCGGCGGGCAGCGGGGTCTCGTCCTGCGGGTTGAGCAGGGCGGCGTGCTGGCGGACGTCGCCGGCGCACGCGGCGGCCTCCCCGGCCTCGTCCGCGCGGGCGGCGGGCGCCCCGGCGAGCGCGGCGGCCCCGGCGATTGCGGCGGCGCCCGCGACGAACGAGCGCCTGGTGGCGGTTGCGGTGGTGCTCATAGATGGTCTCCCTTTCTGCTAGATGGCGCGGGCTGCGAGGTTGCCGGCGGCGATGGCCTCGGCGATGTTCCACGGCTCCTCGGCGTCGCCAACCACGGCGCACGCGATGCCGGCGGCCTTCACGGCGTCGGCGAGCTCGGTGTTGGGCGCGAGGTCGGACATGTCGACCACGGCGTCGCAGGCGATGGTGGTCTCCACGCCCGCGTCGGCCCGGTCGAAGGTGAGCGTGCCCTCGCCCACGCCGGTCACGGTCGCGTTCGACCAGATGCGGCCGCCGGCGGAGGTGAAGGCGTTGCGCACGAACCCCTGCACGTTCACCGAATGGCCCTTCTCGAACGCGTCGATCCCGTCGGGCGTGACGATCGAGACGTGCTTGCCCTGCTTGGTGAGCCACACGGCCACGTCGACCGCGCGCGCCGAGCTGCCGAGCACCGCGACCTCGTCGCCGCATTCGAGCCCCATCATCCCGGCGAAGTCGACAACCGGCGTGGCTTCGGTGCCTGCGAGGCCCATCCCCGCCTCGACGCCGCCCGTGGCGACCACCACGTAGTCGGGCGCGGCGGCGGTCACGTCGTCGATCGTGACCTCGGTCCCGCGCACGACCTCGACGCCCGTGACCTCAAGCTCGCGCTCCAGGTAGGCGGCCAGGCGGCCCAGGTTCTCGTGCGGGCCCTTGATGGCCTCGGCGACCGGCAGCGTGCCGCCGAGCGAGTCGGACTTCTCGTAGATCGTCACCTCGTGGCCGCGCTGGGCCGCCACGCGCGCCGCCTCCATGCCCGCGGGGCCGGCGCCGATCACCATGACCTTCTTGGGGGTCTCGGCGGGCGCGGGGTCGAAGCCCTCAGGCATGTACGAGCCGTACGCGCGCCAGTTCGCGGCGTTCACGCGGCAGTGCTCGAACGCAACGGTGCCCTTGTGGTCCACGTCGTAGAAGCAGTGCAGGCAGCGCGTGCACGGGGCGATCTCGTCGATGCGGCCTTCGCGCAGCTTGTTGACGTACTCGGGGTCGACGCACAGCGGGCGGTTCATCACGAGGAAGTCGATCTTGTCCTCCTGCAGCGCCTGCTCGAAGTAGTCGGGCGCCTGGGCCGGGTCCATGTAGGTCGCCGTGCCCACGGGGATCGAGACCGCGCTCTTGATCTCGGCCGCCATGTCGATGCCGATTCCGCAGCCGGAGTGCGACCCGCGCAGCAGGCCCTGCCAGTGCTTGTCGAAGTCGTAGCGCCCGCTGTGCGAGTTGTAGCCCTCGAGGCCGTTCGCGCAGAAGTACAGGTCGCCGGCGAACTGGGCGACGTGCGTGAACGCGGGCCCTATGCGCACGTGGAGCGAGTCGGCGCCGGCCTCCTCCAGAATCTTCGCGATGGCCTTGGACTCCTCGATCGAGGTGAAGTCGCCGTCGTTGCCGAGGTCGCTGTCGTTGCTCTCTATGCCGTTGATGAGCGCCTGCACCACAAAGTCCTGCCCGCACGCCTCCTTGATGCCGCGGATCGTCTCGACGGCCCAGCGGGTGCGGTTCTCGAGGCTCTGGGGGCCGTACTCGTCGTCGCGGTTGTTGCGGGTGCGCGAGAGGAACGACTGCCCCATGTTGTTGGCGGCCATGTTGAGCTCGATGGCGTCGAAGCCGTCCTCCTGCAGGCGTTTGGCCAGGTCGATGACCACCTGCTGCCAGGACTGGATTTCCTCGGTGGAGTAGTCGCCGATGAACGGCTCGGTGTAGGTGAGGGGGCCGATGGGGGCGCCCATCGTGTCGAACTGGTAGCCCACGTGCGCGCCGTCGGCATGGAGCGCCGCGACGAGCCCCTTCACGTCGTACACGCTGTAGTCCTGCTTGAGCGGGCTCGCCGTCATGTCCCAGAAGTTGGCGAAGTCCTCGATCCAGATCATCTCGACGCCGCCCTTGGCCATGCGCTCGTAGTAGGCGAAGTACTCGTCGGGGTTCGCGGCGAAGAAGGCGAGCTGGAACGCGGCCGACTTGACCATGCGGTGGTGCAGCTCGATGGGGCCGAGCTTCCAATCGGAGAAGAGCTTGGTCTGCGTGAAGTCGGTGATGGAGTTGGTGGTGTACGAGTAATCCTGCTGGTTGACGGCCTGCGCCTGCCCCGCGCCGGAGGCGTCCCCGGCGGCGTCCGCGCCGGCGGACTGGCCGGCCGACTCGCCCGCGAGGGCCTGTGCGGCGACGCCCGCGAGGCCGAGCCCCGCCGCCGCGCCTGCGGTCCCCGCGACGAAGCCGCGACGGGACACAGCGGTGCCTATGGTGCCGATGGTGCTGCTCATATTCGGTTCCCTTCTCTCCTGGACCCCCCAAAGGCCCGGCCCGGCTCCCCAGCCGTGGCCGCCTCCCGGCGGGCCTGCTCCCTTGTGCGCGCGTCCGCTGGCCGCCGGCGCTCCCGGCCGCCATCCTGCGCGTGCGGTTATCAAACCACCTGCGAGCCGCCGCGAAAAGCAGCGATCTGAGGGGAGCCGCAACCAAAAGGTTGC
>CAYMHQ010000165.1:4987-6301 GCA_964390275.1 uncultured Coriobacteriaceae bacterium
TGCGCGCCTATTCGGAGGCGTCCAGCTCCTGGCGCATGCGGCTGCGCGCGAAGGTCGCGAAGTCGGAGGCGACCGAGACGGCGGGGCTATCGGGCGCGAACGAGAGGCCGACCTCCCACACGGGCGAACCCGGTCCCACAAGCGGGATGTGCACGTACTCCGACGTGCTGAAATCCCGTCGCGCGCCTCCCGCCTCCACGATGATCCCGCCCAGCCCGGAGCGCATCTGGCTCGTGGTGAGCGCCGTGTCGGAGTTGCCGTAGACGACCTCCGCCGTGGGGACACGCTTGGCGAGGAACGGTTCGAGTCCGCGCTCGACGGGGTTATCGGGATCGATGCCGAACACCTTGCGGCCGGCGAGGGCGTCGAGTCCCAGCGTCGGGACACCGTCGACCATGGAAGCCCCCGCGAGCGCGAGCTCCTCGGGCCGGAACGCCTTGCGGGAGAAGACGATGACGAGCGGTCCCGCGAAGACGGGCTCGAAGCGCAGGCCCGACCCGCGAGGGGGCGGCCCGGCGACGACGACGTCCACGCGTCCGGCGTTGAACGCCTCGCGCACGCCGGCGGGCGGCAGCACGAGCCGCGTCACCGAGACGCCGGGGCGAGCTTCGGCATAGGCGTCCACCAGGTCCATCGGCAGGGTGAGCGCGGCGTTCGCCTCGATTGCGAGCCTGAGCGAGCCCGCCTCGCCCCGCGCGAACCGCCGGGACTCCTCGGCGATGGTGTCAATCTCGGCGAGCGCGCGTTTGACGTGGGGATACAGCGTCTCGGCGAGCGGCGTGGGGGCGATTCCGCGGGGCAGTCGGACGAACAGCGCGCCCAGCTCCCCCTCGAGGTGGGCGACGGTCTTGCTGAACGCCTGCCGGGAGACGAACGCCTCCTCGGCCGCCGTCGTGAGCGACCCGCTCTCGTAGGCTCGCGCAAAGGCCTCAAGCTCATGGATGTCCATCCGTCGCCTCCCGATTTCCTGAGCGCGCTCACGCGACGCTGGCCGTGCAGGCGCCGCGTGTTGCGCACGCGGTACATGATGACAGATGCGCCGGCGTTGAGGTGCCCTCGCGGCGAGGTTGGAGGCGGAGTTTGAGGCAGTTCGGGGCATCTGTAAACATGCGTGCAGGCAAGCGTATCGCGGTGTAGGCAAACGCGCTACGCGCCTGCAAACAAACGCGCCTGCAAACAAGCAAAGGCCGACGCTGATGCGCCGGCCTTTGAGACGGGAAGATGTCGCCATGGAACGGAGCGAGTCGAAGAGCTCCGGTGTGCACGACAACGTTAGTATACGCGCCCTTCTACAAGGCCGCAATAGCGAGAATG
>CAYMHQ010000166.1:0-6289 GCA_964390275.1 uncultured Coriobacteriaceae bacterium
CCTCCATCACCTCCAAGGCCATCTTCACCGCCGTCAACGACTGCCTCGAGCAGGCTCAGGCGTAAGGCACGCCCTCCCCGCGGCGCCCTCTGCGCCGCCAAAGCTCGACCAAAGTTCGACCAAAGTGCAAACCGTCCGGTAAGGCGCCGGGTCTTTTCAGGCCCGGCGCATTTTCGGCTTCTTAGTGCAAGGCGGTGCGGCCGTGGATCTGTCCACCATGTTCTCGATCCTCGTCGAGGCATACGGCATGTCGATGCAGATATTCATCTTCACCCTGTTGGGGTCCATCCCCCTGGGCGTCGTCATCGCGCTGTGCCGCCTCAGCAAGTTCAAGCCGCTCGCGTGGCTCATGGCGGGCTACATCTCCCTCATGCGCGGCACCCCGCTCATGCTGCAGATGTTCGCCGTCTTCTTCGCGCCGTACTACGTCTTCGGCATCTCCACGGGGAGCGGCTACAAGTTCACCGCCTGCATCATCGCGTTCATCCTCAACTACGCCGCCTACTTCGCCGAGATCTACCGCAGCGGCATCCAGAGCATGCCCCAGGGGCAGTACGAGGCTGCCGCCGTCCTCGGCTACTCCAAGTCGCAGACGTTCTTCAGGATCGTCCTGCCGCAGGTCGTGAAGCGCATCCTCCCCGCCATGGGCAACGAGATCATCACGCTCGTCAAGGACACGTCGCTCGCGTTCTCCATCGGCGTGGCCGAGATGTTCACCACGGCCAAGGCGCTCGTCGCGAGCCAGCGCAACATGATCCCGTTCGCGATCTCCGCCGCCATCTACTGGGCGACGTGCCTGGTCATCGAGTTTTTCCTCCAGAAGGCCGAGAAGAAGCTGGGCTACTACCATGACTAACGAGACGACCATGCCCAACGAATCCGCCGGGGCTCCCGAGGCCCCCATCCCCGCCCGCTGCGCGTCGGGGTCCCTCCCTGCCGTGTCTGCCTCCAACGTGCGCAAGTCGTTCGGCGGGCGCGAGGTCCTGCACGACGTCTCGTTCTCCATCGACCCCGGCGAGGTGGTCTCGCTCATCGGCCCCTCGGGTGCCGGCAAGTCCACCATGCTGCGCTGCCTCACCCTGCTCGACACGTTCGACGGGGGCCGTCTCGCCTACGGCGACCTCGAGGTGTGCGCCGACGACGCCCACGGCCGCGCGGCGTACTCCAAGGCCGGCATGCGCGAGGCCCGCATGCGCTTTGGCCTCGCGTTCCAGAATTACAACCTGTTCCCCCACTACTCCGTGATCAAGAACGTGACCGACGCCCCCATCGTGGTGCAGAAACGCCCCAAGGACGAGGTCTACGAGCAGGGGATGGGGCTTCTCCGCTACCTCGGCCTCGAGGAGCACGCCGAGAAGGTCCCCTGCCAGCTCTCCGGCGGTCAGCAGCAGCGCGTCGCCATCGCCCGCGCGCTCTGCATGAACCCGCAGGTCATGTACTTCGACGAGGCGACCTCGGCCCTCGACCCCAAGCTCACGGCGCAGATGCGCGACCTCATCCGCGACCTCGCCGCGAAGGGCATGGCGGTGGGCATCGTCACGCACGAGATGGGGTTCGCCCGCGAGGTCTCCGACCGCGTCTGCTTCCTCTTCGACGGCTCGATCGTCGAGGAGGGCTCGCCCGACGAGGTGCTCACCCATCCTTCGGACAGTCGCACGCGCGCGTTCCTGAGCGACGCCGCCGACTAGGCCGGCCTCCGCTCCCGCGGTGCCCCGCGCCCGCGCCCCTAAGCCACCCCGCACCGCATCCGCGCCGCTCGCGGGCAGCCCTCCCGGGCCGCCCGCCCTTTTTGCGTGCCTTCTTGCGGACGATGCCGCGACCACATGCCGATATGGCGTATAGTCGAGCCATCTGTGTCGGCGGACCTGCGCCGCGTTCGCGCGCCGCGGCCGCCTCTTGTCGTCTGCGAGGAAGGGTAACGGGACCCATGCGCATCGCCATTGCTTCTGACCACGCCGGATTCGAGCAGAAAGCCCAGCTCGTCCCCTTTTTGCAGGGGCTCGGCCATGAGGTCGTCGACCTCGGGCCCGAGGACGCCAACCGCGTCGACTACCCCGACTACGCCGAGAAGGTTGGCCGCGCGGTCGCCTCGGGTGACGCCGACCGCGGCGTCCTCGTGTGCGGCACCGGCATCGGCATGGCCATCGCCGCCGACAAGATAGCCGGCGTCCGCGCCGCGAACGTCGTCACGCCCGAGTTCGCCGAGCTCGCCCGCCGTCACAACGACGCGAACGTCGTCACCCTCTCCGGCCGCTTCGTCTCCCTCGAGGAGAACGAGCGCATCCTCAAGGTGTTCCTCGTCGCCGAGTTCGAGGGCGGCCGCCATGCCCAGCGCGTCGCGAAGATCATGGCGCTCGACCTGGCCGGCAAGCGCGAGGCCGTGCCCGCCCCGCGCGTCTCCACCGCCCGCTCCTCGCTCGCCGAGAGCATGAACGCGGCCATCGACGCGAAGTTCGGCCCCCTCGGGGAGTCCGCGAACTAGGCATCCCCTCGCGACCCTGGCGCCGGGACCTCCCGGCAGCCCCGCCGCGGAGCGACATATACCAGCAGCAACAGCAAAACCAGTAGGAGGACCCATGACCACGTCGAACGATGCCGAGACCATGACCGCGCGCGAGGAAGCCATCGCGAACCCCCGCGTGCACGTGATCGACCACCCCATGGTCCAGCACAAGCTCGCCATCCTGCGCGACAAGGAGACGAGCTGCAAGCAGTTCTGCGAGCTCGTCCGCGAGATCGCCCTGTTCGAGGGCTACGAGGCGACGCGCGACTTCCCGCTGCGCCCCGTCGAGGTCGAGACTCCCGTGGCCAAGACCACCTGCCAGATGATTGCGGGCAAGAAGGTCGCGGTGATCCCGATCCTGCGCGCCGGCCTCGGCATGGTCGAGGGCATCCTCGACCTGATCCCCGCCGCCCGCGTGGGCCACATCGGCCTCTATCGCGACCCGGAGACGCACGAGCCCCACACCTACTACTGCAAGTTCCCGTCCGACGTCGACCAGCGCACCTGCCTGCTCGTCGACCCCATGCTCGCCACCGGCGGCTCCATCGAGGCGGCGGTCTCCTACCTGCGCGAGGCGGGCGTCAAGGACATCCGCGTCCTGTGCCTCATCGCCGCCCCCGAGGGCATCAGCCGCGTCCTGGCCGCCGACCCCGACATCGAGCTCTACGTCGCGGCCGTCGACGAGAGGCTGAACGACAAGGCCTACATCGTCCCCGGCCTCGGCGACGCGGGCGACCGCATCTTCGGCACCCTGTAGTCCCACCAGCCAGCGGGCGCGCCGCCAGCCCGGCGCCCCGCGAGGGAGGTCGCACATGGATCCCAAGCTTCCCGACGGTCGTCCCTCGTGGGACGAGTACTTCATGCAGATCGCGGACGTCGCGGCGACGCGCTCGACCTGCCTGCGCCGCCACGTGGGCGCCGTCCTCGTGTACGACCGGCGGATCCTCGCCACGGGGTACAACGGCGTTCCCGCAGGCATCGAGCACTGCGCGACCCGCGGGTGCCTCCGCGCCGAGCTGGGGATCCCGAGCGGCCAGCAGCACGAGCTGTGCCGCGGCCTCCACGCCGAGCAGAACGCCCTCATCCAGGCGGCGCGCCACGGTGGCGTCGCGGCCGACGGGGCGACCATCTACTGCACGGCGCACCCCTGCGTCCAGTGTACGAAGATGCTCATCAACGCGGGCGTCAAGCGAATCGTGTTCCGCGACGACTACCCCGACGAGCTCTCCGCGTCGCTGCTCGAGGAGGCCGGCGTCATCACCGAGCGGTTCGAGGACTGACCCCGGGCGCTCGCGCGTCCGGCGAACGGCCCGGGGTCCGGTCCGTCCCTCGGGCGCGCTCTGGGATTTGTGGTGAATTGGAGCGGGTTGCGCATAAGGCCATGATGACCGCGCCGGCCATGGTTGAAAGCGAGCACGGTCAAAGGTACGATACAAAAACGTGTGCCCGCAGGGCAGTGGGGAGAGGGGTTCAAACGACGATATGGGCGTCGCCATACCAATTGCAGCCGGTCTGCTGTGCGGGGTAGTGAGCGGTCTCCCGTACGCAGCGGCGTTCCGAATCCAGAAAAGGGACAGGGACGCCTCCGTTCTTCCGGCGCTGGTTGCCGTTTGCGTATCGTTTATTGAAATTATCCTCTTCGTACTGTTAGGCTTCGTACTATTGCGCGAAGTCCTGGCCGTGTTCGGGTGCGCGTACGTTATCTCGTTTCTAGCGACGGTGTCCGTCGTCGTCGCCGTGTTCGGTCGCAGGCATCGTCCCTAACGTGTGAGGAGTCCATACATGGAAGAGCTTATCGCCAGCTTTGGAGAGGAAATCAACGAAGTAATTCATGAGTTCCTCCCGCGGTTCATCGTGGGTGGCGGCCAGTTCGGCCTGACCCAGTACATCTTCTGGATGTGCGTCGCCATCCTGCTGATGCTTCTCGTCCTGTTCGCGGTGAGGAAGCGCATGTCCCTGGTTCCTCGCGGCAGGTTCGTCAACGGCGTCGAGTATGTCGTCGAGTACGTGCGTGACGACGTCCTCAAGGGCAACCTTGGCCGCACGGCTGACAAGCACGGCCCCTTCCTGCTCACCATCTTCTTCTTCATCCTGTTCAACGACCTCGTGGGCGTCATCCCCGGCTGCAAGCCCGGCACCGGCACCATCGGCGTGACGTTCGCCCTCGCCCTCTGCTCGTTCGTCTACTTCATCGTCGTCTCCATCAAGCGCATGGGCGTCCTCGGCTACATCAAGTCGTTCGCCCCCGCCGGTGTCGGCGCCCCCATCAACGTCGTCGTCGCCGTGATCGAGGTCTTCTCCACCTTCCTGCGCCTCATCACCCTGGCCGTCCGACTCTTCGCCAACATGTTCGCCGGCCACATCTGCCTCGCCGCCTTCGCGCTCCTCACGAGCGGCTTCTTCGGCCTGCTCATCAGCGCCGGCAACTTCATCGGCGTCGCGAGCATCGTCTGGCTCGCCATCCTCACGGTGATCTACGCCATCGAGCTCGTCGTTGCCGTTGTCCAGGCGTACGTCTTCACCGTTCTTTCCGCTGTGTACGTGCAGCTCGCCGAGGCCGGTCACTAACCGCCGCGCCGCTGGCTCTTTGGTTCGGTCATTTCGCCCGCATCCCGCGGACGTTGACATCGAGAGGTGCTCTATTGGTTTATAGCCCGGCAAAGGGCTGGGCTACCGTCCTTTAGGAGGAATTGTGAGCGTTATCGGTTATGGTCTTGGCGTTATCGGTGCTGGTCTCGGCATTGGTCTGGCCGCCTACGGCGCTGCCACCGGCATGGCCCGTCAGCCTGAGGTCCAGGGTCGTCTGTTCACCGTCTTCATCCTGGGCGCCGCGTTCGTCGAGGCACTCGCCCTCATCGGCTTCGTGGTCTCGCTCATCGCCTAGTAGATGACTGCTGGAAACCACGAAACTCGATGGAGGTGAGTCAATGAGCATTTGCAAACACGGCGCTGCGGCTACCCTGCCCTTCGCTGTTGCTGCCGTTGCCCTGGCCGCCCCCTCGGTCGCCCTTGCCGAAGAAAGCTCCGATCTGGGAATCGGCATCCTGATTCCCAACATGGCCGAGTTCATTCCCGCGCTCATCGCGTTTCTGATCATCTGGTTCGTCCTTGCTAAGTTCGCCTGGCCCATGATTGTCGGCATGCTCGACAAGCGCCAGGAGACCATCAAGAACAACCTCGATGAGGCAGAGTCCGCGAAGATCGAGGCTCAGCGCTCGCTCGAGGAGTACAAGAAGCAGCTTGCCGACGCCCGTCGCGAGGCTGCTGGCATCGTTGACGAGGCGCGCCGTGCAGGCGAGCAGGTCAAGGCCGACATCACGGCCCAGGCCCAGGCTCAGGCCGAGGAAATGATCGCGAAAGCCAAGAAGTCTATCGAGAAGGAGAGGCTTGCCGCCATCGCGGACCTCCAGGCCTCCGTCGCAGACATCTCGGTCGCGGTCGCTGGGCGTCTTATCGGCGAGGAGCTGTCCGAAGCCGGTCAACGCAAGCTGATCGAGAAGTACGTCGCGGAAGCGGGGTCCCTCGATGCCAACTAACCGCAAGCTGGTCAAGCAGGAAGTGACAACCTACGCCCGGTGTCTCCTCGAGGCGGCGAAGTGCGAAGGTCGCGTCTTCGAGGACATCGAGGACATCAAGAGCGCCCGCCAGGCGGTCACCAAGTCTTCCCAGATGCGTGAGTTCCTGCAGGATTCCAACATCTCTGCGGAGAACAAGTCGGCACTCGTCAAGGACGCTTTCGGCGGCCTGGCCCCCGAGGTTGTCTCGGTGGTCGCCGTGATAGCTGAG
>CAYMHQ010000167.1:0-6247 GCA_964390275.1 uncultured Coriobacteriaceae bacterium
GACCTGGTAGAGCGGCTTGTAGACGGCGCCGTCCGAGGTGAGCGTGCTCTTGAACAGCGTGACGCGCGTCGCCTCGTCGGGCCGGGGGAAGTCGATGAGGGGCAGGCTGCCGCGGGGGAGACGGGCGCGGCGGGCGATGGTCACGTGCGGCTTGAACGGCTTCTCGTCGAACGCGAGACCCCGTGCGGCGAGCTCCCCGCGGACGCGCTCGGCGAGTTCGAGCAGCTCAGGCACCGGATAGACGCCCATCCACAGCGTGGCGTCCTGCGGTTTGCCGAACTTCCCCAGGCCGTCGCTGCGCAGGGGGACGGGGCCGAGGGGCGTCCCGTCGTCGAGGGTGCAGGCGGCGTCGAGCGCCTCGACCGCCAGCTCCGACTCGGCCTCGCAGATGTCGCCGAGAAACGCGAGCGTGAGATGGTAGCTCTCGCACGGCATGAACCTCCCGTCGCACGCGACCGAAAGCCTCCGCGAGGCGGCGGCAATCTCCGAACAGAACTGTTCGGGCAGCTCAAGGGCTATGAATGCGCGCATGATGAGGTCCTTTCTCGACATCGGGGCGAGTAAAGTGAGGCGCGGTTGGACGACGCGTGGTTGGCGGCGTCCGGAGGGTGCCCATCATAGCGCATGCGCGTGGTCGGCCCGTCGAGGACGTCTTACCCCTCGATAGCTGCGACAACGTCCTTGCCGAGCTGGACGCACTCCTCCTCGGCCTGACCGTCGGGGTAGTCGTAGGCGATGACGGCGCCCACCACGTTGGCCCCGTCCTCCTCGGTGCGGGCCTGCCAGGTCTCCATCCACTCGCCCTCGTTCCACTCGTACGAGCCGAACAGGCCCACGGTGCGGCCCCTGAGGTCCTTCTCGCAGTCGGCGAACATGGGCTCGAACTCGTCGGGCTCGAGCTCCTCGGTGCCCATCGCGGGGCAGCCAAAGATGACGGCGTCGAACTCGGGCAGGCGCGCGGCCGAGAACGTGTCGGCCTCGATGACCGAGGGGGCGGCGCCGGCCTCGACGACTCCCTTCTTGACGTGCTGCGCCATGGCGGCGGTGTTGCCGGTCCCGCTCCAGTACACGATGGCGATCTTCTTCATGATGCGTTCTCCTTTCAATCGGGTTTCCCCGACGTCTTCGACGGGGGTCGGCGCCGCGGGCGTTTCGCACGGGCCGGATGGGTGCGCCGGTCTGGCCGGCGAATCAGGCGATGAGCGCCTCGAAGGGCGTCCCGTTCGCGTAATTCCAGATGATCGTCTTCCTGCATTCCCGCATGGAGTCCCAGCGCCGGCGCGCCTCGGCCGGGTCGCCGTACACCTTCCACGGCCCCACGGCATGCGCGCCCCGCCCCCTGTGCTCGATGAACCCGCGAACGTCCTCGAGCGGGTAGCCGAGCAGGAGCCCCACCTCGTGGGGGAAGCAGCTTCCGGGGCAGTTCGCGCAGCCGCCATCCGCATGGGCTCGCTCGCAGGCGAGGACGCGGTCGCGCATCGAGGCGACGAGCTGCTCGCGGCTCCCCGTCGCGTATCCGGCGGAGGCGAGGTAGCCGGCGACCGCGGGGTCGTCGAGCAGCGCGTTGATCTCGCTCGGCCTGTTTACCAGCAACAACGCTCGACCGGTGGTGACGAACAGGACGTCGACGCGCAGCCCGGACCCCTCGTAGCGCGCGTTGAACGCCCCGGCCATCGTGCGAATCGCCTCGTCGAGCTCGTCCTTGGCGACGGCGGCGGGCTGACGGGCACCGGACTGCGAGGCGCGAGGCGTGAAGTTGAAGAGAGCCGCCGGCTTCGTGCCGCCGAGCACGCACGCGGCGTTGCGGACGATGCACGGGTAGAACTGGTCGCATATGGTCGTCTGCGGTGCGGAGTCCTCTGTCGTGCGCATGGTCCCGGTTCCCGTCCCTTCAAGGCGTCGGAAGAAATGGCTGGTACTTGCTAGTATTAGATAACTCTAACCGTCGAATGAGCCTAATAGTTAGAGATATCTAACTCATGTCGCCGCACAAGTTACCAGTAGCCGAGAGGAAGTCAAGGCTCTGCACAGAAGTTCCCGGGACTCGGCGGCGTGCGCCCGGCGGCGAACGGCGTCGTCCGGTTTTTCTCGCCCTGATTCTGCTCCATCTGTTATAGAACATCTAGAACAACTAGCACAGATTGTGCTACACTGCTGCCGAGGCCGTCCGGGCGCCCGGGGTTTGGAGGCCTCACGCCGCATCGGGGCGGACCCGGCGCGCCCTCGACCCAACGGGTTTCGACAGCTCGAAGGAAGTGACCTGTGTGATCATACGAATCGACCAGATGTCGCCCACGCCCATCTACCAGCAGCTTCGCGACCAGGTGGTGGCCGCCATCGCTTCGGGCGAGCTCGCCGTGGGCGACGCGCTGCCCCCGGTCCGCACACTCGCGGCCGACCTGGGGATCAACCTCCACACGGTGAACAAGGCGTACGCGCTGCTGCGCGACGACGGGTACCTGATGGTGCGCGGCAGGTCGGGCGCGTTCGTTGCCGAGCCGATGCGCCAGCGCGATGCGGGGCTCGTCGCCGTCTCCGACCGCAGGCTCGAGGAGGCCCTGACCTCGGCGGCGCGCGACTATGCGGCGGCGGGCGGGAGCCGGGACGCGTTCGCCGAGGTGGCTCGCCGTGTCGCCGGCGAGGTGTTCGGCAAGACTCAGACGCAGGAAAGGACTGATGCCCGATGACGGGGTATGCGAACTTCATGGCCGTCTTCTTCGCGGTGCTTCTGCTCGTCTGCGGCGCGGTGTTCGCCGCCATGCCGTTCCTCACGCGCGGACGAGAGGTCTTCGCCGTCACCGTTCCCGCGTCCGCCCAGTCCGACCCTGCCATCCGCGAGTTGAAGCGCACCTATGCCCTCCTTGTGGGGGCCGCCACGGTCGTGTGCGTGGCGGTGGTGGTCGCCGTGGGCGCCGCCACGCAGTGGAGCCTCGTCGCGATGCGGGTCATGGTCGGCGTGACGATCGCCCTCTCCGTCGGCGCGTACGCCCTGATGCTGGTGTTCCGCTCGCGCGTCCGGGCGCTCAAACGCGAGCGCGGCTGGAAGGCCGAGGTGGCCGAGCGCGTGGCGGTGGTGGGCTCGCCGGCCGGCGGACCCCTTCCGCAGCCCGTTCCCATGCGGGCGAATCTCGTCTACATTCCCATCGTGCTCGCGACCCTCGTGCTGTGCGTCGCGCTCTACCCCCAGATGCCCGACCAGATCCCCATGCACGTCGACTTTTCCGGCAACGTGACCTCGTATTCCGAGAAGTCGCCCGCCACCGTGGGGTTCGCGCTCGGCATGCAGGTGTTCATGGCGGCGATTATGGCGTTCACGCACTTCATGATCCTTCGCTCCAAGCGTCCCGTCGAGCCCGAGTCGCCGGCGGAGTCCGCGCTCGCTTACGCCCTCTACGCGCGGGCGTGGAGCCTTGCGATTCTGCTGATGGGCGTTGTGCTCTGCCTTTGTCTCGCCCTGCTCCCGCTCACGATGGCCGGCCTGATGAGCCTCGCCGCGTGGGGCGCGCTCATGGTGGTGGTCGTGCTCGTCATCTTGGCGGTGTTCGTCGTGCTGGGGGTCCGGTACGGCCAGAACGGCGCGCGAGCGATCAGGAGTCTGCGCCCGCGCGAGGCCGACTCCCGAATGCGCGCCGACGACGACGCGATGTGGAAGGCCGGCGTCTTCTACTGGAACCCCGCCGACCCCGCCGTCGTCGTGCCCAAGCGCTTCGGCATCGGCTGGACCATCAACTGGGCGCGGCCTCTGAGCTGGGCGATCATCGCCGGGCTCGTCCTTGCCGTCGTGCTGCTCGTCTGGTTTTCGATTTACGTTACGGTGCGGGGATAGGGTGCGGATAGGGGAGGCTCGGCTCGAAAGGGGATGAAGGCGATGAGGAAGCCGAAGGCGACGAAGGGGGACACGATGGAGAAGGGCACGATGGAGGAGACGAAGAAGGCTGCGACGCCCGAGACGATGACGGCGAACGGGACTGGCGGCGAGCCGTCTGCCGATGCGGGACGCGGCCGCTGGACCGACGGGAAGCGGGTCGCTCTGTACCTCGCGGTGACGTTCGTCCTGACGTGGGCATACGAGGTCTTCCTCGCGATTCCGGCAGCGTCGGGTGCCATCGCCGGGGTCTCTGCAGTTACCGCGCAGCTGCTGGTTGCCGGCGCGATGCTGTTCCCCGCGATCGGCGTGGTGATCACGCGTCTCGTGACGCGCGAGGGGTTCCGCGGCTCGATGATCCGCCCGGTGAGGTTTCGCCGCACGTGGCCGTTCTGGCTGCTCGGATGGTTCGGGCCGTCGGTCCTCATCGCGCTCGGCGCTGTGCTGTGGTTCGTGCTCAACCCGGGCGACTTCAGCGTCACGGAATCCCTGTACGCGACTCAGGTCGACGCGTCGATGCAGGTCGTGAGCGCCGACTACGACACCGCCACGACGATGACCCTCCTCATCGTGACGCAGCTGGCGACGGGCGTTTTCCTCGGGCCGGTGCTCAACATCGTGACCTGCTTCGGCGAGGAGTGGGGCTGGCGCGGCTACATGATGCCCAGGCTCATCGCGCGCCTCGGCATGGGGAAAGCGCTGCTCGCGGGCGGTGTGATCTGGGGTCTCTGGCATTTGCCGCTCACGGTGGCCGGGCACAACTACGGCATCGGTTACGCGGGCTGGCCGTTTCTGGGCATCCTTGCGATGTGCTGCTTCTGCACGGTGACCGGCGTCTTCCTCACCTACGTGACGCAGCGGAGCGGCAGCTGTCTGCCCGCGGCGCTCGCGCACGGCGCCCTGAACGGCCTCGGCTCGGCGGGCGTCCTCTTCTCCGTGTCGGGCGGCAACGCGTTTCTCGGTCCGGCGCCCACCGGCCTCATCGGCGGCGCAGTGTTCATCGTGGCGGCGGTTGTCCTGGCGTTCGCGCTGGTAAAGAGGCCTGGTCTCGGTCGAGGGGCCGAGGCGGAGTAGGGCGGCGAGGCGCCGAAGGCGGCCAGGACTGCCTGACGCTCGGCTGTGGACTGCCTAGTTCTCCGCAAATGACGAGGGGTCTCAGGCGCCAGGCATCAGGTTTCAGCCGTTTTTAGCTAACCGCCCACACAACTAAAACTTGTGTGGGCGGTTAGCTTAATCGGGTCAAAAGCAAGTTCTCGCGGCGGTACGGTATCGTGACGCGGCGTCGTGCCGAGCGTCCCCGCCGCTCGCCGGGCCTACCTCCCCATGAGTGCGTCGATGTGCGCGTCGGCCTTGGCGAGCTCGGCCGCGTCGTCGAGGGGGTCGGGCAGCGGGGTCTCCGCCAGCGCCTTCACGAACCGCACGATGTAGTGCGCCGTCCCCTCGAGCATCGCGCGCCCGCGCTCGGCCGAGGCGTCCTCGGGCATGACGCCCAGGCCGTAGCCGAGCCAGCCGTTCGAGCTGAGCCGCACAAGGCGCCGCGGGAAGTCGACGTTCACGCCCTCGAACTGGACCGTCGACCAGCCGGTGGTCTCGAACTCGCCGCCGATGTCATCGCGCAGCGCCTCGGGTGCCACCGCCGACATGTCGACCGACTCGGGGTCGATTGCCAGGTTCGCGCTCGTCTCCATCCCGTCGCCGTGGCCGCCGCCCCACTCGGGGTTGAGCTGCGGCGCCATCTTCCACCAGTTCATGAGGGCCGCGTGGCACCCGCGCCGGTTGAGCTGCGAGCACACGCCCGAGAGCGACTTCACGTTGCCGCCGTGGCCGTTCACGAAGACGAACCGGCGCGCGCCGTAGCCGTAGAGCGCGTCGGTGATGCTCGTCATGACGCGGTAGAGGCCCTCGACGCCGAGGCTCACGGTGCCGGGGTAGCCCATGAGGTCGTCGGTCGCGCCGTAGGGCTGGGTGGGGGCGATGAGGACCTCGGGGTACTCGGCGTCGACGAGCTTCATGAGCGCGTCGGGCGCCATCGTGTCGGTGCCGAGCGGGTTGTGGCGCCCGTGGCACTCGATGGACCCCACGCCGATCAAGACGGTGTCGTGCTGTTCGAAATAGCTGCGTACCTGCGGCCACGTGCTGCGTGCGAGAAACATGGGCTCCTCCTCGGACCTCGGATTGTGGAATTCGGAATACGGAATTCGGATTTCGGAAAGCTCTGGAAACTCTGGAACTGCCTTCGAGCTGATGAGCCGACCGAACCTGGCTGAGCCGGCTGGACCTTGCCGGGCTGGTCGGCCCGGCGGCGTCGCCAGCGTCTGCGCCGACTCCCCCTTACGCCTCCAGCGCGCCGGGCTTGCCCTCGAACGTCCCGGGGTTGCCGAG
>CAYMHQ010000168.1:0-6230 GCA_964390275.1 uncultured Coriobacteriaceae bacterium
CGCGGCCGATGCCCTTCTGCTCGCGCGTGATGCAGATCGAGCCGCCGCCGATGCCCACCTTCACGAAGTCAGCGCCGGCCTCGGCGAGGAACCTGAAGCCCTCGGCGTCGACGACGTTGCCCGCGCCAACCACGATGTCGTTGCCGTAGTTCTCGCGGATCCAGTCGAGGGTGCGCTTCTGCCACTCGGAGAAGCCCTCGGAGGAGTCGATGCACAGCGCGTCGACGCCGGCCTCCACGAGCAGCGGCACGCGCTCGGCGTAGTCGCGCGTGTTGATGCCCGCGCCAACCACGTACGCCTTGTCCTTGTCGAGCAGCTCGTTGGGGTTGGTCTTGTGCGAGTCGTAGTCCTTGCGGAAGACGAGGTACTTGAGACGGCCCTCGGCGTCGACGATGGGGAGGGCGTTGAGCTTCTTCTCCCAGATGACGTCGTTGGCCTCGGAGAGGGTGACGGTCTCGGGGGCGGTCACGAGGTGCTCGCGGGGCGTCATGAACTCGCCGACCTTCGTGGCGGGGTCCATGCGCGAGACGCGGTAGTCGCGGCTCGTGACGATGCCGACGAGCGGGGTGTCGAGGGTGCCGTCGGCCGTGACGGGCATCGTCGAGTGGCCGGTGCGCTCCTTGATGGCCAGAACGTCCTCGAGCGTCATCTCGGGCGAGAGGTTGGAGTCGCTCTTCACGAAGCCGGCCTTGTAGGTCTTGACCTCGCGCACCATGGCCGCCTCGTCCTCGGGGGTCTGGCTGCCGAAGATGAAGGACATGCCGCCCTCGGTCGCCAGGGAGACCGCAAGGCGCGGCCCGGAGACGGACTGCATGATCGCGGACACCATGGGGATGTTGAGCGAGATGCGCGGCTCCTCGCCGCGGCGGAACTTGGAGAGCGGGGTCCGCAGGCTCACCTTCTCGGGGATGCACTCCGAAGAGCTGTAACCGGGCACGAGCAGGTATTCGCTAAAGGTATGAGCAGCTTCGGGATAGTAATAGGCCATTCCCTCGTCCTTTCTTCGACGCATCGATTGCCTGGCACCAGGGGTAGGGCCCCCAAGCGACGATTCCGTACAGTTTATTGCATATTTCAGCCGCAAAGCTGCAAAGATGGCGACCTCCTCAAATCCTTATGAAGGAGATTGGGGGCAGCCGTCCGCACCGCCCTGCGCGACCGCCGGCGGCCCGGGTCTCACCGGCGGTGGGACGTCACCATCCCATTGCGGCGAGCTCGGCCTGCTGGCGCATCGCCTCGGCGATCTCCTCCCCGCGCGCGGACCTGCCCATCGAGCGGGACTCGAGCCCGTCGAGGACCTCGGTCAGGTCCCACGGCGGCGCGTCGACGAACGAGAGCTCCTCCCCCGTGGCCGGGTGCGTGAACTTTAGGCTCCACGAGTGGAGGAACTGCCGGTCGAGGCCGCGGTTGAACGCGAGAGAGCCGCGCCCGTAGAGCGGGTCGCCCACGACGGGGTGGCCGATGTAGCTCATGTGGACGCGGATCTGATGGGTGCGCCCCGTGAAGAGCTTGCACTCGAGCAGCGTGTAGCCCTCGTCCCTGCGGCCCGCCTCGAAGCGCTCGAGCACGACGAACGTCGTGACCGACTGACGCGCGTCGATGTCGTCGCTCACGGTCATCTTGAGCCGGTCTGAGGCGCAGCGGGCGATGGGGGCGTCGACGATGCCCGTCTCGGGCGCGATGTAGCCGTGCACGAGCGTGACGTAGCGGCGGTCGACGGACTTGAGCCTGATCGCCTCCTGGAGGGCGCCCTGGCAGGCGTCGTCCTTGGCGGCGAGCATGAGACCCGTCGTGTCCATGTCGAGCCGGTGCACGATCCCCGGGCGGTCGGTGCCCTGGAGGAGCCCCAGGTTGTCGGCCCCGCAGTGCGCGACGAGGGCGTTCGAGAGCGTGTGCGAGGGGTGGCCCGGCGAGGGATGGCAGACGAGGCCGCGCTGCTTGGAGAGCACGATGATGTGCTCGTCCTCGTAGCGGATGTCGAGCGGGATCTTCTCCGGCTCGAGGATCGCGGTGAGCCGCTCCTCCTCCTCTACGACCGTCGCCTCGACGGCGTCCCCCTCGCGCAGGACGTGCTTCTTGGAGGTGACGACGGCCCCGTTCACGCAGACGTCGCCCGCCTCGATCGACTTCACGGCGGCCGAGCGGCTCTCGAAGGCGCTCGAGGCGCCGAGGAAGGCGTCGAGGCGGGCGCCCTCGAAGGACTCGGGGACGGTGGCGCGGAACTGGCGATTCATCGGGCATCGCCCCCCGCGCCCCCGGGGCGGACCTCCTCGCGGCGCTTCCCGGCCTCGCCGGTCGCGGGTTCCTCGGCGGCGTGCCGCCTGCCGTCCTCGCGCCAGAACAGCACGAGCGCGAACGCGAACCCCACGGTGATCGCGACGTCGGCGACGTTGAACACCGCGAAGTTCGTGAACGTGGGCATGAAGAAGTCGGTGACGCAGCCCGAGACCGCGCGGTCGATGAGATTGCCCACCCCTCCCCCGGCGACGGCCCCCAGCGCCGCGGACAGGCCGGCGCCGGGGGAACCGAGCAGCACGTAGAGGGCGCTCCCCACGGCGATCGCAACGGCGACCGCCATGAAGAGCCAGCTGAAACCCTCGCCCAGGCTGAAGGCGGCCCCCTCGTTGTACACGAGGCGGAGGTCGAGGACGCCCGGGACGAGCGTCATCGAGCTGCCCTCAGCCAAAAACGAGCGCATGAACGCCTTCGTGACCTGGTCGACCGCGACGACGACAGCCGCGACCGCCAGGAACCAGGCCGTCCTTCTCCCCTTGGGACTCACGGCCGGCTACTCCGCCGCGCCCGCGGACAGGACGGCGCGGCAGCGGGGGCAGAGGCCGTCCTCGCCCAGCTCGCGCACGTTCCAGCACCGGGGGCACTTGCCGCCGTCGGCCGGGGAGACCGTGCAGGAGACCTCGTCGCCCTCGCAGGGCGAGACCGTGCAGGAGCTCACGATGCAGAGCTCGGCGAGGTCGGCGCCCGACGCCGCGACCAGGTCGTAAAGCGCCTGCGGGACCTGCGCCGCCACGCTCGCCTCCTGGCTCTTGACGATGACCTTCTCGTTGCGCGCGGCCTCGAGCGCCTTGGTGACGCCCTCGCGGACCTCGAGCAGCGCACGGTAGGCGGGCAGCAGGGCGTCGCGCTCGGCGTCGCCCATGGGGGCCTCGTACCAGTCGAGCAGCGCAGCGTACTCGTAGCCGTCCCTCATGGACGCGGGGACGTACTCGAACACCTCGTCGCAGGTGAAGGCGAGGATCGGCTGGAGGTCGTGCAGGAGCATGCCCAGGATGTGCGCAAGCACGGTCTGGGCGCTGCGGCGGCTGCGCGAGGCGGGCGCGTCGCAGTAGGTGCGGTCCTTGACGACGTCGAGATAGACGTTCGAGAGCTCGGTCACGATGTAGTCGTAGAGCGTGCGGTAGACGCCGTTGAAGCGGTAGGCCGCGTACGCCTCGGAGACCTTCGCGTGGACCTCGCACATGCGGGCGAGGGCGAGCGCGTCGAGGGGCAGGAGCTCGGAGTTCGCGAGGCCGTCGACCGCGGGGTCGAAGTCGTAGAGCTCGGAGAGCAGGAAGCGGAACGTGTTGCGGAAGCGGCGGTAGGCGTCGCTCGTGCGCTTGAGGATCTCGTCGTCGATCGCGACGTCGCTCGAGGTGTCGGTCGAGGCGACCCACAGGCGCACGATGTCGGCGCCCATCTCGGCGCACACCTTGTTGGGGTCGATGACGTTGCCGAGCGACTTGCTCATCTTGCGGCCCTGGCCGTCGAGCGTGAAGCCCTGGCTCACGACGGCGCGGTAGGGCGGCACGCCGTAGGCGCCCACGCTCGTGAGCAGCGAGCTCTGGAACCAGCCGCGGTGCTGGTCGGAGCCCTCGAGGTACATGTCCGCCGGGAAGCTCAGGTTGTCGCGGTTGCCGAGGACGGCGGTGTGCGAGACGCCCGAGTCCCACCAGACGTCGAGGATGTCGGAGTCGGCCTTGAGGTCGCGCCCGCCGCAGGAGGGGCACACGCAGGCCTCGCCCAGGTAGTCCTTGGGGTCGTCGGTGAACCAGGCGTCGGAGCCCTTCTCGAGGAAGAGCGCGATGACGGCGTCGAGCGTGGCGTCGTTCATGACCTTCTCGCCGCACGACTGGCAGGTGAACGACGGAATCGGCACGCCCCAGGCGCGCTGGCGCGAGATGCACCAGTCGGGGCGCTGGGCGACCATGGCGCCGATGCGCTTGCTCGCCTGCGCGGGGTACCAGGCGACCTTGTTCTCGATGGCGTCGAGGGCCGCGGCGCGCAGGCCCGTCTTGTCCATCGACACGAACCACTGGTCGGTCGCGCGGAAGATGACGGGGCGCTTGCAGCGCCAGCAGTGCGGGTAGCTGTGGACGATGTCGCGACGGGCGACGAGCGTGCCGCGCTCCTGGAGGAACGCGAGGATCGCGGGCGCGGCCTCGTCGGTCTCCATGCCGGAGAAGGGGCCTCCCGTGCCGATGCCCTCGCCGCGGTAGAAGTGGCCGTCGTCGTCGACGGGCATCACGCAGGGCAGGTCGAAGCGGCAGCCCACGTTGTAGTCGTCGATGCCGTGGCCGGGCGCGGTGTGCACGGCGCCCGTGCCGTCGTCGAGCGTGACGTGGTCGCCGTAGATGATGCGGCCGGTCTCGCTATCGAAGATGGGATGGCGGTACGTGAGGCCCGCGAGCTCCTCGCCCGTCGCCGAGAAGCCCTCGACGAGGACGGGCTCCCAGCCGGCGACGCCGCAGACTCGCTCGGCGAGCTCGGCGGCCATGATCTCGGCGCGGCCCTCGTGCAGGACGGCGACGTAGCGCGCGTCGGGCTTGAGGCAGACGCCCGTGTTCGCGGGCAGCGTCCAGGGGGTCGTGGTCCAGATGACGACGTCGACCGGGCCGTCGAACGACGCGAGGCCAGCGGGGCGGTCGATCATCTCGAACGCGACGAAGATCGAGGGCGAGGTCTCGTCGGAGTACTCGATCTCGGCCTCGGCGAGGGCCGTGTGGCAGTGCTTGCACCAGTGCACGGGCTTGCGACCGCGGTAGATCGCACCGTTGTCGAAGATCTTCTTGAAGATCTGGATGTCCGCCGCGTCGTACTCGTGGACGAACGTGAGATAGGGGTTCTCCCACTCGCCGAGCACGCCGAGGCGCTTGAAGCCGGCGCGCTGGACGTCGATGTTGGAGACCGCGTACTCCTGGCACATCTTGCGGATGACCGGCACCGGCGTCTCGCGGAACTTCTTGGTGCCGAGCTTCTCCTCGACCTTGTGCTCGATGGGCTGGCCGTGGCAGTCCCAGCCGGGGACGTACGGCACGTAGCGGCCCTGCATGGTCCAGTAGCGGTTGACCATGTCCTTCGAGATCTTGTTCATCGCGTGGCCGATGTGGATGGGGCCGTTCGCGTAGGGCGGTCCGTCGTGCAGGATGAACGTGGGATGGCCCTCGTTCTTCTTAAGCGCGAGGCGGTAGACGCCCGCGTCCTCCCACTTCGCGAGGCGGGCGGGCTCGCTCTGGGCGAGGCCGGCGCGCATCGGGAAGGCCGTCGTGGGGAGGTTCATGGTTTCCTTGTAGTCGCTTGCCACTTTCCGTACCCTTTCTTCGCATCCACGGAACGCGCAAAAGAGGCGCCCCGTCCCGTTTTGCTGGGACGAAGCGCCTCATAAGCCCTTCGGGGGAGCCGAAGGGAGGACTTCGCTTGTGACCACCCAGCGAGCGGAAGACCGCCGTACTCGGTCGGCACTTGTCGGACGCCGTCCCGGCGACGCCTACGCGCCTGCATGATATCGGTGCGCGGGTGCGCGCCGGCAGGTTTCGGGCCGCGGCTCCGGGGTGATCTTCGCATGGAGGCGGACGCGGGCTCCCACCGTCCCCGCTCGCTCTGTGACCGTCGAACCCATGGTACTCGTCCCCATCATCGCCTTGGCGGACAGGGTACCATTCCGGCGCGCCCCATGGGACAGCGCGCGGCCCCTTGCGACCATCTTTTCACATGTCGCACGCGGACGCGCGTCGCACCCGGACAGGCGGCGGCGCGGCGGTCTGAGCCGAATCTGAAATCAGGCAAGCTTGATGGCGAAATCGTCTCGCAGTCGTGAAGAGACGGTCGATAACCAGCCCCGTCGGCCGCACCGCCTGAAAACGGAAACATCCCGCGGGTATATTGTTCCGCGGAACTCAACGGGAGGCGCCGCTCGCGGAAGGGGCGGGCGCACTGGCCCGCGCGCCCATCGCCCC
>CAYMHQ010000169.1:0-6162 GCA_964390275.1 uncultured Coriobacteriaceae bacterium
CCTACTCCCTGCCGCGCACCGTCTCCGCCGCGGCGGTGAGCGCGTCGATGCAGCGGAGGACCTGCTCGCAGCTCTCGCCGGCGCGCCATGAGAGCTGGTAGGGGAAGCGCGCGCACTCGTCGCTGATGGGGATGCCCGCGCAGCCGCTGAGCGCGTGGCCAAAGAGCTGCCGGCTGAACAGCGACCTCGGCATCACGAACACGTTCTCGTCGAGCTCGGCCGCGGGGAAGTCGGTCCACGACGTCGCGAAGAAGATGCGCTTGCCCATGGTGACGCCGCACGACTGGAACACCGCCTCGATCGCGTTGGCGCCGCGCTGCATGTCGGCGCTGCCCGTGGGATGCATGACCCGCTGGCTGGCGAGCTCCCGGACGGTCACCGACTCGCGCTGGGAGAGCGGGGTGCCGAGCTTCGTCACGGCGAGCAGGGGCACGGAGGCGAAGGGCCGCGTGCAGATGCGGGGGTCGGCCTCCTCGAACGGGTCCATGACGTCGATGCCGATGTCCACGCGACGCTGGATCAGCTCGCTGCGCAGCGAGCTCGAGGGGCACGCGCACGCGCGGATCGCGACTCTGGGCTCGTTCGTCCGGAGGTCCTCGATGGCGTGCCCCATGATTGTGTGGATGGCGGAGTCCTTGATCGCCCCCGCGACGCTGACCTCGTGGTTCACCTCGTGCAGACGCCTGACCGCCGCATGGTAGGCCTCGATCATCTTGGAGGCCTCCTCGCAGAAGATGCGTCCCTCGCGCGTGAGCTCGATCTGCTGCCGGTCGCGGTCGATGAGCGTGACGCCGAACTCCTTCTCGAGCGCCAGGATGTGCTTGCTCAGCGCCGACTGCGTGATGTTGAGCCTCCGCGCGGCCGCGGTGTAGTTGAGATGCCCCGCCAGCACGAGGAATTCCTCGAACCGCTCAATGGACATGCCGAACGCCTCCCCCTCGAACTTCCCCCTGTGCGCTCCCGGCGCCCCGGTGCCCCCTTGCGCGCCCGTTCGCGCCTGCCCGCCGGCGGTCTCCCCGTCGCCCGCGGGCGGTGCGATTTTAGCACGCCGCAGGGTCGCCGCCGCCCGCGCGGGCTCGCCGGGCATGTCTCGCCGCCGGCCCCAGGGCGCCCCATCGCGCCCATTTTACCGCACTCTACCTGCCGTGATTCCCCGATGGAATGACCGGGGCGAAACCTCGGAATCGCCGCGTGGCCAAATCGTCGCTTCCGTCATCCCGGCGCAAAAACGTACAACTCACAGCGTTGCATCTGTATGGCGAGAACACAAGGGGAAGAGGAAGGGAACATGATGCGAGAGTCAGAGACACAGCAGTCGGTCGCGCAGCGGCCCATCACGCGGCGCACGTTCGCCAAAGTCGGCGTCGCGGCGGGCCTGGCGGCGGCGCTCGGCGCGTCGGGCGTCGCGGGGTCGGGCGGTTCGGGCGCGCTCGGGTCGCTCGTGGGCCTGGGCAGGGCGAGCGCCGAGGAGCTCGCCGAGGACCACGACGAGGTCAAGCGCATCCGCAGCCACTGCAGGGCGTGCGGCAAGATGGAGTGCCCCATCTGGGTGAGCGTCAAGAACGGGCGCGTCGTGAAGATCGAGGGCGACAACACCGCCATCTCGTCGCACGGAAACTGCTGCTCAAAGGGCCGCGACGCCATGGAGGCGCTCTACCACCCCGACCGCGTGAAGTACCCCATGAAGCGCACCAACCCCAAGGGCGAGGAGCCCGGCTGGGTGCGCATCTCGTGGGACGAGGCAATCGACCTCGCCGTCGAGGGCATCCACAAGGTCATCGACGACCCCAACAACCTCGGCTGGCACTCGATGAAGCTCCTCCACGGCACCGGCCGCACCACCACCTACGGTATCGAGAGCTTCCCGAGCGTCGTGGGCATGTCGAACGTCGGCTCCACCGCCGGCCAGATCTGCAAGGGGCCGCGCATCGCCACGGGCGCGATGATCGCCTACCCGTCGCCGCACTGGGTCGCGGTGAACGACGGCGCCAAGTGCTTCTTCCAGTGGGGCACCAACCAGGAGGTCTCCAACTACGACACGGCCGGCAAGGTCGCCACCGAGATGAAGTTCAACTCCGAGGTCTCCATCTGCGTGGGCCCGCGCCTGCAGAACCTCGGCAAGGAGTGCGACTACCAGCTCCACCTGCGCCCCGGCACCGACGACGCCCTCGCCCAGGCCCTCATGAACGTGATCATCACCGAGGGCCGCTACGACGAGCTCTTCATCAAGCGCTGGACCAACGGCCCCATGCTCGTGGTTGACGACATGGAGCCGAGCGGCTTCACCTGGACGAACAAGTACGAGATGCCCGGCGCCTACCCGCTCGAGATCAGGACGCGCCTGCTCAAGGAGAGCGATGTGGTGGAGGGCGGCGACCCGCAGAAGTTCGCCGTGTGGAACCTCAACAAGGGCGAGCTCACGTACTTCCACGCCCCGAGCGGCCTGTGGGACGGCGAGGACGAGGCCACGCTGCCCGACCCCGAGAAGGACTGCGAGGTGCTCCATCCCAGCTACATGACGCCGGACGACCCGCGCTACGAGGACTGCGGCGCGCTCGAGACGCACGATCCGGGCTTCCCCGCGAAGCTCGACCTCGACCCGGCGCTGACCGGCGAGTTCGAGGTGACCCTCAAGGACGGGCGCACCGTGAAGGCGCACCCCGTGTGGGAGAAGTTCGCCGAGCGCGTGTCGTACTGGACCCCCGAGCGCGCGGCCGAGCACTGCTGGCTCGACGCCGACCTCATCCGCGAGACGGCGCTGGCCTACTCGCGCGAGCCGGGCATGGGCGGCATCCAGTACAACCTTCCCATCGAGCACACGGGCAACTCCGCCGAGACCTGCCGCACCATCCTGTGCCTCTCGGGCATCACGAACAACATCGACACGTTCGGCGGCAACCGCGGCTCCGACCTGCTGTACTTCCTCTACAACACGTACTTCCAGTACCACACGCCGTTCGTCGACAACGCCTGCACGCCCGAGGTGGCCGGCATGTGCGCGGGCGCGGTGGGCGACGACCTCACGCCCGGCGGCGGCCGCTTCCCGCTGATCCCGTGGTCGAACCAGGTGGGCAACGCGGCGATCTACCACGACCAGACGACCGCGACCGACATGATCATGACCGGCAAGCCCTACCCCATCCGCGGCATGATCAGCTGCACGGGCAGCCACTTCCACTCCGGCAACGCCATGGCCAACTGGGAGGCGTTCAAGACGCTCGACTTCTACCTGGCGTGGGAGCTGTGGTTCACGCCCACGGTCGAGCTGGCCGACGTCATCCTGCCCGCGCGCCACTTCCTCGAGAACGCCTGCGTGCGCGCCTCGCAGAACGGCGAGGGCGGGTTCGGCGCGATGGTGAAGATCGTGGAGCCGCTGGCCGAGGCCAAGTGGGACTCGATGACGCTCATCAACAGGCTCACGCCCAAGCTCGGCACCCCCTGGTGGCCCGCGGACAAGTCGCACACGCCCTTCCTCGCGGAGTTCGGCGACACCCAGTGGCCGAGCGACGAGCAGGCCCTCGACATGTCGGTCATCACGATGAAGCCGATGGACTTCATGGGCGGGCACGTGATGCAGGCGGGCGGTCCCACCGAGCTGGGCCTGAACGGCGCGCCGCTGCAGTTCGACTCGTACGAGGACTTCTGCGAGAAGTACCAGGAGCACGGCCAGTGGTCGCTCAAGAAGATGAGCCCGTTCGGCTATTACCGCAGGTACATGTGGGGATGGCTGCGCGCGCCGCAGGGGTACTTCGACCCCGAGAGCGAGGACTACAACACGACCGGCAAGCCCGGTCCCACCGGCTTCCCCACGCCCACGGGCAAGTTCGAGCTGTGGAGCACCATCCTCGAGTCGTACCCGGCCGACACGCGCGGCATCGACCGCGAGGTGGGGCGCAACGACGACTACCTGGCGGCGCTGCCCACCGTGCGCGAGCCCTACGAGAGCCCCTACCGCACGCCCGAGGTCTACAAGGAGTACCCGCTCATCATGACCACCGGGCGCCGCAACCCGCTCTTCTTCCACTCCGAGGGCCGTCAGCAGCCCTACCTGCGCGAACAGTACCCGGTGCCCAAGTTCCAGATCCACCCCGACACCGCCGCCGAGCTGGGCATCGAGCAGGGCGACTGGTGCTGGATCGAGTCGCGCCGCGGCAAGATCCGCGAGACGGCCGACCTGTTCGCCGGCATCGACCCCCGCGTCATCGAGGCCGACCACGGCTGGTGGTACCCCGAGCTCCCCGCGCCCAAGCACGGCTGGGACCTCTCGAACATCAACATCCTGGTGGACCAGTATGCGCAGGACCCGCACCTGGGGACCTCCACGCTGCGCGCCTACCTCGTCAAGGTCTACAAGTGCACGGAGGAGAACTGCCCCGGCGGCCGTATCATCCCGTGCGACCCCGACACCGGCATCGAGATCATCACGTCGGGCGACGACCCGCGCCTGCAGGAGTGGAAGCCCATGACCGACGAGGAAAGGGAGGCGTTCTAACATGCAGAACGTCATCGTGACCGAATGCAACAAGTGCGTGAACTGCCTCGCGTGCGCCGTGGCCTGCAAGGTCCAGCACGCCCCCGCCCTGGGCAAGCGCTTCACGTGGATCGACCGCATAGGGCCCAACCCCATCCACGAGGGCGACGTCTTTCCCAACATGGAGATGTACTTTCTGCCGATGAAGTGCCAGCACTGCTACGAGGCCCCCTGCGTCGAGTCGTGCCCCACGGGCGCCTCGTACCGCGCCGACGACGGGACGGTGCAGGTGGAGACCGAGAGCTGCATCGGGTGCGGCCTGTGCGTGGGGGTCTGCCCCTACGGCGCGCGCTACGTGGACGTCGAGACGAACGTCGCCCGCAAGTGCACGATGTGCAAGGAGCTCATCGACGAGGGCGAGCTGCCCGAATGCGTCGCGGCGTGCACCGGCTCGGCCCTGCACTTCGGCGACATCGACGACCCCGAGTCCGAGGTCTCGAAGCTCGTGGCCCAGGCCGGCGACCTCGCGCACACCCTGGTCGACACCGGCAACCGTCCGGCGAACATATACATCCTCGACAAGATGACCTGGCGGTCGTAGGGGAGGCGGGCGAGCGAGAGATGGAGGGCGAGATGACGACGAGCGTGGATAGGTGCGCGTGCGAGGAAGGGCGTGCGTGCGAGGTGGCCGGCGGCGCGCCGGCGGGCGCGGCGGGCGCCGCGATGGCTGGCGAGGAGCGGAGGCTGGTGTACGCGCTGCTCGCGAGGCTGCTGCGCAAGGAGGTCGACGAGGAGCTGCTCGCCGCGCTCAAGGAGGGCGACGTGTTCGTGAGCGACGACGAGGCGTTCGAGCACAACCTCGGCCTGGTCAGGGGGTACCTGGCATCGCCGGAGGCGACCGTGCTCGACCTCGCCCGCGACTACGCGCACACCTTCTGCGGCGCCGGCTCGACCAAGAAGAGCTCGGCCTACCCCTTCGAGTCGGTCTATACCAGCAAGGACGGGCTGCTCATGCAGGACGCGCGCGACGGCGCCCTGGCCTGGTACCGGCGCTTTGGCCTCACGAAGAGCGAGTCGTGGCTCGACTGCGAGGACCACGTGGCCCTCGAGCTGGAGTTCATGGAGTACCTCATTGGGATGGAGGCCGAGGCCCGCGCCGCCGGCCGTGCCGACGAGGCCGACGACCTGCTGAGCTCGCAGCGCGACTTTGCCCGCGAGCACCTGGCGAACTGGCTCCCCCGGTTCGCCCACGACGTCGACGCCAAGGCGCGCACCGACTTCTACCGCGGCCTCGTCCGGTTCGCGAACTCCTACGTGAAGCGCGACCTGGCGGCGCTCGACGACGCGCTGGCCGAGGCAGGAGAGACTGCCGAGGCGGGGACGGCTACCGAGGCGAAGGCGGCTGCCGAGGCGGAAGGGGGTGCGAGAAAGGCGAGCTAGACGAGGGCGGGCGACAGGCCGCGACAGGCGGCAGGCGCTAACGGCTCCCCGCGATTCCCGACGACGACTGGCCTCCCCGGCCGTCGGCGGGGTCGCGGGGAGCTGCCGTTGTGGGTGCTCTGGGGCGCGGATGGGGCGTGCCGAGGGAGGGCGGAAAGGCGTGCTGGGGGAGACGAGTGGGCGCACTGAGGGAAGGAATGCATCAAACGGCGTGATTATGCAGTCTGGTGGATGCACCCTCAAAACCCGGA
>CAYMHQ010000170.1:0-6039 GCA_964390275.1 uncultured Coriobacteriaceae bacterium
GGCGGTTTTTGTCCATCGATTCTGAAAAAGTATGCAGAGGGCAGATTTTGGCCAGCTGTCCTGTCGGTCGCCCCGCCCGTACCCCTTTCAGCCCGTCCTGCTTGCCTGGAATCGCCCCGCCCGGACGTGCTCCGGAGGAGTGTCTTCCCGTCCCCAAAGAATAACTGTCAACCTCACCCTTACCCTACGCTTCTTTCAGGCCTTCTTCCTGCGCTTTTCGCAGCTCAGCGCCACATTATCTTTCTGTAAAACAGTGGATTTCCGCAAGCGGTCCGATGGGTTTTCGTGGCCGTTGTATCATGTATAAATTTGATTCGGCAATTCTGCGGCCGCGGTCCCTGCTGGGCTTCGCGAATGCGCCGTCCAGCCGGCCGAGTCGCTCGTAGGTGTTGTTCGTCGCTGTTGGTTTTTGGAAGGAAGGTACGCACATGGGCTTGTTGAGGAGGCTCCTCGACCCGTGCCACACCGTCGAAGGAAAGGCGCTCGCCGTATTCATGGCGCTCGTCATGGTGTGGACCCAGGTCACCATAGTCCCCTCCGCGATCGCCGGGGACGACGTTCCCCAGGCCGCCGAGACGGTCGTCCTGGACGACGCCGTCGATCAGGCGGACCAGGTCGCAGGGGATACCGAGGGCTCCGGGGGAGAGGTGACGCTCGAGGGCGTCCCCGCCGCCGACCCTGCTTCGGACGAGGCTGTCGCAGAGGACGCCGCCGAGGTCGCCGCCGTCTCGGATGACGCCGACGCCGTCGACGCCGCCGGCACCGACGAGTCCGGCGATCCTGCCGGCACCGACGCGACCGACGACCCGACCGCCGGCACCGACCCGGCGACTGACCCCGCGACGGACCCGGCCACCGACCCCTCGACCGAGGAGTCGACCGACTCTCAGCCTGAGGTTGAGGGTGAGCCCTCCTCCGACGTCACCGGCGCCACCGACCCGGCCGACCCCTCCGACGCCTCCGAGTCGCAAAACGCCGCCGATGCCGCGGACGCCGCCGCGAGTGACCCCTCGGTCGCGCCTGCCTCCGAGGCCTCCGTCGTCCCGGTCGCGGACTCCACCGTCTACTACGTCACGGAGGGCGAGACGCTCTCGCTCACGGGGTCCTCGAACGCCCTCCAGTACCTGTGCGACTACGAGCAGACCTGGAGCACGAGCAGCGAGGCGCTTGCGACGGTCTCCGGTTCCGGCACCTTGGCCACGGTGACTGCCGTGAGGGCCGGCACGGTCACGATCTACCACACGTACTGCAGCAAGACGACCGGGCACTTGGTTCTCAAGAAGCACACCGTCGAGACCGAGTCGTTCACGGTCGTCGTCCAGAAGGCTGTCCCCGCGACCGTCACGGGCGAGACCGCCGCGATTGCCGGCGTGCCCACCCAGCTCACCGCGCACGACTTCTACGGCACCGTGACCTGGACCTCGAGCGACGAGAACGTCGTCACCGTCGACTCCACCGGCCTCTACACGGGCGTCTCGGCCGGCAACGCCACCATCACCGCGACCGACGGGGAGGAGACGGTCACCGTCCAGGTCGCCATCTCGGCCCGCACCCCCGTGGTCACGGGCCTCAGCAACATGAGCATCGGAGACAGCGCCCAGTTCGGCGCCTTCAACTTCTCGGGCGACGTCACCTGGACCACCTCCAACGCGACGGTGGTCACGGTCAGCCAGACCGGCGTCGTGAGCGCCAGGGGCGAGGGCACGGCCACCGTCACCGCAACCTGCGGGGACGAGACCGCCTCGCTGGAGGTCACCGTCGACCGCGGCTCCTCCTCGTCCGTCTTCTACATCAGCGTGGGCCACACGCTCGACCTGGTCGGCAGGCCCAACGAGGAGAGCTCCTGCAGCTACCGTCACGTCTGGACGTCGAGCGACGAGTCGGTCGCGACGGTCGTCCCCAGCGACGGGACGGGCGTGGGCGTCGGGTGCATCGTCACGGCCCTCAAGCCCGGTCAGATCACACTCTCCGTCACGTACTGCTCGAACCTGGCCCCCGACCATGAGGACCGTCACATCACGCACGAGCAGCTCTTCACGATCTACGTCGTGGAGGCCCCCGTCGTCACGGGCCTCGACTCCATCAACGTGGGCGAGGTCGCGCAGTTCTCGGCCGAGTACTTCTCCGGCGACGTGACCTGGACGTCCTCCGACCCCTCGGTCGCCACGGTCGGCCAGAACGGCCTCGTGGTGGGCCATGCCGCCGGCACGTGCACCATCACGGCGTCCAACGCGGGGGAGTCCGCCTCCAAGGAGATCACCGTTGGCGAGGACTCCACCGTCTACTACATCTACGCGGGCGACAGGCTCGACCTCACGGGAACCTCGAACACGCTCGGGCCGGCGGGGTGCCACCACGTCCACGTGACCACCTCGAGCGACGACGCGATCGCGACGGTCGGCAGCGACACGCAGGGCATCAGCAGCGACTTCTACGTGACCGGCGTCAAGCCCGGCAGGGTCACCGTCACCTACACGTACTGCACCAACGCGACGAGCCATCCCGGCGACTCCACCGCCCACACCCTGGCGGAGCAGACCTTCACGATCGTCGTCCTCAAGCACGACGCCTCGATCTCGGGCGACGGCACCATCTACGTGGGCCACACCTCCCAGTTCTCGGCGCTCAACTTCTACGGCGACGTCACCTGGACGTCCTCCGACCCCTCGGTCGCCACGATCGACGAGACCGGCCTTGTGACCGGCGTGGGCGTGGGCACGACCACCATCACCGCGACGGACGGCATCGAGACGCTCACCCACGAGCTCAACGTCATCGAGGACCCCTACGTCTACACCATCAAGGTGGGCGACACGCTCGAGCTCTGGGGCATCGAGAACGCCGGCCCCTACTGCCGCTACACCCACACCTGGGTCGCGTCCGACGACACGGTCGGCGAGCTCTCGCCCATCTATGAGAGCGCTACCCTGACGGGTCTCAAGGAGGGCACGGTCAAGGTCACCTACACGTACTGCTACAACCCGGACGAGGACCACTATTACGCCAATCACAAGGTGGCGGAGCAGATCTTCACGATCCACGTCGTGGCGGGCGAGCCCGTGGTCAGGGGCAACGACTACATCCACATCGGCACCACCACCACGCTCAAGGCGTACAACTTCTCGGGCGACGTCACCTGGGAGTCCGCCGACCCCTCGATCGCCACGGTCGACGAGAACGGCATCGTGACCGGCGTCACGTACGGCACGGTCTCCATCTACGCGTCCGACGGCGTGAACGTCGCATCCATGCAGGTCAGGGTCGCACCCAACACGCAGGAGGGCAACTACGTCTGGGTCTACGCGATGGCCTCCGGGGACACCTCGGGTCTCGACATCGAGGCGGGCAGCTGGATCTACATCGGCCGCCTGTGGGTCCAGAATCTCCCGTTCATCGCCAAGGCGACGGACTACGAGACGAGCGGCGACCATTACGACCTCGTGATGGGCGCGCTCGCGGGCGAGGGCAACCTCACGCGCTCCGACGCCGCCGCCAAGCTCGACCTCAGCAAGATCGACTGGACCACCTACGGCCTCAAGGTGGTGCAGGAGGGCAGTCTCAGCGTCAAGTACAACTGGCACCTTGACGGCGCCGTCGACGTGAGCAACTTCGGTCAGGTGACCGTCAACCATTACCTCAAGGGGACCACCACCGAGCTCGCGTCCTCCGACACCTTCATCACCGAGGCGGGCACCGTTGTCTTCGCGGACGACCTCGCGAAGTCCATCTCGGGCTACACCTACGACTCCGCCAGCTCCGACTCCTACACGGTCGTCAAGCAGTCGACGGGCACCATCGACATCTACTACGTCAAGGGCGAGCTCAAGTACACGGTGAACTACCTCGAGCAGGGCACCGACACGCCCATCGCCGTCGCCAAGACGAGCGCCGCCGAGTTCGGCGACACCGTGACCGAGACCGCGCCCGAACTCGCGGGCTACGTCCTCGCGAGCGACTCGCCCCAGTCGATCACCATCGGCATCCACTCCAGCGACAACGTCATCAACTTCTACTACACCAAGCGCACCGACCTGAGCTACACGGTGAACTACGTCCTGAACACCACCGACAGGACCGTGCTCGAGTCGAAGACGGTCACCGGCCAGACGTACCTCGACACGGTGACCGAGGAGATCCCCGCGATCGAGGGCTACACCGCCGTCCCCGACCAGATCGCGACCATCACCATCGGCGCCGACCCGAGCGAGAACGTCCTCACGCTGTGCTACTACAAGAACGTCGAGCTCAAGGCCGACAGCGCCACCCGCGTCTACAGCGGCGTCGAGCGCAAGGTCACCGGCTTCACGGGTTCGCCCATGGACGGCGAGTTCTTCGACGTCGAGGTGTACGGCGCCGGCATGAACGCGGGCACCTACCCCGTCACGTTCTCCGAGGGCACCATCGGCATGGTCGACAGGACCGGCAAGTACATCTGCACCTCCACGGTCGACGGCGTCCTCACGATCACCCAGCGCGAGCTCACCATCACCGCGGGCAGCGCCACCAAGCCCTACGACGGCACCCCGCTCACGACCGACGTCTGGACGCTCACGTCGGGCACGTTCGTGGGGACCGAGGGCATCGAGTCCGTCACCGTCGCGGGCGAGCGGCTCGACTACGGCACCTCCGCCAGCACCGTGGGGACCGTGACGTTCAAGGAAGGCACCGAGGCCGGCAACTACCACGTCACCTCGGTCGACGGCACCCTCACGGTCACCAAGGCCGAGACGCCCGTCACGGTCACGGCCGTCGACGCCGAGAAGGTCTATGATGGCACCGCGCAGACCTCCCACAACTACCGCTTCACCAACACCATCTGCGAGGGCGAGAAGCTGACCGCCACCGTCTCCGGCACCGCTACCAACGTGGGCGACGAAGGCGTCCTCACGGTGACGAACGTCAAGATCATGCGCGGCGACCAGGACATCACCGAGAACTACACGGTCGAGACCGTCCCCGGCAAGCTCACCATCACGGCGCGCCCGATCACGCTGACCGCCAACAGCGCCACGAAGCCCTACGACGGCAAGCCGCTCACGGCCAGCGGCTACAAGGTCACCTCGGGCTCGCTTGTCGAGGGCGATGGCTTCGATTACGTCATCGTCGAGGGCTCGATCACCGACCCCGGCACCGCCGAGAGCATCATCGCTGACTACAAGTTCGACGCCAACACGAGCGAGGACAACTACTCCGTCACCCTCGCGCCGGGCGAGCTCAAGGTCACCAAGAACGAGAACGTCATCACCATCAAGGCCAACAGCGACACCCAGGTCTACGACGGCACCGAGCTTAAGAACGGCGGCTTCACCTACACCCAGGGCATCCTCGCCGAGGGCGACGTGCTGACCGCGGTCGTCGAGGGCTCCGCGACCAACGTGGGCGACGCGGGCGTGAACAAGGTCGTCGACTACAAGGTCATGCGCGGCGACACCGACGTGACCAAGTACTACACGTTCGCCGAGAGCGAGAGCGGCACGCTGACCATCACGGCGCGCCCGATCACCGTGACCGCGAACAGCGCGAGCAAGACCTACGACGGCAAGGCGCTCACGGACAACGGCTACAAGGTCACCTCCGGCTCCTTCGTGAAGGGGGAGGGCTTCGCCTCCGTCGAGGTCGCGGGCTCGATTCTCGACGCGGGCACCGCCGAGAACGCGGTCGGCGAGTGCGTGTTCGCCGAGGGCACCAAGGCCGCCAACTACGCGGTCACCAAGGTCTCCGGCACGCTCACCGTCAACCCGATCAATACGCCGCTCGTCGTCACCGCCGCGAGCGAGACCAGGGTCTACGACGGCACGGCGCTCGAGAACCATAGCTTCACCTACACCGATGACGTCCTCGTCGCGGGCGACGAGGTCCAGGCGGTCGTCGAGGGCTCCGCGACCAACGTGGGCGACGAGGGCGTGAACACTGTCTCGTCCGTCAAGATCATGCGCGGCGAGACCGACGTCACGAAGAACTACACGATCGGCCAGTCCGTGAACGGCAAGCTGACCATCACCGCCCGCCCGATCGAGGTCACCGCGGCGAGCGCCGAGA
>CAYMHQ010000171.1:0-5965 GCA_964390275.1 uncultured Coriobacteriaceae bacterium
TTGTGGAACTGCCTCACCTGGTTGTCCTGCGTCCCCTTTTACGCAGGTCAGCCTGGTTACGCGAGGCTATCGAGCGCGGCTGCCTCGCGGCCCGCGACACGACCGAAATAGAGGTTGCGGCCGATGGACGCGCCGCATGCGGGGTAGGCCCCGCCGATGACGCCGCCGGCGAGCGTGCTGGTGATGAAGAGGCGCGGGATGGCCTCGCCGTACACGTCGATCGCCTGGGCCTTCTGGTCGATGGTGAGCCCGCCCAGCATGAAGGCGTAGTCGCCCTCGAGCGCGTGGTCATAGGGCATGTTGAGCTTCCCAGGGAACTTGGGCGCCGCCCCAAGGGCGAGGCACGCGTTCCAGCCGCTGCCATCGTTCTCGCTCTCGAGGTCCTGGCCGTAGCCGTTGTAGTCGTTCACGGTGTAGTCCTCGAGCGTGTAGTTGAAGTGCATCTCGCGGTTGGTGGCGAAGTTGCCGGTCGCGACGACCACGCCCTTGCGAGCCTTGATGAAGACGTCCTTGCCGCTCTGCTGCGCGACGATGCCCACGACCTCGTTGGAGCCGTCGGCGACCACGAGGCGGGTGAGGGCGGTCTCGAGGAGAACCTGCACGCCGCGCGCCTCCATGGCGTCGGCGAACGTCTTGTACAGGCCGGTGCCGCCGGCGGTGGGGAAGAGCCCCATGCTCTCGTCGCCGATGAGCTCGTCGTCGGGGTTCTGGGTGAACCAGTGGCAGCGGGCGACGGGCTCGAAGCCGAGCTCCTCCATCATCTCGGGGCTCACACCGATGTTGAGGCCGGCGAAGACGGTGTACTCGAGGCCCATGGGGTCGTCGCCGGAGATGCCCCACTCGTCGACGGGCTGGCCGCCGAGGTCGTCGATGATCCAGCTCACGATGCCGGCCGAGTTCAGGCAGAAGTCGCGGACGAGCGCCTCGTCGCACAGACCCTTGCCCATGGCCATCCAGTACTCGAACATCTTCTCGGCGTCGTCCTCGATGCCGAACTTGGCCTGTACCGCGGTCCCGGCCGCCATGACGCCGCCGCCGCAGCGACGGAGCTGGCCGCCCTGCCAGTCCTTCTTCTCGATGACGATGACCTCGGCGCCGTTGTCGGCCGCCTCGACGGCTGCGGCGGATCCGCCCGCGCCCGAGCCGCACACGACGACGTCGGCCTCGTAGTCCCACGCCGCGACCTCGCCTGCCTGAACCGCCTGCGCCTTCTCGGCGCCCATGCCGGCGATGCCGGCGGCTGCGACCGCCGCGGTGGCGGCTGCGGCGACGAAGCTCCTGCGACTGGTTACGTTCTGCATTGTCGACCACCTTTCCGTCAGGGCGTCCTGGGGCGCCCGTCCTGCTGTGCCTTCAGCACTTCCAGCTGACGGCACGAACTCTACCGGGTGCGCGGCCAATGCGAAATTCCGTAAGAATCGATAGTTTGCGCGAGAGATGCGGATTCGGCATCCTCCCAGCTCAGACGGGGTCTCCGTAGTGGTATCGAGTTGTCGCGGCGCAAGGATTTGCCAACAGGTATCGATTATCGATACCCCATGATGCGGCCCGCGAGGCCGGGGACGGGGCGGTACACGTAGGTCGACCCCGACATCGCGCGCGAGAGCAGGCCGAGCTCCGCCAGCTTCTCGAGGTCCGCCCGCGCCGTGGAGTACACGACCTCGTAGGCGCGCTGGTGCCAGGAGATCCTGAACTCCGAGGCCGGGTCAACCACCGCCTGTCGAAGGACCTCGATCTGGCGCTGGTTGAGGTTCGGGATGTTCGCGATGCCCGCTATCGCCCTGTCGTTCGCCGCCTTCCGGGTGCCGAGGGTGTCTTCCATGCGGTAGATGTGGTCGAGCATCATCTGCATGACCGTGTCGTAGTAGGCGGTCCAGTCCATGCTCGAGCGCCCGTCCTCGGCATGGGACTCCTCGAGCGTGTAGCCGCGCGGGCTGCGCTCGAGCCCTGTCTTCCACGACCATATGAGGTGCATCTTGGGGATGTAGCGGAACACCGGGTAGCCGTGCCGGTAGAGGTAGAGCCTGCTCGCGACGCATCCCATGAGGTTGTTGCAGCGGGGGAACAGCGCGTAGTGCCAGAACTGGCAGTTCACGAGCATGGACACCATGATGGGGTGCAGGGCGGGCTCGGTGAGGCGGTCGTTGGCGATGTCGGCGACGCAGTCGAGCATCCGGTTCCCGCCGGAGCCGTCCTCCCCGTTCGCCTCGGGGTCGGTCGAGCCGAGGACGTAGTACGGTTCGAGGGGCGAGCGCTGCTCGGAGAGGGGCGGCGTGCGAACGACCCCTTCGGTCAGCCGGTCGTAGAGGTCCCTGAGCAGGGAAACGTCGTAGGGCATGGCCGTGTAGTCTGCCATGTCGCCCATGATGCGGTGGTAGTTCAGCGCGAGCCGCTGGGCGTCGCCGGCGGGCGGCAGTTCGCCGAGCAGAGCCTCGCGGACCGTCTCGTAGTCGGTCGGGAAGCCGTCGAGGCTCAGGTTCGTGACGATCTCCTGCACGTACTGCTGAGTGACGAACCTCCGGCCCGACTGCTCGTCGACGAGCGTGTCGAGGAGGGAGCCGCGCTGCGTGTGCGCCGCGATCTGTCTGAGCGAGTATGCCAGGCTCTCGGGCATCGTGTGCCAGCCGGTGATCACGGAGGAGCCGTCGCGCTTGGTGTCCGGCGAGACGAACGCCTGGCTGCGACGGATGACCGTGAGCGCGTCCCATACCTCGTCGGCGCTGTGACCTGCGGGGATGTATGTGTCATCGAGCTCGCGGCGGATGATGGGCGCCCTCTGCGCCCGCCCGAGCAGCATGCTGAACTCCTGCGTGTAGATAAGGTCGGTCGCCGCGCCCAAGACTGCCTCCCAACCGCGATGCGACGGCATGGACCCCCTCGTCCCAAAGCCGCCGCTCCGACGTCTGCCCCCTTGATGACATCCGCGCAATACCAGAGCTTTATAGCACTGTGGACGACTGCATTTCAACGACTGGCGTTTCAAAAGGCACCCCTTCCCTCCGATTCGTCGTATGCAGTATATGTGATACGTCGTATAATCGTCGTATGTGTTGACAAATCGACGATTTCTCCTCATACTGGCCGACAGTCGGTATTCGAGACGAGACGGGTGCGACCATGGCGAACGCGGTTACATATGACGGGCACGAATCGGAGACGCTGGAGTTCAAGCGCGAGGTGACCAAGACGTTCTGTCGCGAGATCGTCGCCTTTTTGAACACGCGCGGGGGACGTATTCTCGTCGGGATTGACGACGACGGGACCGTTCTTGGCGTCCGGGACCCCGACGCGGAGATGCGGCGGATTGTCGACATGGCGGTCAACGACGTCTGCCCGGAGATACGCGAGTTTTTGTCCCTCTCGGTGATCGAAGTCGAGGGGTTCGACGTCGTCGAGGTCACAGTGGAAGAGGGCGACAGAAAGCCGTACTGCATCGCGCAGAAGGGCTTTATCCCTGCGGGGGTCTATGTCCGCTGTGGCTCGAGCAACACCCATGCCAGCGTCGAGCTCATCCGGTCGATGATCCTGGAATCGGACGGGGCGGCGTACGAGGAGCGCCGATGCGCGAACCAGGACCTCACGTTCACCCGGGCGGCGGAGGAATTCCGGAAGGCGGAGATCGAGTTCGGGCCGGCGCAGCAGCGGACGCTCGGGCTAACGACGTCCGAGGGCCGCTATACGAACCTGGCGCTGCTTCTGTCCGACCAGAACCCGTTCTCCATACGGTGCGCGGTGTTCAACGACACGAGGGGGCTCGAGTTCCAGAGCCGCAAGGAGTTCGACGGCTCCCTGCTCGCCCAGATCGATTCCGTCCTCGACTATCTCGACCTCACCAACCGCACCTGCAACAAATACGAGGGGGCGCGGCGCATCGACCGGAGGGACTACCCGCTCCAGGCCCTGCGGGAGGCGATTCTCAACAGCGTGGTGCACCGCGACTACGACTGCGACGGCCCCGTTCTCATACGCGTCTACCTCGACCGGATGGAGATCGTGTCGCTCGGCGGGCTGGTGCGCGGCATCACGATGGAGGACCTGGGATACGGCGTGTCCGTGAGCAGGAACCCCAAGCTCGCCCAGGTCCTGTACCGCCTGCGCCTCGTCGAGGGGTACGGTCTTGGCATCCAGACGATCTACGCGGTGTACAGCGGGCATCACACGGAACCCGTTTTCGACGCCGCGCCCAACACGTTCGTCGCCATCCTGCCCAACCTGAACTACGGGCTGCCCACCACGCGCTACGCCTCGATTGGGGCGAAGACCAGAAAGCCCCCGGTGAAAGTCGAGACGGCAATCGCCGTCCCCGGCTGCGTGGGGAGGGAGGATGCGCTTCTCAGCCTTGCGAGCTCCACGGACAGCTTCACCCGGTCGCAGGCGTCCCAGCTGCTCGCGACCGGACGCGACGCCACGCTTGCGGTTCTTAACAAGATGGTGCGCGAGGGCAAGCTCGTGAAGACGGGCAGCACGAAGGCGGTGAGGTACGCGCTCGCCGACCCTTCTCAGCCCGTGAACGTCACGTTCCCCCTGGAAGCCTTTTTGCCGCGGAAGGATGACGGGAGGGATGACGGGCCCGAAGGCTCGGGGGACTGATCGCCGGCCCGGGACAGCAATCGGGGCCCTCCTCGCGACATCGGCCGACATCGCAAGAAGGGCCCCGCTGTGCGTCTCGCACTCCCGCTATTCGAACGCCGCCGCCACGAGTTTGAGGTTGTCGACGATCTCGAGGTGCTGGGGGCAGGCGCTCTCGCAGGCGCGGCACTCGATGCAGTCGCTCGCCTTGCCGTTGTCGCGCGCATACCCGCGGTAGATCATCCTCTGGGTCGAGAAATCCCTGCTGCGGGTGCGTTTCTCAGCGTTGTAGAGCGAGAAGTACTCGGGGATGCAGATGTGCTGGGGGCAGTGCTGCACGCAGTAGCGGCAGGCGGTGCAGGGGATGGCGATGTTCGAGCGCACGAGGTCGCCCACCCTGTGGAGGAGCTCGACCTGCTCGGCGGTCAGCGGCCTGAAGTCGGCCATATAGGACATGTTGTCGCGGAGCTGCTCGAGGTTCGACATGCCGGAGAGCACCATCTCGACGCCCGGGAGGCTGGCGGCGAACCGGATGGCCCACGACGCCATGGAGGCGTCGGGATCCTGGGCTTTGAGCAGGGCCTCCGCCTCCGGGGGCAGGTCGGCCGCGAGGGCGCCGCCCTTGACGGGCTCCATGACGAAGACGGGTTTGCCGTGCTTGCGGCAGACCTCGTAGTTGCCCCGGGCCTGGATGCCGCCGTCCTCCCAGTCGAGGTAGTTGATCTGGAGCTGCACGAACTCGGCGTCGGGCCAGCGGTTGAGCAGCTCGTCGAGGTATTCGGGGTTGTAGTGGTACGAGAAGCCGAGCCGCTTAATCTTGCCGGCGTCGCGCTGCTTGCGCAGGAACTCCCACGAGTCGAAGCGGTCGGTGTTGACGGAGTTCTGGCCGCCCAGGGCGTGCAGCAGGTAGTAGTCGAAGTACTCGACGCCGCACTTCTCGAACTGCTCGGCGAAGATGCGCTCTTGGTCGCCCTCG
The DNA here is from genome assembly GCA_964390275.1 of uncultured Coriobacteriaceae bacterium. Classification (GTDB taxonomy): domain Bacteria; phylum Actinomycetota; class Coriobacteriia; order Coriobacteriales; family UMGS124; genus CAYMHQ01. The sequence continues at coordinate 5,546 of CAYMHQ010000171.1, forward strand.
TTCTTGATGAGCGCCGAGGGGAGCTTGTCGGCGAGCACGTAGGCGTCGCGGGGATAGCGCTCGACGAGGGCCTTGCGCATGGCGCCCTCGCTGGCGCGCTTGTGGTAGAAGTACAGGTTGTCGAAGTAGGTGAACCCTGCTGCGAGGTATTCGTCGACCATCTGGGTGACTTGGGGAAGGTCGATGGACGTCGGGTCGTCGGGGTTCGTAAGGGGCAGACGCATGCAGCCGAATCCGAGTTTCTTCACGTGGGTTCCTCTCCTCATAACCGCTGCTACATGCGTGTATCGCAATGGATGTCGCGGTGCGTGTCGCAGCGGCCGTTTTGTCCTGCGGGGCATTATAGCGGGAACCGGGCGGGGCCTGCTGCGGGAGTCGGCGGGAGGAGGGCGCGGCGCTTCGTTGCCGGGGCCGGATGCT
>CAYMHQ010000172.1:0-5930 GCA_964390275.1 uncultured Coriobacteriaceae bacterium
GTGTCCGTATTCCCAGTGCCGCCATCGATGGACAAAACTACAAGTTTCCTTGCAGCGAGTTCGGCCGATGGGCAAAAGTCCATTTTTCCTTGCACTTTACGAAGAGCCAAATCGAGGTCTTCGATAAAACTGCAGGTAGATGACGCGTCCGTATTTGCCCATCGTATGGTGGGGTGGTTTTCTGCAAGGAGATTTGCACTTTTGGCCATCAGGAATCCAAAGTGCAAGGAAAGTTGCAGTTCTGGCCATCCGTACGGACGCCGCCCGCATGAACGACATCCGCATGGGGCCGCGTCGCGCTCGCCTGCCCGGAGGTCCAAAACGAAAACAGGCCGGAAGTCTCTTGGCCTCCGACCTGCGGTTTCTCATGGTGGATCGTGAGGGGTTCGAACCCTCGACCTTAGGATTAAAAGTCCTCTGCTCTACCAGCTGAGCTAACGATCCGCAATCTCACAGATTATAGTGCATGGGGCGCGCAAATTTCGCAGGCCGCCGTCAAATCAACGGAGTGACGTGGAAAAACCGCAATGTCCCGTCACGGCGAGCTCACCGCAGCCGGCTCACCGTTGTCTTTCTGCCCGTTCGCATCCGGCCCGTTCGCGTGTCGTCCGTTCGCGCATCCTGCCGGCGAGCCCCCTTCCCACCAGCTCGCTTCCCAAAGCCCCGCACACCACGAGCGCCGCCCCCGCAGCCTGGACCGGGGCGAGCGTCTCCCCGAGGAAGATCCCCGCGAGTATCGTGGCGCCGATCGGCTCGATGTAGTCGCACACCGCGACCGACTGCGCGGGCAGCACGTTGATCGCCGAGAAGTAGAGGTAGCATCCGATTCCTGTGTTGACGAGGCCGAGGAGAAGGGTCGGGCCCACGCTGGCCGCAGGAATCTCGAACGGGAGTCGGCCGAGCGCGCCGCAGCACATCGCCGTGGTCGCGAAGGCCGAGATGAGCTGCACGGCGGAGTTGTCGATGCCGCTCATCGAACGCGCTCGCTTGTTGAACGCGACCATGGCCGCGTACGCGACGGCGCACATGACGGCGCAGAACATCCCGAACGCGTCCCCTTCGCCGCCGTTCTCTACGCTGCCGTCCGACCCGCCGTTCACCAGCAGCACGCCAGCCAGGGCGACCGCGAACCAGACCGTGCGCGCCGGCACGAATCGCTCGCCAAAGAGCAGCGGCGACAACGCCAGGACGATGACGGGTCCGATGCAGTAGACGAGGGAGGTGACACCCACTCCGACGTGCTGGAACGCCTCGTACTGGAACATCCAGCTGATTCCCATGCACATTCCCGAGACCGCCACGAACGCGATGTCGCGCGCCGCAGTCGCCATCCGGGCGCGTTGGGCTGAGTCGTTCTGCCCGCCCTGCAGGTCCCGCCGGCCCGGCTCTCTTCGCCGCAACGTCCTCGCCGTGAGTGCGAGGACCGCCATGAGGGCGCCTCCCAGGAGGGTGCGCATGAACGTCGTCTGCATGCTGTCGAGGACAATGCGGCTCGCCACCAGGCCGTTCGTCCCAAAGAGGAGCAGCGCGGCGATGTACTTGACGTACTGCGTGCGGAGCGATTTCGCGCCTGCCCCCTCGCCTTTCCCCACGCCCTGCCCCGCCATCGCCATCGCCCGCCCCCCTCCGCTGCCCGAGCCGCGCCGCTCGCTTGGAATCCCTTGCGTAAGGTGATGCTATTCCTTTGAGGGTGATTCGCATCTTGCAACCTTCGGGACGTATACTTGCGCACTATGCATGCAAGCGGTGCACAAGCGTCCGGCAGGCCGAACGCACCCGGCAGAAAGGAGACCCCGTCCCATGGACGACGCGGTGGCGAGATATCGCGCCTTCGTGCGCGTGGCCGAACTCGGCAGCTTTACAAAAGCGGCATCCGAGCTGGGCTTTTCCCAGTCGACGGTGAGCCGCATGGTCTCGGGGCTCGAGGACGAGTGCGGTCTGCCGCTCCTCGAACGCTCCCGGTCGGGGGTGTGCCTCACGGCCGAGGGCGAGACGCTGCTCCCCGCCGCCCGCGCGATCGTCGCGGCGCAGGGGGAGTTCGCCGACCTCGTCGCCGGGGTCAAGGGGCTCTCGGCCGGACATATCCGCATCGGGACGTTCTCGAGCGTGGCGACCCACTGGATGCCCCGCCTCATCAGGCGGTTTCAGACGGACCACCCGGGCGTCACCTACGAGCTGCTGCTCGGCGACTACCGCGAAATCGAGGGCTGGGTGGCGAGCGGCCGGGTCGACTGCGGCTTCACGAGGCTGCCCGCGTCGCCGTCGCTCTCCGCCACCCCGCTGGCGGACGACGAGCTGATGGCGGTTCTCCCGCGCGGGCACCGTCTGGCCTGTCTGGACGCGGTGCCCGCCGAGGAGCTCGCCGGGGAGCGCTTCATCCTCCTCGAAAAGGACGGCAACGCGGCGGTCGACGCGGCGTTCGAGCATTGCGGCGGGGCGCCGGTCCCCGTGTTCACCACCTGGGACGACTACGCCGTCATGGCGATGGTCGAGGAGGGAATGGGCGTGAGTGTTCTGCCTGCGCTCATCCTGCGGCGGGTCCCCTACGAGATTGAGATCCGCCCTCTCGCGCGCCCCGCCTACCGGCACATCGGCCTGGTGAGGCGCCGCGCGACCGCCCAGCCTCTGGTGGTCGCGCGGTTCATGGCGTGTCTGAAGGATGCCGTCGCCGAGCTGTGACGACAGCGTGCGGGTTCGGAGGGCGCCTGCCTGCCGCGAGTGCCGCCGGTCGCCTTGCGCCTTCGGACGCCCTCGGTGCCGTCCCCTCGGCGCGCTACTCCTCCCAGGCCCACGCGCCGTCGCGGAACACCGGCACCTCCGAGCCGTCGGCGCGGACGCCGGTGATCGCGAGGTCGTCGGCGCCCACCATGAAGTCGACGTGCACCGCCGAGTCGTTCACGCCGGCCGCGAGCAGCTCCTCCTTCGTCATGTCGAGGCCGCCCTCGAGGCACTCGGGGAAGCCCATGCCGAGCGCGAGGTGGCACGACGCGTTCTCGTCGTAGAGGGTCGAGTAGAACAGCAGACCCGACTCGCGGATTGGCGTGTTCTTGGAGACGAGCGCGCATTCGCCCAGCCTGCGGGCCCCGTCGTCGGTGTCGAGGAGCTTCTCAAGCACGTCGCGCCCCTCCGCCGCGCCAAAGTCGACCACCGCGCCGTCCTCGAACGTGAACCAGAAGTCGCGCACCACGTTGCCCTGCAGCACGAGCGGCATCGCGCTGTGGACGGTGCCCCGCGCGCTGTGGACGTCGGGCGAGGTGAAGACCTCCTCGGTGGGCATGTTGGGGAAGAAGTACGTGCCGTCTACCAGCGACGATCCGCCGCCGTCCCACACGCCGCGGTCGAGCAGGCCCACGCTGAAGTCGGTGCCGAGGCTGGCGCTCGTGTAGTGCAGGCGGGAGAAGCGGTTGCCGTTCATGAAGGCGAGCGAGCGCTCGAAGTTCGCGCGGTGGGCGTCCCAGGCGGCCTCGGGGTCGGGCCCGTCGGCGCGGGCGGTGAGCAGGACGGCGTCCCATAGACGGTCCACCGCCTCGTCCGCGGGCAGGTCGGGGAAGACGGCCGTCGCCCATGCGGGGGTCGGCACGCCGCCGATGCACCACGCGTTGTGGGCGAAGTCGACGCCGCGCCGGTAGTCGGCCATGGCCTTGGTCGCCGCCTTGCGCCGGGCCGCCGGCTTGGCGGGGTCGACGCCCCTGAGAGCCGCCGGGTCCTCGCCCTCGAGGTGCAGCCAGGCGCATCCCCGCAGCGTGAGCAGGTTGCTGCGCAGCGCCTCCCACTCCGGGACGCTCTCGAACCCGCTCAGCGGGACGTTGAGGTAGGTCGACCGCGACACCGCGTCGTCGTTCCAGATGACGGTGACGTGCCCCGCCCCCGCCTCGTACGCCGCGTCGACGCACAGCCGCGCGAACGCCGCCGCCTCGACCGGCGCGTTGATGGCGAGCTCCTGCCCCTTCTTGAGCGCGCATCCCTTGCGAACCAGGAGCCGCGCGTAGTTCCTGACGCGTTCGAGCAGCTCAGGCCTGCCGAGCGGTCCGAGCTGACGGGTGCCGGCGGAGGCGGGATCGGCGGTGGCGGTGGTGACGGAAACGGTGACGCTGGCGGGGAGGGTGTCGGGCATGGGGTCATCCTTTCGAATGGAGGGCGCGTGGGGCGACGGTGGCGAGGCACGATCGCGCGCGGGTTGGTCGAGATTGTGTTATCGCAGGCTGTACTCTCTGTTACGCGTTTCTCCTTGGACGGAAAGCAAGTCTTTCTCAACCATTTTCCGTAGCAGCTTGAGCGTTCCGCGTGGCGTTATCCCAAGGGCTTCGGCAATCTCGCTTGTTTTTGAGGCACCGTGCTCCGCAATATAGTTGTACACGGCGCGCTCGCTACTTGACAGCGCTTTGAGCATTGCTTCGGAACCATTTCGGAACTCTTCGGAACTATTTCGGAACTCATAGGTGCCATTTCGACTGGCATGCATGGACTGGCGATATTCCTGGCTTCGGAGCGGGTGAAAGATACGTGAACGCCGTGGCCGGATTGGGTGATTGAGAACGGCACGTTTGCCCCGTTGCAGGCGTCCTTGATTCGCTGCAGACCAGTACCGTAGATCTCGATGTCTCCAGAGCGATAGAGCGTTGAAGCGATAAGCGTGTTGCGGGGCTTGGATGCGGTACTCGGTTTCCATGCCGAGGTTCATGGGCGTTGCCTCTCCTTGATAATGGCGACAAACGAAGGCCCTGATTATATCGTGTCAACGGTATGGCTTGGTGAGTTCGTCGGTCCTTGCGTGCCCTTCGCGTCTATATATGTGGCAATTTGCTCCCGCGTCTGCCCGCGCTGCTCGCCTCGTCCCTCATCGCCTGAACAGCGCGGGGTCGTCGTCGCCCGTCGCGCGTCCGAGCGCGAACGAGAGCCATCCCAGCAGCTCGCGGGGGAGCAGGCCGTCGCTCCCCGCCGCCGTCGCGCTCGGCACGAGGAAGACCTTGCGCCACAGGGCGCGGTTGCGGACCATGACGAGCTCGTAGCGGTAGATCTCGTCGTAGGTCGCGCGGTCCATGCCTAGGTGGACGCGGTACCAGTCGGGGATGTTGCGCGCGCCCTCGTCGCTCAGGAACTCCTTCACGTCGCCGCACCCCGCCATGGGGTAGTCGGGGATGCGGTAGCCGTCGTGCCGCGCGATGTCCCAGATGAGCATCCGCCCGTCGGGGAAGCGTGCCTCGTCGTCGCCGAGCACCTCCTCGACCAGTCCGAGCAGCCGATAGTTCGTCACGCCCAGCCCGGCAAGCGCCCCCGTCGCGTCGCCGCTGGCCAGCATGCGTCCGAGGAGCTCCGCGATGCGCTCTGCGGCTGGGACGATCATGGGGCACCTCGCTTTCGGTGGAGGGGGTGGTTGGAGGGGACGCGCTTTGCGCGGGGCGGCAATCCTCTCGTCTGATGCGGTTCGCGCAAGGGGGCGCCGGACAAGCGGGATTCTAGCCCGCGATCTCCTGCGAGCGGACGCGCCCGCCGATTCTCCACGCTTGGAATGCCTTTTAACGCAGTGACTCGCCGCGTCCGGCTTGCATATGCCGAGCGGGAATGGGGGGACAATCTTGTAGGCTAACAGGGCAGACAGGCTGCTGCCTGTCCTGGATTTGTCCGCCCGCTATCCCGGTCCCGACTCGGCTATGCCGGCTGAAGCAGGGCTTCGTCGATGGCCTTTCGGAAGAACTCCGATTTCGACTCCCCGCGGGCTTTCGCTACCGCTTCGACCGCCGCGATACGTGAGCGGGGCAGTCTGAAGGAGACCGTCTCCATGTCTTCGTCGTAGAGCTTGGGTCGCCCCGGCTCAACTTGCCCGACCCCAGACCACTCTCCGGATTCGTACTCTGCGGCCATTGTCTCAAGGTCCGCGTCGGTGAGGATGGCACCCGTGTCAGTCGTGTACTCCATTGCTGCTACCCCCT
>CAYMHQ010000173.1:0-5915 GCA_964390275.1 uncultured Coriobacteriaceae bacterium
TCGTTACACCAGCTCGCCGTTGAGGTACTGGCCGATGGAGCGGCCGGCCTCGCGGCCGAGGGTCGTCGCGATGCCGCAGCTTACACCGTACGCCGGGCTAAAGTAGTCCCACCCAAAGCGTCCGCCGGTGTTGTTGCCGGTCGCGAAGAGTCCCTCGATGGGCATCCAGCCGTCGCCCAGGACGCGCTGGTCGGCGTCGGTGTAGAGCGCGCCGTTCGACACGAGGAAGTTGCCCAGGACGACGTTGCCCTCGTTGACCTCGATGTAGAACGGACCCTGCTCGATGGGGAACAGGAACTGCGCGTCGCGCCCGAACTGCGAGTCTGAACCGGCCGCCACGCAGGCGTTCCAGCTCTCGACGCTCGCCTTCACGTTGGCGGCGACCTTCTCGTCGAGCCCCAGCGCGCTCACGACCTCGTCAATCGAGTCGCCCGCGTACCAGGTGGACTTGCTCGCCTCGTCGTAGTAGCCGGTCCCCTTCACCGCGTAGGCCGCGTCGAGGATGTCGCGCGCCTTCTGCAGCGTCTCGGGCTTGGGGTTGGTGGTGCCGTGCGACGCGGGGACGTACTGCATGTACTCGGGGAGGTTGTCGTCGTACACGGCGAGGAAGACGTCGCGGTTGCGCGTCATGAGGGGGCGCGAGCGGGTCTCGATGGGTCCCCAGTACTCGTTGTAGAAGCGGCGGCCGGTGTAGTCGAGGTGGATGCCCTGCGGGTGGGCGAGCATGGGCACGAGGGCCGGGCTGCTCGTCTGCCAGCTCGCCTTGCCGTCGTTGGTGGCGGGGTTCAGCTCCATCTTGCCGCCGAGCCAGTAGGCCATCTTGATGCCGTCGCCGGTGCGGTCCATGCCCATGAGGTTGAACTGGTCGTTGGGCTGCAGCGCGTACTGGATGTCGAGCAGGATGTCGCGCGCCATCTCGCGGTCGCCGCCGAAGCCGCCGGTCGCGAGCAGCACGGCCTTGGCGTTCACCTGGATGTACTCCTCGGTCTCGACGTTCTGCGCCACCACGCCGCACACCTTGCCGGCCTCGTCGGTCACGAGCTGGGCGCCCGCGTACCCAAAGAGATACTTGCTGTTGGGGTCGCGCGCCTCGACCTCGGCCTTGCTGTTGAGGACGCACGGCGCGTCGTAGAAGTTGACCGAGGTGCAGTAGAACTTGAAGGCGCCCACCTGGGTCACGATGTGCGGGCGCTCCTCGTTGGGGCCCTCGAAGACGAGCTTGGCCTCGGCGCCGCCCGACTTGTCGTACCACCAGTCTATCGTGTCGCCGCAGTTCTGGGCGAACTTCATGATGAGGCCGGGGTTCGCGGCGTTGGCGCAGTTGAGCATCCAGTTGTTGAAGAACTCGACCGGGTCGTAGCCCGAGCCGCCGCCGAGCGACTCGGAGAGCTTGGAGTTGATGTGGCCGAAGTCGGTGCCGGTGGTCATGAACATGTCCTCGAGCTGCTTCTCGAGGGCGATGACGGTGAAGCCCTCCTCGGAGAGCTCGGCTGCCGCGGCGCCGCCGGAGTGGCCGAGGCCCACCACGCACACGTCGGCCTCGTAGGTCTGGACGATCTGGTCGGCGGGGATGGGGTCGGGCTTGATGCGCCACGACGCGCTCGAGTACGTGCTGCCGGCGATCTTGGTGAACGTCACGTCACCGGCCTGGTACGTGTCGGGCAGCTCCTCCATGGGGACGTACTCCCCGCCGAACATGGGCATGCCGCCCTCGGGCATCCCCTCGGCGCCCTCGGCAGCGGCGTCTCCGGCGTTCTCGGCGGGCGCCTCCTCGGCGAGCGCGATCCCCGACGCGAGCATGCCGGCGGCGACGGTGCCCACGGCGGCGTTCCTGATGAGCTCCCTGCGTGCGATTGCCATTGCGGTTCCTTTCTCGTGCGATTGGGTGCGATTACGTTGCGGTTTACAGCCCGGCGGCCGCGTTCTCGCCGGCGACCTTGCCGTAGAACATCGCCATGGCGTGGCTGTGGCCGGAGAGGCGGAAGGGGTACTTCAGCACGAAGCGGCTGCCCTGGGAGTTGCCGGCGGCGTAGAGGCCGGGGATGACCTGGCGCTCGCAGTCGAGCACCTGCGCCTCCTCGTTCGACTCGAGGCCGCCCATCATCACGAGGCAGAGGCCCACGCCCATGCGCTGCGCGTAGAAGGGGCCGTCCTGCAGCGGGAACAGGTACTTGGCCTTCTTGCCGTAGTCGGGGTCGGCGGAGGTGTCCTGCGGGTCGAGGCCCTCGGCGGCCGCGCACAGCTCGTTGTAGTGCTCGACGGTGGCGAGCGCCGCGTCGACGTCCATGCCCTCGATGGAGGCGAAGAGCTCCTCGAGCGTGTCGCCCTTGAAGATCGTGCCGTTGCCCACCTGCTCGTCCCAGTCGGAGAGCGCCGCGGCGAAGGTGTTCACGCACTGTGCGGCCTGCTCCTCAAAATGCGAGTCGCAGATCATGAAGCACTTGTGCTTGGGCTGGAGCTCGATGGGATACTCGGCGTCGGCGGCGCAGGTGTCCTCGTTCATGAAGCGCTTGCCGTTGTAGTTGATGCGGAGCAGCGGGCCCGTGAAGCCCATCGAGGTCATCTGGCTGTCGTCGTCGCCGGGGCCGCCCATGACGTGCATCTGCGAGCACTGGTACTGCTGGATCGAGGCGCCCGCCCAGTAGCCCATGGGGTACGCGTCGCCCGAGTTGGTCTTGACGCCCCACGCGTCCACGTGCGGCCAGGGGTTTCCGTTGCCGTTGAAGATGAGGTTCGGCGTGAAGTAGCGCACGTAGTCGAGGTTGGAGCGGAAGCAGCCTGCCGCCATGACCACGCCGTTCTTCGCGTTGATGCGCTTGTACTTGTCGGTCTCGTAGCTCAGTGCGTACACGCCGCACACGCGCCCCGACTCGTCCTTGATGAGCTCGACGGCCTTGTGCTCGTAGAGGACCTGCGAGCCGGTGCCCGCGTCGAGGCCCTTCTGGACGTTGTTGTCGAGCACGGCCTGGTGGTCGCCGAAGTTGAAGTTCTCGGGGTAGGCGGCCTGGCGCTCGTGCTCATAGTCGATGGAGGCGTCGCTCATGGTGTTCACGTTGTTCTCGGAGGCGCCCATCGCCATCTCTTCGCCGGGCTCGCACACGCGGCAGTCGCCGCCCTCGATCCACCAGTCCATCGCCTCGGCCTCGTTGTAGACGAAGCGGCGGACGATGTTGTAGTTCGACATCGAGTTGCACTCCTCGAACTCCTCCTTGAGGATGGCCTCGAGGTCGAGGTGGGGCAGGCCGAAGTGATCGGTGTACTTGCCGTTGAGGTAGCAGTACTGGGAGGAACGGCAGATGTTCTGCCAGCTCTTCTCGATGCCGACCGTCTTGGCGCCGGCCTCGCTCGCCGCGCGGAAGGCGGCGCACCCCGCGACGCCCATGCCGATGACGGCCACGTCGCAGTCGATGGTCTCCTCGACGTCCTCCTCGGCGATCGCGGGGGCCTCGGCCGCCCACGGGTAGTAGTCGCCCCACGGCGACACGGCGCGGCCCTCGTTGGAGAGCGGCGCGGTAAGCCCGGCGGACTGGGTCTCGACGCCGGCGACCGTCATCCCGTCGCCGGACCCCATGGCGCTCCCGGCCGCGGCGGCGTTGACGGCGGCACCCTCGGCACCCTCGGCGGCTGCCTGCGAGGCCTCCTCGGCGAGGGCGGTTCCGGCCCACGCGCTCGCCACCATGGCGGCTGCGCCCATGGCGCCCGACGCGGCGATGAAGTTCCTGCGGGTCATCTCGGACATGCGAACTACCTCCTTGTTGCGGTTCTCTGTTGCGGTTGACGTGCGGTTGACGTGCGGTCGAACGGCGCGCGAGACGGCCGGCGACCGGTGACGCACGACATAGATGGTGGCCCCAACCGTGCGTGAGGCCAATCAACCGGATTGGGTAGGCGCATCGACGCATTTGGGGATTTCCAAAACGACCGGGTTGTGCTGGGATTACAATCTTTCGCGAAAAGTCAAGCGTGGTTCTTGGCGTGCGTCGCACGGCCGCGCGGTATGGCGGAGTTCGACGGAACGCTGCGGGACGCCGATATGAGGTGCGGCGTCTCATGCAAAGCGGCCAGAGCTTATTGATGAGGGGAGCGGGGGAGCATGACGAGCGGAAGGGTTGGCGGGGCGACTGCCGGCGGTGTGGCGTCCGGCGGGACGACCGCCGGGAGAAGGTCCGCCTACGCGCGCAGCCTGTGCGAGGAGCCGAAGATCGCCGTCCGCCCGGAGCTCCTCCTCCTGACGTTCTTCCTGGCGTCGTCGCCCCTCTACCAGCCCAACGCGAGCGTCTTCGCGCGCCTCGCCCCCGTCGGCACGTTCCTCGAGCCGTCCGGCATGGTGTGCGTCGGAGCCGCCTTCGTCGCCGCGGTCGCCATGCTTCTGCGGTCCGCGCTGTCTCCCGCGCGCGAGGGGCTGAGTCGGGCGGGGCTCGCCGTCGCGGTCGCGCTCTACGCGCTGTCGCAGGTGGCGATACCCGTCGCGCTGTGGTTCGACTGCGCGACCTATCCCGCGCTGAACGTTCTCTCCGCGGTCGGCGGGGCCTCGGCGGTCTTCGTGGTGCTCGGCTGGGTGCGGCTCTTCGACATGGACTTCCGCAGCGTCGTGTTCTACGGAGGCGTCGCGTGCCTCGCGTCCTCCCTCATCATCTGGGCGATGGCCGCCGCGCCCGCCGCCGTGCTTGTTGTGTGCTTCCCGGCGATGGCGGTGGTCGGTTCGGTCGCCGCGCTGGTGCTGACCTGCGGGAACGGTGCAGATAGCGCGGCCGGTGCCGGGGTCGACCCCGCCGTCGTGTCCGACGGCCTGGGGGAGCGCCTCCGCAACCTGCTCGGTCTCGAATGGCTCGTCCTGCTCGGACTCTTCACCTGTTGCCTCATGATGGGCGTCTTCGAGTTCAGCCTCGGCGACCAGGTCCACAAGAGCGAGTGCCTGAGCGGCGTGCTCGCGGCGGTCATCGTGCTCGTTGCCTGCTTCGCGCAGCGCCGCACGCCCCTCGTCATCCTCGTGGAGCGGCTGGTCATCCCGCTCGCCATTCTCGGGTGCTTCGTCCTGCGCAGCTTCCCCGAGTCGAACCCGCTGTTCACCGTGGGCGCCATGAGCGTGTACACGCCGCTCATCCTCGTGTCGCTGTTCGCCGTCGCGTCCGGCGCCCTCTTCGCGCATTCCGAGGACTTCCCCATGCCGCTCGTGTGCGGCGCGCTTCTCGCCGTGTCGTCCGGGGCGACGCTGCTGGGCAAGACGTACGCGCTGCTCGTGCCCGCCGACGCGACGAACCTCGGCGAGATGTCCTGGATCGTCATGTGCGTGTACTTTGCGCTGGTCATCGCCGAGCTGACCGTGTTCGCGTGGCGGAACTTCGTGCGCGGCGGGTCGTCCGACGCGTCCTGGGGCGGTGCGCCTGCCGGCGGTCGCGGCGCAAAGGCTGCCGGCGTGAGGACTGGCGGTGCGGGGGCCGGTGGAGCAGGGGCTGGCGGAGCGGGTGCCGGCGCGGGTGCCGACGGGGCGTGGGCTGCCGACGGCGCCGGAGCCGAGGACCGCGACGTGCTGTGGGAGCTCCGCATCGACCGGCTCGCCGAGGAGGGCGGCCTCACCGCGCGCGAACGCGAGATGCTCGCGTACGTCAGTCGCGGCTACGGCTCCACCTACATCGCGAAGAAGCTGTTCATCTCCCCGAGCACCGTTCGCACCCACGTGAAGCACGTCTACGCGAAGCTCGACGTGAACTCCCGCGAGGAGCTGATCGCGCGGGTCGAGGCTGGCGTGCGGGAGTAGGGGTCGTGCGAGAGGGCGGCACGAGGGCGGCGTAGGGGCGCAGGCGGAGGGGCGCCCGAGGCGGCATGAGGGCGCTCCGGAGGGGCGTGAGGGCGTGTCGGGGCGGCGCCGGGGGCGAAATGCATCAAACGGCGTGATTATGCAGTCTGGTGGATGC
>CAYMHQ010000174.1:0-1507 GCA_964390275.1 uncultured Coriobacteriaceae bacterium
TTTTCATCATCTTCAACCACGAGTATACCTGGCATAGCATATGCACCTCTCTTTAAAGCGCCCGCTCTTTCTCCAGGAGGTCGAGTGCTCTGCTCATAAAAGCGCGCATGTGCGGTCTCCTCGATGCTTGGGATTAAAGAGGGCGGGGGCGCCCGTCACGTCGGATCGCCGCCCGCCCTTTCTTGCCTGACCTCGGTCTCGTGCGCGGCCTTGCGAGCCGTGCTCCTCCCGCCCTTTTAGAACCCCGCGACGACCTCGGGGGTGAGGGCGGCGATCGCCTTGACGGCGAGGCGGACGGAGTTCTCGACGTCGTCGAGCGAGCAGATGGAGCAGCCGGCGTGGATGTAGCGCGACGGCACGCCGGAGACGACGCAGGGGATGCCGTTGTCCATGAGGTGCGCCACGCCGCCGTCGGTGCCGCCGCCCTCGCGGACGGCGCCCTGGGCGGGGAGGTTCTCCTTCTTCGCCACGTCGAGCACGAAGCGCTGGTAGCGCGGGTTCGTGATCATGCTGCAGTCGAAGTAGCGGAACATCGGGCCCTTCTTGAGGACGGTCTGCATGTCGGCCGGGTTGCCAAAGGTGTCGTCGGCCGGGCAGCCCTCGAACATGTAGCACAGCGCGGGGTTGAAGCGGCGGATGCTCGACGCCACGCCGCGCTCGCCGACCTCCTCCTGGGCGCTGATGGCCGCGACGACGTCGAACGGCAGGTCCATCTCGGCCAGCTCGCGCATCGCGAACAGCATGGCGGTGACGCCCGCGCGGCAGTCGAACGCCTTGCCGAACGCGACGCGGTTCTTCTCGTCGTAGGTGAACTGGGTGGCGGGCACCACGGGCTCGCCGATGCCGATGTGGAAGTTCTCGATCGCGTCCTCGCGGGAGGTCGCGCCCACGTCGATGGTCATCTCGGGCTCGACGTTGCTGGCCTTCTCCGCCTCGCTCATGAAATGCGGAGGCTTGATGCCCACGACGCCGGGGATCCAGTTGCCCTCGGTGGTGCGCACGAGCACGGTCTGGGCGCCGAGGGTGCCCTTGGAATAGCGTCCGAGCTGGACGAACGTGATGACGCCGGTGTCGCGGATCGACTTGGTGAGCAGGCCCACCTCGTCGCCGTGCGCGTCCATCATGACGACCGGCTTGGTGCCGCTGAAGTTCTTGGGGATGACGAAGCCGCAGCGCAGGGAGTTCGTCTCGACGGTCGCGAACGGTGCGCAGAACTCGCGGGCGACGGCGATGGTCTCGTCCTCGAAGCCCGAGCAGGCGCGCGCGTTGGAGAGGCGCCCGAGGAGCTCGACGACCTCGGAATCGTTAAAGTCCATGTTCGATGGTCCCTTCCTCACTCTTGATGGGTCAGCCGATGGAACAGTACCGCGCACAGTGTAGCCGTTCTACGTCGGAGGACGCCTCCCGACCCCGCCCGCGTGCGAATTTCCACGCGTGACGTTCGTCCTGCTGGAAAGCCGCTTATTAGCGTTTTGCTGCATTTTATTAGACGAGGTACTATAATGCG
>CAYMHQ010000174.1:1607-5895 GCA_964390275.1 uncultured Coriobacteriaceae bacterium
CGCCGCGTAGTCCCGCGCGGCGCCGAATCAACCGAAAGGACTGGTCGTTCATGAATCTCTCTCGTCGTTCCGTCGTGCTCGGTTCCCTCGCCTTCGGCGCCGCCCTTGTCGGAGGGACCTCGCTCGCCTTCGCCGACGCGCAGGCCGACGCGCAGGGCCAGGCGGAGGAGGCCGACTTCAAGGCCCAGGTCCTGTTCTGCGGCTCCACGTCGCTCTACCCCATCATCTCCTCGCTCGCCTCGTCGTTCACCGAGAAGTACGTCACGTGGGACAAGGTCGACGAGTCGTTCCCCAAGAAGAACATCTCCATCTACGTCGCGCCCGGCGGCTCGGGCGTGGGCGCCCAGGCGGCCATCGACCGCACTGCCGACTTTGGCATGCTCGCCCGTGACATCAAGGACTCCGAGGTCGAGGCGCTCGGCGAGAACTACCAGCAGTTCCTCGTCGCGCACGACGCGCTCACGGTCTCGGTCAACGCCTCGAACCCCGTGCTCGACGTGATCGACGACATGGACACCGACCTCATCCGCCAGATCTTCGCCGGTGAGATCACGTCGTGGGACCAGCTCGACGCCTCGCTTCCCAATGAGGCCATCAACGTGTACATCCGCGACCTCTCCGGCGGCGCGTACGAGGTCTTCCAGAAGGCCGTCATGGGCGACTCCGAGGTCACGCCCGCCGCGACCCAGTCCGCGTCGATGACCGAGCTCGCCACCAACATCGCCAACGACCCGTGGGGCATCGGCTACGCGGGCTTCGGCGCGTTCAACAAGGCCAACTCCAAGGAGACGGTGCTCGCGGCGTTCAAGGTCAACGGCGTCGAGGCCTCGCAGGAGAACATCCTGAGCGGCGACTACATCATCCAGCGCCCGGTCATGTTCGTGACGGGCGAGCCGGTCTCGGCCTCCGCGCAGGCGTTCATCGACTACATCTACTCGCAGGTGGGCTACGACACGATCGTCGCGAACGGCTACATCCCCTCGTTCACTGTTGAGGAAGCGGCCGAGGAGGCTGCCGAGGAGAAGCCGGCGGCGTAGTCCGGCCGGCTCGCAAGACGTAAGGATCGACTGATTGAGGCGGGGCCTCGTGACGGTTTCCAGGACGCTCGACACATGCTTCGGCCTGCTCGTGAGGCTCCTCGCGGCTGCCTCCCTGCTCGCGCTGGCGTTCGTCCTGTACTTCATCGTTCGCGAGGCCCTGCCGCTGTTCGAGACGGTGGGCCTGGGCGACTTCCTGCTCGGGCAGCGGTGGATGCCCATCGCGTTCACCGGCGAGCCCTCGTTCGGCATCTTCAACTTCATCGCCGGCACGCTCGCCGTGTCGGTGCTCGCCCTCGTCATCGCGCTGGGCGTGAGCGTGGGGGCGGCGCTGTTCCTGGCGACCTCGGCCTCGCCGCGCGCCCGGAGCCTGCTCTACCCGGTGATCGACCTGCTCGCCGGGGTGCCCTCGGTGGTGTACGGCTTTGTGGGGCTCACCACGGTGGTGAAGCTATTCCTCGCTGCCGGCGTGCACACGGGGCTCTGCGTGCTCGCTGCCGGGCTCGTGCTCGCCGCCATGCTGCTCCCGTACCTGGTGAGCGCGGTGAGCGAGACGCTTGTGAAGGCGGAGCGGCTCTATCTCCCCTCGGCCGAGGCTCTCGGCGTCGAGCGCTGGCACGCGGTCGCGACCGTCGCGCTGCCGGCGGCCTGGCGCAGCATCCTCGTCTCCACGGTCCTCGCGATCGGCCGGGCGATGGGGGAGACCATGGCGGTCATGATGGTCATGGGCAACGCGAACCTCTTTCCCACGCTGCTCGGCAAAGGCGAGACGATCGCCTCGGTGATCGCGCTCGAGATGGGCACCGCGGTGAGCGGGAGCGACCACTACCACGCTCTCTTCGCCGCCGGCCTCGTGCTCGTGGTGCTGCTGCTCGTGATCAACGTGGGGATCGACCTCGTGCGCAGGCGGCTCGTGAAACAGGGGGTGGCGCTGTGAGGAACGAGGTTGACGGTCGCGGGGCTGTGAGCTGCGGGAATGCGAGTCGGGGTGGCGATGTCGTGCGGCGCCGGCGCGGCGTGGGCGGGACGCTCGTTCACCTGTGGGCGTACGCGGGCATCGCGCTCGCCGTGGGCGTGGCGGCGGCCCTCTTTGGCTACGTGTTCTTCAAGGGGTTCTCGACGCTGAGCTGGGAGTTCCTCACCGAGGCGCCCTCGGGGCTCATCCTGGGCGAGGAGGGCGGCATCTTCCCGGCCATCGTGGGCAGCTTCTGGTTCACGACCACCGCCGTTGTGCTGGGCGGGATCCCGGCCATCGCCACGGCCGTCTACATGGTCTTCTACTGCAGGAGGCCGCGGCTCGAGGGGGCGATGCGGCTCGTGATCCAGTGCCTCGCGGGTGTCCCTTCCATCGTGCTCGGTCTCTTCGCCTACAGCTTCCTCGTGCGCGACGTGGGATGGGGGCGCTGCGTTCTCTCCGGCGGGGTGGCCCTGGCGCTCATGGTGCTGCCGTTCATCGAGGTGCGCGCCGAGAAGGCGTTCCGCGAGCTGCCCCGGTCGATGGTGCGCTCGTCGTACGCGCTCGGCTGCACGAGGCTCCACACCGTCCTGCGCATCGCCCTGCCCGCCTGCCGCGGCGAGCTGGTGAGCGCGCTCGTGCTGGGTGCGTGCTACGCGTGCGGGGCCACGGCGCCGCTCATGTTCACGGGTGCGGTGGCGTTCGCGGGCCTCCCGAGCAGCGTGTTCGAGCCCGCGATGGCGCTGCCGATGCACCTGTACCTCCTTGTGGCGCAGGGCGGGTCGAGCCTCGACACCGCCTTTGGGACCGCGTTTGTGATGATGGCGATCGTTCTCGCGAGCAGCCTCGTCGCGACGGTGTACGCTCGTCGCAGCCAAGAGAAGTGGGGTCGTTCGTGATGACGATGGAGACGACGATGGGGACCGAGGGGACCGGGGCCGTCCTGCGGGCGCGCCGGCTGAGCGCCGCCTACGACGGCAAGACCGTCCTGCACGACGTGTCGCTCGAGGTGGCGCGCGGCGGGATCACCGCAATCGTGGGACCCTCGGGCTGCGGCAAGTCGACGCTGCTCCACTGCCTCAACGGCATGCTGCGCGGCGAGCCGGGCGCGACGACGGACGGCGAGGTCGTGCTCGTCGAGGCCGACGGGACCGAGCTCGACACCGCGACGCTGCCGCCCGAGGAGGTGTGCCGACGCGTGGGGCTCGTGTTCCAGACGCCGTCGCCGTTCCCCTTCTCGGTCTACAAGAACATCACCTACGTGCTCAGATACTACGGCTTCATCCCGGGCGGGCTCGGCTCGAAGGCGAAGGCGCAGGCCGACGAGGCCGTGCGCGCGTGCCTCGACCGCGTGGGCCTGCTCGACGAGGTGGGCGACGACCTGCGCCGCAACGCGCTCAAGCTCTCGGGCGGCCAGCAGCAGCGCCTGTGCATCGCGCGCGCCCTGGCGGCGAGGCCCGAGGTCCTGCTGCTCGACGAGCCGTGCTCGGCGCTCGACGTGAAGAGCACCGCGGTCATCGAGAGCCTGCTGAAAGGCCTGGCAGACGAGGTGCCTGTCGTCATCGTGACGCACAACATCGCCCAGGCGCGCCGCATCGCCGACGACCTCGTGGTCATGCGCGACGGGGAGATCGTCGAGTCGGGTCGCGCGTCCGAGGTGTTCGAGCGCCCGGCGAGCGAGTTCGCGCGCGAGTTCCTGAGCGGGACGTTCGGATAGGGCGCGACGGCGGGCCAGGGCGGCTGCGGACCAGCACGGCGGCGAACCAGCGCGGCGCCATCAGACATGAAACCCCAGTTGAAAGGCGGTGCGCGACCTTGATTCGCGTGGAAATCCCCGGGCGCGAGCCCCTCGACATCGCGTACCTCGTGATGGACTACAACGGGACGGTCGCCGTCGACGGGCTGCTCCCGGGCGACGTGGCCGAGCGGATCGGGCGGCTTTCGGGCGACGTAGAGATGTACGTCCTGACCGCCGACACCTTTGGGACCGTCGCGGCGCAGTGCGCCTCGCTCGACGTGCATGTCGAGACGTTCCCGCGCGAGGGGGCGGCCGAGTGCAAGGAGCGCGTGGTCGACGGGCTGCTCGCACGCGCGGACGGCGCCGTCGTGTGCCTGGGGAACGGTCTCAACGACATCCGCATGTTCGACCGCGCGGACCTCTCGATCGCGATTATCGGACGGGAGGGGGCGTGCGCCGCGTTGCTCGCGCATGCCGACGTGGTGGTGACGAGCCCGGTCGACGCGCTCGACCTGCTGCTCAAACCCGGCCGGCTCAAGGCGACGCTGCGGTCGTAGG
>CAYMHQ010000175.1:0-5882 GCA_964390275.1 uncultured Coriobacteriaceae bacterium
CCGTGACGGGGTCCCTCGTCACTCTATGAGAATCCGGCCGGACTGAACCGGGCGGGGCGAGCAGAACGAACTAGCAGATGCCCTGGGCCAGCATGGCGTCGGCGACCTTGGTGAAGCCGGCGATGTTGGCGCCCACCACGTAGTTGCCGGGCTTGCCGTAGGCCTCGGCGGCCGCGTCGGCGGCGGCGAAGATGCTGCCCATGATGCCCTTGAGCTTGTTGTCGACCTCGTCGAACGTCCAGGACAGACGCTCGGAGTTCTGGCTCATCTCAAGGCCGGAGGTCGCGACGCCGCCGGCGTTCGAGGCCTTGCCGGGGCAGAAGGCGACGCCGTTCTCGATGAGGAGCTGAGTCGCGTCGAGCGTCGTGGGCATGTTCGCGCCCTCGGCGACAACCTTGACGCCGTTGGCGAGCAGGGCCTTCGCGTCGTCGAGGAAGAGCTCGTTCTGGGTCGCGCAGGGAAGGGCGACGTCGCAGGGGATCTGCCACACGCCGCGGCCCTCGTGGTACTCGCCGCGGCCGGCGCGGGCGGTGTACTCGGACAGACGGGCGCGCTCGACCTCCTTGAGCTGCTTGACGACGGCGAGGTCGATGCCCGCGGGGTCGTGGATCCAGCCGGTGGAGTCGCTCATGGTAACGACCTTCGCGCCCTGCTGGGTGGCCTTCTCGCAGGCGTAGATGGCGACGTTGCCGGCGCCGGAGATGTCGACCGTCTTGCCGTCGAGGGAGTCGCCCTTCTTGGCGAGCACGTTGTCGACGAAGTAGACCAGGCCGTAGCCGGTGGCCTCGGTGCGGGCGAGCGAGCCGCCGAAGGAGAGACCCTTGCCGGTGAGGACGCCCGACCACTCGTTGCGGAGGCGCTTGTACTGGCCGAACATGTAGCCGATCTCGCGGGCGCCGGTGCCGATGTCACCCGCGGGGACGTCGGTGTCGGGGCCGATGTGGCGGAAGAGCTCCGTCATGAAGCTCTGGCAGAAGCGCATGACCTCGCCGTTGCTCTTGCCCTTGGGGTTGAAGTCGCTGCCGCCCTTGCCGCCGCCCATGGGCAGGGTGGTGAGGCTGTTCTTGAAGATCTGCTCGAAGCCCAGGAACTTGATGATGGACAGGTTCACGGACGGGTGCAGGCGCAGGCCGCCCTTGTACGGGCCGAGCGCGCTGTTGAACTGGACGCGGTAGCCGCGGTTGACCTGGACCTTGCCGTTGTCGTCGACCCAGGGGACGCGGAACAGGATGGCGCGCTCGGGCTCGACGATGCGCTCGAGAAGCGCGGCCTCCTCGTACTCGGGATGGGCCTCGATGGCGGGCTCGATCGAGGTCAGGACCTCGGAGACGGCCTGGATGAACTCGGGCTGGTCGGCGTTCTTCTGCTTAACCTGTTCGATGACACTCTCAACATAGCTCATGATGAATCCTCCTCCGGACTTCCTTCGCGCGACTGACTCCTGAACGGCGGGACGAACCTGCGAAAAACGCGCGATGTTTTCGGCTGGACATAGAATGCGACTTTTCACGGCAGGGGGAGGCCAAAATCGCCCGTTTTAACGCCGCCGAAATCGAGCCCACACGTTGCATAAACAGGCCCCGAAACTGGAAACGGAACGGAAATTGAACCGTCCCAAACATGAAAACAGCGAGTTCAACGGAGCGCGTCGCCCACCTGGTCGCGCCACATGCGCGCGTATGCCCCGTCTGCCGCGAGGAGCTCCTCGTGGGTCCCTCGCTCGACGATCCGTCCCTCCCCCATCACGACGATGAGGTCGGAGTCGCGCACGGTCGCGAGGCGGTGGGCGATCACGAACGACGTCCTGCCGCGCGTGAGGGCGAGCATGGCCCGGCGGATGCGCTGCTCGGTCACCGTGTCGACCGAGCTCGTCGCCTCGTCGAGCACGAGGATCGGCGGGTCGGCGACGACGGCGCGCGCGATGGTGAGGAGCTGCCGCTCGCCCTGGCTGAGGGCCGCGCCGCTGCGCTCGAGCACGGTGTCGTAACCGTTGGGGAGCCGCTCGATGAACTCGTGGGCGCCCACCAGGCGCGCCGCCGCCTCGGCTTCGGCCCGCCCGCACGAGGGCTTGCCGAAGCATATGTTGTCGACGACCGAGACGCCGAAGAGCGACGGGTCCTGCAGCACCACCCCGAACGCCCGCCGGAGGTCGGCGCGGCGGTAGTCGCGCACGTCGCGCCCGTCGAGCAGGACGGCGCCCCCGTCGACGTCGTAGAACCGCACGAGGAGGTTGATGAGCGTCGTCTTGCCCGACCCCGTGGCGCCCACCACCCCGACGCGGGTGCCCGCGGGCACGTCGAGGGACACGCCGCGGATGACGGGGCAGGCGGGGTCGTACCCGAAGACGACCTCGTCGAGCCGCACGTCGCCGCGGGGCCTCTCCAGGGGGACTGCGTCCGGGCGGTCGGCGGGCTCGGGGCGCTCGTCCATGACCTCGAAGACCCGCTCGGCGCCAGCGAGGGCCGACTGGAGCGTGTTGTAGATGGCCGCCAGGTTCATGAACGGCCGGGAGAACTGCCGCGCGTAAAGCAGGAACGACGCCACCAGGCCGACCTCGATCGCCCCGCGCGCGGCGAGGAGGCCGCCCACCACCGCCACGCCGAAGAACGCGACGTTGTTGGCGAGGTTCGAGATGGGGATCAGCACGCCCGACCAGAGCTGGGCCCGCTCGGCGGTCGCGGTGTAGGCGCGGTTGAGCTCCTCGAACCGCTCGGTCGAGGCGCCCTCCCTCCCGAACGCGCGGATGAGCGGGAACCCGCCCACCGACTCCTCGATGTGCCCGTTCAGGGAGCCGAGCGCGCGCTGCTGCGCCACGAAGAGCGGCCGCGTGCGCCGGGTCACGAAGCGCGTGGACGCGACCACGATGGCGGTGCCGAGCAGGACGACGGCGGTGAGGCGGACGTCGAGCGCCAGCATGACCGCGAGCATGCCGGCCGCCGTGAAGAGGAGCGTGAAGAACTCGGTGAGCGAGGTCGAGAGCGTGCTGAGGATGTTGTCGACGTCGTTCAGAACGCGGCTCATGAGGTCACCGTGGCCGCGCGCCTCGAAGTACGAGAGCGGGAGGCGCTCCATCGCCGCGAACAGGTCGAGCCGGATCCGGAGCGCGATGCGCTGGCCCACGGAGCAGATGAGCGCGCCCTGCCCCACGTGGAGCGCCCAGTCGCAGGCGTAGACCGCGAGCAGGGCGGCGAGCAGGGTCCCCACAGGCTTTCGCACCTCGATGGCGTCGACCGCCCACCCCAGGACGAGCGGTCCCAGGATCGGGGCGACCGCGAGGAGGCCGGCGAGGGCGCAGGCGACGAGAAGCGCCGTGCGGTTCCCCCGCGCGAACGACCAGAGCCGGCGCGCCGTCACCCGGGCGTCCTTTGGCTTCGCGTGCGGCTTGAACCGCGCGTCGCGGCGGCTCGGGCGTCCCGAGGGGCCGACGGGCGGGCACAGGGGGCGGGAGGCGGTGGGATCAGGCATGGGGGCCTCCCGTGAGGGGCTTCGGCGCGAGCGGAACGTCGCCCGTCTGGGACTCATAGACCGCACGGTAGACGGGGCACGACGCGAGCAGCCCGGCGTGCGTGCCGAGCCCGACGGCGCGCCCGCCCTCGAGCACGAGTATCTCGTCCGCGCGACGGACCGTGGAGACGCGCTGGCTCACGAGGACAACCGTCGTCCCCCGCAGGCACGACCCCAGGGACGCGAGCACCTCGGCCTCGGTCGAGGCGTCGAGCGAGCTCGTGCAGTCGTCGAGCAGGAGGACGCGAGGGCGCCGCAGCACCGCGCGCGCGATGCACAGACGCTGCCGCTGCCCGCCCGAGAGGTTCGTCCCGCCCTGGTCGACGCGCGCGCCGAGACCGCCGGGGAGGTCGCTCACGAAGCCCGCGGCGCCGGCGACGCGCAGGGCGTCCCAGAGCACCTCCTCGGAGGCGGACGGATCGCCCCAGCGCAGGTTCTCCTCCACCGACCCGGTGAACAGGGTCGACACCTGGGGGACGAGGGAGACGAGCTGGCAGAGCTCGCCGTGCGGGATCGTGCCGACCGGCCGGCCGCCCACGAGCACACGCCCCTCCTCCGCGTCGTACATGCGCACGGCGAGGTTCACGAGCGTCGTCTTGCCCGAGCCGGTGGGCCCGATGACGCCGAGCGTCGACCCGGCGGGGACCCGGAACGAGACGTCCCGCAGCGCGGGGCCCGCGGCGCCGGCGTACGAGAACGAGACGCCCTCGAACGCGAGCGACCCGTCGCCCCCGGGCTCCCCCGCGGCCTCCGGCCCCTTCGCGGCCTCGGGCTCCTTCAGCTCGGGCTCCTTCAGCTCGGGCTCCTCGGCCAGAATCTCGGAGAGGCGCCCACCCGACGCGGAGGCGCGGACCGCGCGGTTCACGACGAGCCCCACAAGGCCGAGCGAGAGGATGAGCTGCGTCATGTAGTTGACCGACGCCATGAGACGGCCGATCTGGGAGGCGTCCTGCGACTGGGACAGCCACAGGAGCGCGACGACACCGAGGTTGACGGAGAGGCTCGTGAACGGGGTGAGGACGGCGGGCAGGCGCTGGGCCCGGGTGCCGGCGCGCGCCACCTCCCCCGCCGCGGACCCGAAGGTCGCGTACGCCTGGGCCTCCGCCCCGAACGCCTTGACGACGCGCACCGACGAGAGGAACTCGCGGCTCGCGTCGTTGAGGCCGTCCATCGCCCGCTGCATGCGGGTGAAGCGCGGGGCGCCGAGCCGCACGTTGAGCGCGACCACAGCCGCGACCGCCGCGACGACCGCGAGCAGCAGGGGGACGAACTCCGGCGTCTGGATCGAGATGAGGACGATCGCCCCGACACACAGCACGGGCGCCTTGACGGCCGCCCTCATGAGGGAGGTCACGAACTCGACGACGACGCTCACGTCGTTGGTGAGGCGCGTCACGATCGAGGGGGCACCGATGCGGTCGACGTTACCGGGCGAGAGCTCCATGACGCGGCGGTACACGTCGGAGCGCAACTCGGCGCCGACGATCTGCGAGCCACGGGCGGAGAGCGCGTTGCGGGCGAGCGCGGCGAGAAAGCTCGCGACGGCCGCGCCGAGCATGCCGAACCCGTAGCAGAGGACCGCGGAGAGGTCGCCCGCCTGGACGCCCTCGTCGACGGCGTATGAC
The DNA here is from genome assembly GCA_964390275.1 of uncultured Coriobacteriaceae bacterium. Classification (GTDB taxonomy): domain Bacteria; phylum Actinomycetota; class Coriobacteriia; order Coriobacteriales; family UMGS124; genus CAYMHQ01. The sequence continues at coordinate 5,130 of CAYMHQ010000175.1, forward strand.
ATGAGCGTCGGCTGCAGCAGGTCGAAGAGGGCCTCCGCGACCAGGAAGAACACCGTCGCCAGGTAGAGGCCCATGTGCCGGGCGACGTAGCGTGCGGCGAGCCTCATCGGGAGGCTTCCTCCTCGGGGGCGAGGGCGCCACCGCAGGGTCCGGCCTGTTCGAACGCCGCGGCGCCGATCACACGCCAGCGCTCGAGGCGCCCCGACAGGATGCGGAACAGCTCCGCGCGGTCGCGGGAGTCGAGGTCGCCGAAGAGCGCGTCGGCGAGCGCCCGGTTCCTCCGCAGCGCCTCCTCGGCAGCCTCCTCGCCCGCCGGCGTGAGGCGAACGCTCACGTTGCGGCGGTCGTCGGGGCATTTGGCGCGCTCGATGAGGCCCGCCTGCTCCATCGCCTCGAGCTGCTGGCACAGGGTCGCCGGGGTCCGGTCGATCGAGGCCGCGAGGTCGCGCTGGGTCATAGGGCCGCACTCGGCGAGCTTGCGGAGAATTCTGTTCTGGCCGTGGCAGCCGTTCGCGCGCCGCTGCGCGTGCGAGCACTGCCTGAAGAGCCGCAGCAGGTCGAGGGTGCCGACCTCGCCGAGCTCGGCCGCGGGGGTCGCGGGGATCGCGGGGATTACGGAGGTCGCGAAAACCGAGGTCATATCCGGCTGAGGGGTGGGGTGCGTCTGGTCCATGGGCGTTCCAATCGTTAGGTATCTAACGTATGGTACCAAACGAATTGCGGCGCGGCAAGATGGGACCCACGCGCGAGACG